>JBBDXJ010000014.1:0-54334 GCA_040902445.1 Cyclobacteriaceae bacterium | reverse complement strand
TAATGACCGTTTTTTTACAATAAAACATGATGAGGAATATTGGAGTTGCTGTTTTGTTCATATCAATTTTTTAGCTAATTCGCTCAACGGTAATTTTACCTCACTGAATTAGAGCTTCTTTGCAACCACTAAATATTTCTTTTTCTGACCGGAGAAACCAATGAGGAATTTTTCTCCACCATCTTTTAATCCCGTTTTCTTTTTTAAGGCCTCTGGTGAAAGAGGGTAATTCCTGGTAGTCACGTTCGCTTTTCCGTCAGGATAATATTTTTTTATTTCGGACGGATCGGGCCTGATTGATTTTTCAATCAAAAATCTCTTGCCCGGAAATGATTCGATGAGATGATCGCCGGTATAAAGGTGTGTACTGCTCTGGATCTTTTTTAGGTTGAAGCGAATGGCCACAGATTTAAAAGCCCCGGCTTTGAGAATAGATGCGTTGGGTTCGTACAGATATTTTAAAGGATCGCTGTACTCTACCATTTGCCGCCTTTCTTCCTGGAAAGAAAATTCAAACTTCTGGACAACAAGGTCTCCTAAAATATTCACGGCTTCGATTGCTGCGATTCCCGCAAAATCTTCTTCGCATAAAAACAAGATCTCTTTACATTCATTATACACGGAGACCACAAAAACATTTTTTACACAGGTGAGTTGCGACATCCCCGCCTGAATGTCGAGGAGTGGGGAAGCTTTCACCATCATGACGCAGGTTTTCTCAAAAATTTCGCTCGTCAGTTTCAGAACATCGGGTTGAGAATCCTCGAACGCATGTACCTTTTTTTTCGCCGCTGTCCTTCTCGACGGATCTAAATATGCGAAATCAAAGTATTCGCCAGTCGCACGGATAAAATTCTCCGCGGTTGAATTATGATATTGAATATTCCGGGCGCCAAGCAGCTGGTGGTTGTGGCGTGCTATTTCCAGCAAAGATGTATCGGGTTCTACAAAATGAACCTTCTGCGCGGTTTTGCTGAAAAAATAGGCATCCACTCCAAACCCCCCGGTGAGATCCGCGATGATCGCTTTTTCGGTAGTAAAGGAGCTGTTTATGATCTCGCTTTTGTATTGTGCTGTTAACTCCGAGGAGCTTTGTTCAAAATTTGCCGGGGGGGAAAAAATAATTTCCGGAGTATTATAATATAGCGGTAGTTTTTCCCTGGCTTTGCGTCGCGTGGCAATTTGTTCCATAACCCGGGCAATGGGAATTCCAAGAATGTCCTTGTGTTTTAGTATAAGGTCTCTCACATCATCGTTTTCGTGATCCAGGATGAATTGCTTCACGGGCCCGGTCGACAAGGCGTCAATTATTTCTTTTGCGTTCTTTTCCAATTTTACCTACTTGTTTCCTATTAATATTGCGAAGGTTCCCTCAGTGGAGGCTCATCAAAATTAACAATAAAGGTGAAGGTCATTTTTATTCTTAACAAACCAACGGCACTGCCTGGATCAGGAAGACCACAAGGATATGGCAGATTTTGATTTGATTGTTATAGGAGGAGGCGCCGCCGGTTTTTACGGAGCAATCCAGGCCGCGGAAATGTATCCGGGGTTGAAAATTCTGATCCTGGAAAAATCCAATAAGTTGCTATCAAAAGTGCGCGTGTCGGGTGGCGGGCGGTGTAACGTAACGCACAATTGTTTTGATCCCGTTAAGCTCTCCCACCATTATCCGCGCGGTGAAAAACCCTTGCGTTCGCTGTTCAAAATTTATGATGCAAAGCGAACAGTCGGATGGTTCGCCTCAAAGGGAGTCGATCTGAAAATTGAGGAGGATGGAAGAATGTTTCCGGTAAGCGATAGTTCACAAACTGTCATCGATTGTTTTTTGAGGGAAGCAGACCGGCTGAAAATAAACATTGAAATGGGAGATGGGGTGGAGACATTAGAACCCGCCCGAGGCAATTTTAAGATCGGTAAACAATCTGGAAAAATGTATACCGCAACGCGCGTCCTGATCGCTACTGGTGGCAGTCCGAAGATTGAAGCCTATCATTTTATTGAAAAGCTCGGTCATACCGTCAAGTCCCCAATACCGTCGCTGTTTACTTTTAACGATTCCGGAAAGAATTTTGCCGATCTGATGGGCATCGCGGTGCAAAATGCTGAGGTCAGGATTGCAACAACAAAATTTAAGCAACAGGGGCCACTGTTGATTACACATTGGGGACTGAGCGGTCCGGCGGTCATAAAACTCTCGGCGTGGGCCGCTGAATATCTTAGTGGAGTTCATTACAACTTCACGGCACTTGTCAGCTGGATCGGACCGGCTAAGGAGGAAACTTTACGCGAGCATTTGGGAGATCAGAAAATCTCGAGATCGAAGCAAAAAATCTGCAGCAATCCCTTATTTGAATTGCCCCAGCGCCTATGGGTACGGTTATGTGAGATGTCAGAGATCCCTCCCGAAAAGGTTTGGGGAGAAATAGGACAAAAGAACCTGAACAAGTTATTGGAAAATTTGTCGAAGTGTCCGTTTCAGATAAAAGGCAAGACAACCTTCAAGGAGGAATTTGTTACCTGCGGAGGTGTAGATCTTAAGGAAATTGGGATTGACACGATGGAGAGTAAAAAGATAAAAGGCATTTTTTTCGCGGGTGAAGTGCTGAATATTGATGGCGAGACGGGGGGTTTTAACTTTCAATCAGCGTGGAGTACGGCCTACATTGCAGCAAATAAGCTTTTTTCGCCAGGAGGTGTTTGATGTGAAAATTTGATTTTTTTTATTCATTTTTCAGATTATCTACCGGATTTGTAAAAGCAGCTCTCAAGGTTTGAGATCCCACCGTAATGCCGCCCAGCAATAATAGGACGAGTACCCCAATTACGACTCCTTCATACGCGTTTCAATAGTATAGGTCGCCATTCCCAGCAGCCCAAGACAGGAGATCATGATGGCAAGCAATGCAATGACCCCCAGGATGTTTACTACATCACCAAAAATAGTACTATAGAATAGTTTGATCTCTGCTTCGATATGCCTGTGATCAACTTTAAGATTTGGGTGAACAAATCGCCACGCTTTTTCGACAGTCTTGATAGCGTCCTCATGGCTGCCTGTATAGCGAACCTGAAGCAAGCGGACCTGATCCTGATCAAACATCAGGGCGAGGGGAGCGATTGTTGAGAACAACTGACTATGGTTGTAGTCTTTCACGACGCCAATGATTGCTTTCCGGGATGAATCGGCCTGATAGATGATTTCTTCACCAATGGCATCCATGGGAGTGTTATAATGAAGCACTTTTAAGGCTTCTTCATTGATCACAACGAAGTTACTATTGCTTTTACCGTGCTCGGCAGTAAAGAACTTTCCGGCAATCAACGCTACTTCCATGTTTTCAGCATAGTCTTCGTCAACCAGAAAGCTATTGATGTTAGTCCAATCTTTGTCCTGAAGGTTCTTTTTAAATCCATTGCCATGTGTTTCTCCTGCTGCAGGTAAATGAGATGCGGCTGCCACATTTTTAATATTCGGATATTTCAATAGTTCATGCTTTAACTTCTCTGGTGAAGTATCTGCCGCAACGGCATGGGCGAGGTTGCATTGTCTAGGTTACTTTTATCCACGCCCTTGTTGTCCACCATATAAGCGTTGACCCGGTAAATTCGGTTGTAGTTGCTATTGTGGCGGTCGTATGTCATCTCGTCGGCGACGAGCATGATGATGGCCATACAGATGGTCATACTTACTGCAAGTCCGAAAATATTTATCGCCGAGAAAAATTTATTCCTGTTAAGGTTGCGAACGGCAACCAGAAAATAATTCCTGATCATAAATAAATAGAAGTTTTTAACCCAGTCGCGGTAATTACACTACTTATTGAACTCTTTTTTCACAATGAAGTAGTAAATGAGGAATCCCAGAGACACAAAAACTGCAAACAAACCATAAGGAAGCGGTGAGCGGCTGTCGTAGTGGATATACTCCATGAGGATCAGCGAAAGTCCGGCAAACAAGATGATCAGGCCCCATTTTAAGGTCGAGTATTTATTTTCATCTGTATTCTTTTTGAAAATTGCCTGGGTATCTTCGTTTACATAACCTTTTTCAATCATTTTCTTTTTCAGAATGTAATCAGCGATCGTTCTTGTGAACAAAACCATTGTGCCGCCGATGGTTCCCAGTACAACAAGTGGCATGAGAACATCTCTTAATCCGTGGTCCATAGTGTAATCTTTTAAGTGTGATTTATTGCTTTTGGGTCGTATGACAACAGCTGTTTTTAAAATGTTGCAGCATCCTTAAAATTTTCTTTCAGTAAAAAGTCGAGTTGTCACCGCCGGGGTTTGAAAGCCATTATCTCCACCCTGTAACTGGCAATAGTTTTTTCTATATTCTTGCAACATTTACACCCTTTTGAATGTCTAACGGCCCAATGACGGATGACAGGACGCTGGTTTCGCGCGTATTAACGGGTGATACCCAGGCATTTATGCTGTTAATAAAGCAGCATGAGAGGCTGGTTGCGCACATGGTAGGCCGGCTGATAAAAAGTGATGAGGATCGGGAAGAGTTGTGTCAGGATGTGTTTTTAAGAGTCCATGAAAAACTCGGAGAGTTTACCTTTCAATCCAAACTTTCCACCTGGATTGCGACCATCTCTTACAGGTATGCCATCAACCATTTGCGAAAGCAAAAAATGCTTTATTCAGACATTCCGGAAGAGGAGGCGTTCACTAAAAAGTTTATTGAGGTATCCAATCCTGAAACTATCGTCGAAGACAGGGACATGGATGATTTTGTTTTAAAATTAGTGGAGGAACTTCCGCCCCAATACAAGGCTGTACTTACGTTATATCATCTGGAGGGCATGAGTTATCCGGAAATAGGTGAAGTAACGAAAATGCCGGAAGGAACGGTTAAAAACTATCTTTTCCGCGCACGGAATTTGTTAAAAGAAAAAGTTAAGATGTATCTTGGTAAAGAAGAACTTTTATGAATTCATACGAGGAAGAATTGCAAAAAAATCCCGAAAAGGGAGAAAGCTCTGATGCCGACGGGTTGGATATCAAAGCATATCAGGAAGTTTTTCGTGCCTTGAAAAAAGATCCAGGGTATGAGATCTCTTCCAGCTTTGCTCAAACTGTCGTCGCCCGAATGATAAGCAAACAACAAAGCAAGAGTTCCAAAGATTACTTTTGGTTTGGCGCGGGCATCTTTTTTCTGGCGATTGCTTTTCTCGCCACGATTTTATTTATCGATTTCCGTTTTGATTTCGGATTCCTGACTGGCATGGCCGATTATGCAGGTCTGGCCGTTTTTGGAATTGCCTTCATTGCTATTTTGAACTGGCTGGACAAGAGATTGATAAGGGAAAAACATTTGCAGTCCAAAACTTAATTCCAGAGCAGAAAAAAAAATTGAGCTCAATAAGAAAGGCAGGTTTGTACCTGCCTTTTTAGTTATTGTACAAAGTTGCATTATTCAGGAACGTCCACGACTCCGACATCGGTAACAACGCCAGTTTCGACAGTTACGTTTGTTCTTTCTACAACGGGTTGATCGCCTTCAGCATCAAATACAAGGGTGTAAGTTCCAGCGTCAAGGCCGCGGATCAAAAAATTCCCTTCCTCATCACTCGAAGTGGTCGTAATGATTTCCTCACCTTTCATCACGGCAATTGCAACCACGGCAGCCGGCTCAACAACTCCTTTAATTCCGCCGTCCTTGGCCTCCATTACGGCGCGGATGACAGGTTTGAGAGAATATGCATCTGAACCGGTTTTGATAACCGATTTTCCGGCCTCAAAATCCAGTAATATCTTGTAGGTTATTCCCTCGGCAATGATCTCGTGTATCTGAAGTTTTAGACCAGACTGCTGGGCACTCGGTGTACTCAGCGGGTAAACCACATCATCTACTTTCACAGTATTGTTATCTCCCAGCTTTAATCTGATCTGGGATATTCTGCCCCCGGGCAGGTCAAGATCTCCTAAAAGGATTTCGCGACCATTCGTCAGGTCCTGAAGGTTGTAAATGGCCGGGTTAACTTCTACGATCTGCCAGCCCTTTTCATGGTCTGTTTCATTGGAATGAATTTCAACTCCCTGCACATCAATGTTAACTTCTTGAAATTCTCCGGGAGCATCGGTAAGCCAAACCTCTATTCTTGCATTTTTTTCATCCTCACAAGAAAAGAACCCCAAAGGAATTAATGCTAGTAAAACCAAAAAGATCTTTTTCATAGTTATTTTTCGAACGGTTAATGACAATTTAAAGCGCAAAGTAAGCGGCAGCTTTTATCAACCTGCACCTTCTTCCGACACAATTCAAATGGCGGCTTTAAATGGATTAATAGGGCGGGGAATGTCAGGCAATAAAACCGCTTCTCAGCGGTTTTTCCGTTAGTTATAACAACGGTTCAATACACCAGACTTTTTTCCAGCATAAACTCCGCTATCTGTACCGCATTGGTAGCGGCCCCTTTTCTCAGGTTATCTGCAACGATCCACATATTCAGTGTGTTTGGTTGTGATTCATCCCGTCGGATCCTTCCGACAAACACTTCATCACGGCCTTTTGAATTGATGGGCATCGGATAAATGTTATTCTTCGGATCGTCCTGCACAATAATACCTGGGGTACTTGAAAGGATGGACCGGACTTCACTAATATTAAAGTCCTCATGGAACTCAACATTAACCGCTTCAGAGTGCCCACCAATAGTCGGAATTCGAACTGTGGTGGAAGTAACGCCGATGGAGTCATCACCGATGATTTTCCGTGTTTCGTTAACCATTTTCATTTCTTCTTTGGTATATCCATTATCGAGAAATGGATCGATATGAGGCAATGCATTGAGGTCGATAGGGTGGGGATAGACTTTCGGCCCGTTTATACCTTTGCGTTCATCCATCATCTGCTGCACAGCATCTTTGCCAGTCCCAGTTACAGATTGGTAAGTTGACACGACAATTCTTTTCAGCCGGTATTTCACGTGAAGGGGTGCCAGCGCCAACACCATCTGAATGGTGGAGCAATTGGGGTTGGCGATTATCCGGTCATCAATAGTCAACACGTGCCCGTTTATTTCCGGAACGATGAGCTTTTTAGTCGCGTCCATTCTCCAGGCGGAGGAATTATCAATCACAATAGTTCCGGCATCTGCAAACTTAGGCGCCCACTCCAGTGAAGTTCCACCACCGGCTGAGAAAATTGCAACATCAGGAGCCAGTTTACAGACCTCTTCAATACCCTTTATCTTATATTCCTTTCCTTTAAAGGTAACCGACTGGCCGACAGACTTGGCAGAGGCCACGAGAAACAATTCATTGAAGGGAAAGCTGCGTTCTTCCAGCACTTTTAAAATTTCCTGGCCAACTAAACCGGTGGCTCCTACTACTGCGAGTTTCATTTTTGTTTAAATTAAGCTAGCAAAAGTAATTATTTACCCTCTCTCCTATGCAAATTACTTCTAAAATATCCATGAAACCCTTTCCCGGGTTCAGGTTGAAAACGTTTTCGGTCCTCCTTCTGAGTTTACTTGTCATCCAAAATCCCTTCGCCCAGGTTAATGATGATTTTTCTGACGGCGACTTTACAACAAGTCCTTCGTGGAATGGCACTACCAGCAGCTTTATCATTAACAATTCCTATCAACTTCAATTGAATTCTGCGATTGCAGGAACGTCGTATTTATATATTGACTTTAGCTCATCGCCGAGTGAAAACGTCGAATGGGAATTCTTTGTGAAACAATCTTTTGCGCCGTCTGGAGCGAATTTTGGGAGGTTTTACCTCATCAGTGACCAATCTGACCTTTCTTCTCCGCTCAATGGTTATTATCTGCAGTTCGGCGAGGCGGGATCGAACGATGCGGTGGAGTTGTTCAGGCAATCGGGCACAACCAGCTCATCTGTTTGCCGGGCCAACGCCGCAGGTATTTCATCAGCTTTTGAAATGCGGGTTAAAGTTACCCGTAAGGACCAGGGACAATGGGAGGTATTCATTGACTACACCGGCGGATCGGATTTTAGTTTGCACGCTTCGGGCACGGATAACACCCACAAGCAGTCAATTTATGCCGGCATACTATGCACGTACACCATTACCAATGCAACACGGTTCTATTATGACGATATAAGTATCCGAAGATATAACGCGCCTGATACAAGCCCGCCGGAGATTCTTTCACTAAGTGTTGCTTCACCACAATCAATGCGACTATTTTTTTCCGAAGATCCCGACAGGGCAACTGCGGAAAATCCCCTTAATTATTATGCATCTCCAACACCGGGAAACCCTGCATCGGTCAGGCTACAGGAGGATGACAAATCAGTCGAATTATTTTTCTCCAAACCATTCATCAACGGGAAGGAGGGGGAATTAACTGTTAACGGCATAGCGGATGCGACGGGAAATGTTATGAAAAAGATCGCGTTGAAATTTTTGTATTTCGAACCCTCACCCGTTCAGTTCAAGGATGTTATCATAACGGAATTTTGTCCGGACCCCAGCCCACAGGTGGGTTTGCCCGAAGCTGAATTTGTAGAGGTGTTAAACCGGAGTGAAAATCCCATAGATCTTTCAGGATGGACTTTATCCGATGAAGCAAGCTCCGGGAAATTCGAGCCAATCATACTCCTTCCAGGTCAGTACCTGATCCTCAGCGCACCTTCCGCTGCAGAAAAGTTTTCTTCTTTTGGCCAGGTGCTTGTAGTATCTCCGTTTCCTTCGATTAATAATTCGGGAGACATTCTTGTCATTAAACACTCCGATGGCAGGACTATTGATTCATTAAAATTTTCGACCTCCTGGTACAGCGACGACGAAAAAGCCGATGGTGGTTGGTCGCTCGAACTGATCGATCCTGAAAATATCTGCGCAGAGAAAAACAATTGGGTTGCGGCAGAAACTTCGGTAGGCGGAACACCAGGGAAACAGAATTCTGCTTTTGCAAACTTACCTGATAATACCGGACCGAAAATCCTGACGGTCACTGCAGAAGATGCATATTCATTGTTGATTGTTTTTAATGAAAAACTCGAAAGCATCACCCCACCCGCAGAAAGGTTTGTAGTCGATCCTTTCCTGGGAATAAGTTCAGTTCGGTTTGTGGATGGATCACACACAACACTTGCCCTTACTCTTTTGGATCAGATACAACCCAGTAAAAATTATTCGCTTGCGGTTTCGGATGTCTATGATTGCTCTGGAAATAAAATTCAGGACGCCTTTTCGCAGGCATATTTTGTATTGCCCGAAAAGGCGGAACCACACGACGTCCTTTTGAATGAGATCCTGTTTAACCCGCGTCCAACAGGTGTGGATTTTGTTGAGATCTATAACCGTTCCGAAAAAACCATTCAGCTTAAAAACTGGTCTTTCAGAAACTTCAACAGCGCATTAGGGAATAGTCGTGTCATTTTTTCAAAAGAAAATCTGATTATTCATCCGGGACAATACCGTGTTTTTACCGAAGATGCTTTCGCTCTGAAGGGAGAGTACATCCTGGGTATGGAAGAAACGTTTTGCGAAACAGATCTTCCGGCATTTAATGATGATGAGGGGTCTGTTGCAATAGTAGATGAGGAAGGCACGGTAATAGACTCAATGTTCTATGCGGACGAAATGCATGTTCCATTTATCAGCGATGGCGAGGGAGTTTCTTTGGAGCGAATATCTTTTTCGCCGGGAAGTGAAAAAGCTTCCAACTGGCGATCTGCAAGTTCCACCAGCGGATTTGCTACGCCGGGATATTTGAATTCCAATGCCCGCGGGGATGGTTACGTAGACGACGGGTCCGTAAGTGTAGATCCGGAAATTCTTCAACCTTACGTCAGTTCGCGCGATTTTACTCAAATCAAATACAGGTTTGAGAGCGGGGGATTTATTGCAAATGTTAAAATCTTCGACCAGGAAGGTCGCGCCATCCGGAAAATTGCTCAAAATCAACTTTTAGGCGCGGAAGGATTTTTTCGGTGGGACGGTGATGAGGACAATGGCTCTCCGGCCAGAACGGGTTATTACCTTGTCTGGTTTGAAATTTTTAACTCCGCGGGGCAAATAAAAACCTTCAAAAAACGGGTTGCTATTTATTGATACACAATTTTTCGATGTATCCCGAACGAACGAAGTCATGGTCGGGAACGAAATTTTTCGGTTGGGGAAGACTACTTCTGTAATACTTCCCTCGAAAAATAATTTTTTGAAATACTCTGCATGCATAACAATTTTTAATACCTTCGGTGAGAAATCTATTATGCGCAGGGAAGAAACGGTAGATTACGTCATCAAGGCCGCCTGGCATGCTATTGCACGGATGTATAATCAAAAGGCCGCCAAACACGACATCACCATGTCGATGGGATTTGTATTACTGAACATTCATTCCGAGGGAACTCCTGCGACAAAGATTGCTCCCCTGATGGGACTGGAAGCGAGAAGTTTATCGCGGTTGTTAAAGAGCATGAAGGAAAAAGGACTGATCTATCGGGAAGCCGATCGTGCTGACAAAAGAATGGTGCGCATTGTCTTGACAAAAGAAGGAAAAAAGAAAAAAGAAAGGTCGAGGGAAACGGTATTGCGTTTCAACGAAGCTGTTCGCAGTCAGGTGGACGTGGGCAAGCTCAATGTTTTTTTTGAGGTATTGTATGAGATTCAGAAAATAATCGAAAAAAAAAGCTACAATCACGTCACTTCATAACTTCATTATCAACGGTTAAACCACACTATGAATCGTACGATCAGAAAAGTTGCAGTTCTTGGTTCGGGAATCATGGGCTCACGTATTGCCTGTCATTTCGCCAACATAGGACTCGACGTATTATTACTTGACATCGCACCGAGGGAGCTTACAGAAGAAGAAAAAAAGAAAGGGCTGACACTTGACAGCCCCTTTGTAAAAAACAGGATTGTACAATCTTCGTTCGACAACGCCGTAAAATCAAATCCCGCTCCCCTGTTCAGCAAAAAATTTGCCTCGCGTGTGAAGCTCGGAAATTTTACAGACGATATGTCGAGGATAAAGGACTATGACTGGATCATCGAAGTCGTTGTGGAAAATCTTGACATTAAGAAAAAGGTTTATGATGAAGTTGAAAAATACCGCAAGACCGGCACACTCATTACATCGAACACTTCCGGAATCCCTATTCACTTAATGGCGGAAGGCAGAAGCGAAGATTTTCAAAAACATTTTTGCGGCACTCACTTTTTTAACCCGCCCCGGTATCTGAAGTTGCTTGAGATCATTCCGACGCCGAAGACCGACCCGCAGGTTGTTGACTTTCTCATGCATTATGGTGACCTCTACCTCGGAAAAACAACTGTTCTTTGCAAGGATACCCCCGCATTCATCGCCAACCGTGTTGGCATTTACGCAATCCTGAAAGTTGTGGATTCGATGCGAAAATTCGATCTGAACATTGACGAGATCGACAAACTTACCGGACCGGTTATCGGCAGACCGAAATCTGCGACTTTCAGAACCTCCGATGTTGTAGGTCTTGATACACTGATCAAGGTTGCGCAGAATCTCCACACCGGCTTGCCACAGGATGAAGGGCGCGAAATGTTCAAAATGCCCGACGTCATCAGCAAGCTGGAGCAAAATAAATGGCTTGGCGACAAAACGGGACAGGGATTTTATAAGAAAACTAAAAATTCAAAGGGTGAAACAGAGATCCTTACGCTCGACTTGAAGAGCCTTGAATATAAACCGAAAGCAAAGACCAGGTTTGCTACTCTTGAAACTACCAAAACGATTGACGATCTGCGCCAGCGTTTCGAAGTTTTGCTGAGCGGAAAGGATAAGGCGGGAGATTTTTACCGCGATTCTTTTTACGCATTGTTTCAATATGTGAGCAATCGGATACCAGAAATTTCAGATGAGTTATACAAGATCGATGATGCCGTATGCGCCGGGTTTGGATGGGAGATCGGGCCGTTTGATACCTGGGACGCAGTAGGTGTCGAAAAGACGGTGACCGCAATGGAAGCCGCAGGTTATAAACCCAATCAATGGGTGTACGAGATGCTGCAAAGCGGCAACAAGAACTTTTATAAAGTTGAAGGTGGCAAACGCATGTACTATGACATACCGGCAAAATCATACAAGCGAATACCCGGAAGAGACGCTTTCATAATTCTTGAAAACATCGCCGACAAAGTCGTGTGGAAGAATGCTGAGTCCGAAGTCACCGATCTCGGTGACGGGGTCATTAATTTTTCATGGCACAGCAAAAGTTATACCTTGGGTAGCTCTGTTATCGAAGGATTGAATAAAGCAGTTGATCTGGCGGAGAAAGATTTTCGCGGCCTTGTCGTAGGACATCAGGGACCTGATTTTTCATTGGGCGCAAATCTCGGATTGGTATTCATGAATGCCATCGAACAGGATTACGATGAGATTGATTTCATGGTGCGCATGTTTCAGAATTCAACGATGCGCCTGCGCTATTCTTCCGTCCCGGTCGTAGTCTGCCCTCAGGGAAGGACTTTGGGTGGTGGGTGCGAAATGACTTTGCATGCCGACATCGCCCAGGCAACGGCAGAAACTTATATCGGGTTGGTAGAAGTGGGCGTGGGATTGATCCCTGGCGGTGGGGGTACAAAAGAACTTACGAAAAGAGTCAGTGACCGTTTTCAGGAGGGCGACGTTGAACTCAATGCTTTGCAAAATGCATTTATGAACATCGCTACCGCAAAAGTAGCGCTATCAGCCGAAGAGGCACGTGAAATGAATATCCTTCGTCCCCATGATCGGGTTTCCATGAATCGTGACCGTCAGATATCCGATGGCAAGGAAGCTGTGATAGAATTATGGGATGCGGGATACAGTATGCCTCAGCCATCAAAGAATATTCGCGTTCAGGGGCGCACAGGCATCGGGTTATTTATGGCAGGGGTCCAGGGGATGCGTATGGGTAATTACATTTCCGATCACGATGCCAAAATTGCCCTGAAGATCGCTAACGTCATGTGCGGAGGAGACCTCACCGCCGCACAGGAAGTGAGCGAACAATATCTGCTCGATCTGGAAAGAGAAGCCTTTGTCTCTCTCTGCGGCGAAAAGAAAACACTGGAAAGAATACAATCGATATTGACGGGGGGGAAACCGCTGAGAAATTAATGTTGGCAGTTGACAATTGAGCAGTTGACAATTTCTGACTGAACGGTTTGTTCCGGGAATGAACTTGAAGTTTATCAAATGTTGTACAATAAAACCCTCTATTATGGCAGCAGATAATTTTAGAAGTTTAACCGCTTACAAAAAAGCTTTTGCTTTGGCGATGGAAATTTTTCAGATCTCTAAAAAGTTTCCCAAGGAAGAAAGGTATTCATTAACTGATCAGATAAGGAGATCGTCCAGGTCAGTATGCTCCTGCATAGGAGAAGCTTATAGAAAGAGACAATATGAAGCGCATTTTGTAAGCAAATCATCGGATGCGGATTCAGAAAATACTGAGACGCGAGTCTGGTTAGATTTTGCCAACGCATGTTGTTACATAACACATGAAATGTGGAACGATCTTGAATTAAAAGCTGAAGAGGTTGGAAAGTTACTGAACCACATGATCGAAAACCCTCAGAAATATAGTCGGAAAGTTTATAAAAGGAGAAAACACTTAGAATCGCAATCATTTAGAAGATGAAATACATCGGGCAGATGCCGCAATTGTCAACTGCCCAATTGTCAACTGCAAAAATTTACTAACATGGATGCATACATAACAGCGGGCTACCGAACCGCGGTAGGAAAAGCAAAAAAAGGTGGGTTTCGGTTTGTGAGGCCGGATGATCTGGCGGCGGATGTGATCAAACATCTGGTGAAGTCAGTGCCGGGTTTGGAAAATAGTATGGTGGATGATCTTATTGTAGGAAATGCCGTGCAGGAAGCTGAACAGGGCATGCAGATGGGAAGGATGATCTCACTGCTGGCGTTGGGAAAGGAAGTTCCGGGAATGGTGATCAACCGCTATTGCGGATCAGGTATTGAAGCAATTTCAATAGCCAGTGCGCGGATCCATGCGGGACAAGCTGACGTGATCGTCGCCGGGGGTGCTGAATCCATGTCACTCGTCCCGGTGATGGGTTGGAAAACCGCCCTGAACTACACGATCTCCAAAGAAAATCCCACTTACTATACGAGTATGGGACTGACGGCTGAAGAAGTATCGAAACAATACAAAGTATCGCGTCAGGATCAGGATGAATTTGCTTATCAATCGCATGTGAAAGCCGCCGCTGCGGTAAAAAGCGGAAAATTTAAAGAAGAAACTGTCCCCATCACTGTTAAGGAAGTATACGTTGATGAGAACAACAAAAAGAAGACGCGTGAATTTGTTGTCGATACGGATGAGGGTATCCGCGCTGATACTACAGTGGAAGGGTTGTCAAAACTTAAACCTGTGTTTGCGGTTGGGGGTACCGTGACTGCAGGAAATTCGTCACAGACCTCGGATGGGGCTGCCTTTGTTGTGGTGATGTCGGAGCGAATGATGAAACAATTGAACTTAAAACCGATTGCACGCATGCTTAGCTATGCCGTTGCGGGTGTTGATCCACGCATCATGGGGATCGGCCCGGTGGCAGCCGTGCCCAAAGCGCTGAAGATCGCAGGCATGAAATTGCAGGATATTGATATTATTGAATTGAACGAGGCCTTTGCCGCGCAGTCGCTGGCAGTTATCCGGGAGTTGGGTATTGATCAATCCAGATTAAATCCCAATGGCGGAGCGATTGCGGTAGGCCATCCGTTAGGATCTTCCGGTGCGCGGTTGTCGGTGCAATTATTCAATGAACTGCGCAGACAGAAGAAGAAATACGGCCTGGTAACCGCTTGTGTAGGCGGAGGACAAGGTGTGGCAGGTATTTATGAATTGTTGAATTAGATCTTAAAAGACACAATAACATGGCGACGTCAATAGAAACAAAACAAGCGATCAAAGGCGGAGAATTTTTGATTCGTGAAACAAAGGCACAGGAAGTATTTATTCCGGAAGAATTTTCGGAAGAACAAAAAATGATCGAACAACAGTGCAAGGATTTTCTCGACAAAGAAGTTTATCCACGACTGGATGAAATTGATTCCATGAAAGACCCCAAACTGATGCCTTCATTGCTGGACAAGGCAGGCGAACTTGGATTATTGGGAACTTCCATCCCGGCGGAATACGGCGGTTTCGGAATGGATTTTAATACAACCATGCTTGTAGCGGAAGTGATCGGCGCCGGTCATTCGGTTGCCGTTGCTCTCTCCGCCCATACCGGTATAGGCACTTTGCCGATCTTGTATTATGGCAATGAGAAACAAAAGCAGAAATACCTCCCAAAACTTTCTACAGGCGAATGGAAAGCCGCCTATTGCCTCACCGAACCTGATTCGGGGTCAGATGCGAACAGTGGAAAGACCAAAGCAGTACCGACTTCTGATGGGAAATATTATCTTATCACCGGACAAAAGATGTGGATAACGAATGGCGGGTTTGCCGATGTATACATTGTATTTGCCAAAATTGAAAACGACAAAAATCTCAGTGCATTCATAGTTGATAGAGGATTTGGCGGCATCACAATGAATGAAGAGGAACACAAAATGGGCATCAAGGGCTCTTCCACACGTCAGATCTTTTTCAATGACTGCAAAGTGCCCGCAGAAAACCTGTTGTCAGAAAGGGAAAATGGATTTAAGATCGCCGTAAATATTTTGAACATCGGGCGGATCAAGCTTGCTGTTGCCGCGGTGGGTGGCAGTAAAAAAACGATATCAACGGCCGTGAATTATGCAAAAGAAAGAAAGCAGTTCGGCACGGCTATCGCCAATTTTGGAGCGATCAAACATAAGATCGCGGAGATGGTCACGCGTGTTTATGCCAGCGAGGCGGCATGCTACCGCGCGGGTCAGAATATTGATGACGCCTTCAATGCACTCGTCGCTTCAGGTGTAGATCCGGCTAAAGCTAAACTGAAATCATTCGAGGATTTTGCTATCGAATGCGCGATCATGAAAGTCCACGGCTCAGAGGTACTTGATTTTGTCGTAGATGAAGGGGTACAGATCTATGGCGGTATGGGTTTCTCCGCAGAAGGTCCAATGGACCGGGCATATCGGGATGCAAGGATCAACCGAATATTCGAAGGAACCAATGAAATAAACAGGATACTGACCATTGATATGCTATTGAAGCGAGCCATGAAAGGCCAGCTTGATCTTATGAATCCTGCAATGGCTGTTCAGAAAGAATTGATGGCCATTCCCGACTTCGGAAGTTCGGATGAGATCGGCATGTTTTCAAAGGAAAAGAAAGCGCTCCAGAATCTGAAAAAGGCTGGTCTGATGGTGGCTGGGGCTGCCGTTCAAAAATTCATGACAAAGCTCTCCGATGAACAGGAGATCCTCATGAACCTCGCCGACATGATGATCGAAGTGTATGTTGCCGAATCAACTCTTCTCAGGGTTGAAAAGTTAGCAGGAATTCGCGGAGAAAAAGGTTGCGAAATAGAGAAGGAGATGGCGATCATCTATTTACATCATGCCATTGAAACAGCGGCTGCCTGTGGTAAACAAGCTATCTATGGTTTTGCAGACGGTGATGAACTCAGATTAATGTTGCTCGGGTTGAAACGCTTCACAAAAATTGACCCCTATAACTTAAAAGCCGCGCGAAGAAAAGTAGCCAATTACGTGATCGATAAAGGACAATATCCCTTTTAGAAATGGACACGACTCTGTCCGCTAGTGAACAGTAATTCCATGGTGATTGCGCTTTGTGATACAGATGAGGCGTTTTTAAAAATGGAATGTAATTTGAGCTAAAAGGTTTACAGCTTGAAACAATTAAAATGGATTCCAAAACTTTAGCCACCATCATGGTTGTGTTTGTATGTGTCCTCCTGTTCCCGGTGGCAATCGGAATAATTGGAGGAATTTTTGGATTGATCGGCGGCGTGATTGGTGGGTTTGTTGGCTTGGTGGGCGCCGTTTTCGGGATCATCTTTGGGGTGATCGGGGCGATTTTTGGCGCTATCTTCGGGGCGATCGGATGGTTATTTGATGACCATTACTACGACTGGAATTGGCCCGGGCATTTTTTTGATCGGGATCTCCTTACAGTCGTCATAATTGTTTTAGTTATCGTGTTGATCAGCCGATCACGATCACGCCGGGCCGGAGGTTGAGTCTGCCTAAGCGGTGGGATGCCGGTTGTAAAGCATCGGATTCAAAAAGTATTTACTGTAAACAGGGTACTTTCTGATCTCCTGGATAACAGGGCGCATTCCTTTTTGAAAAACCATCCGGTAGAAGAATTCGTAACCTTTTTCGACACGGATATCCTTCCTTACAACGTAATAAATATTGTCATATGGATTCAGAACTTTAACCTTAACATGGAACAAACCAGGTTTGCTTTTAATCCGCACAAAATTACCAGGTTCCTTGTTGAACAACTTGCCATTTATATAAACCTGAATATTTGAACTCTTCTCTGTTTGAATGGCGATGCCAGAGATATATGCATTTGCGTGATAGGAGAAGACCACCAACAGCGCACCTAATAATAGATTTTTCATATTATTATCCTTCAGTTTCGGTTCCTCATACAAAAGAGACAAGGTCCGTGCCAAAACGCAAAGATTTTTTTGAATATTACGCCTCTTTTTTCCATTCATGTATGTTTCAACACTATTTGGCCCTGGAAATTATTTATGCTTATACCGGGGTAAAGAATCGGGCATTAAAAACGCAATGCAAAGTCGGTGCCCCCGCGATCACAGAAGCCCTTCTCTCCCATGAATATCTTTAAAGGGCCAGAAGTAATCCGATCTTTCCGGTTTTACTTTTTCTGCCCCGATGGTACTTACACAGACGGCAAAGCGGGATTTTCACCGTGGAAAAAAAAATCCCGGATGAATGGAATGCCTGTGGTTTCCAAACTTTAGTTTCACCTATATTTGTCAGAATACGATTTAACGGGCCCCCATGAGTTTATCAAAAGCAGCGATTAAAATCCTCAACCAGTTGGCTGACGTGGTTAATCAAATTCACGAACCGGATTTCGCCAAACCTTCGGATAATCTAAGCGGGTCCACAATAGGCCAGCATATCAGACACACTCTGGAATTCTTCATCTGTCTTGAAAGCGCTGAAAAGACAGGCGTGATCAATTATGATAGCCGCCTTCACGACAAATTAATTGAAACAAACAAAATACTTGCCCTTAATGCCATCGATCAGGCTATAGGATTTGTGTCAAACCTCCAGGGCCAGAAAACCCTGAAACTCGAAGTGAGATATGACCCTGCTGAGGGCGAATGTATCTCGGTCGAAACAAGTACAGCGCGTGAGCTGGTGTATAATATTGAACATGTAGTACACCACATGGCAATTATTAAAATAGGTGCACGCGAAATCGCGCCCTATATCGAATTCGATCATGACTTTGGTGTGGCCGCATCCACTCTGCGGTTCTCCCTGGAAGGAGCGCTTGAAGCTAAACATTAATCGTGGTCATCCGGGAATGAGCTTTTGGAAAAAAATTACGCGCAGTAATTTTTTCATCAGGCTGAAAAGCTGGGAATACTGGCCGTTTGGAATAGTGCAATTCCCCGCCATAATTTACTGGCTGTGGTTGTCTTTACGGGCCCGGTCATTGGTTTTCTTTTCCGCATCTAATCCGGGAATCCAGATGGGAGGAATGTTGGGAGAGTCCAAATACGAAGTGCTTGGCAAAGTCCCTCATGAGTATACTCCGAAGACAATATTGATTTCGCTACCGGTGAGTGTTGCCGAAGTAACCGCGCGCATAAAGGCGGCGGGTCTAAGTTTGCCGCTTATTTTTAAACCCGATATCGGGGAACGCGGATTCATGGTAATGAAAGTAACCAATGAAAGCGAGGTGAAAGACTATCTGAAGCAGGTCAAAGTAAGATTTCTTGTTCAGGATTTAGTTCAACTGCCACTGGAGTTCGGAGTCTTTTATATGAGACTACCCACCGATAATAAAGGCAAAGTGATCTCCCTTGTGGCCAAAGAGATGTTGTTTGTGACGGGCGATGGAAAGGCCAGTCTTAAAGAATTGATTTTTCATAGCGACCGGGCGAAGCTCCAGTGGCACAAACTGAAAAATACTTTTCATGACCGGCTGGACAGAATCATCCCGCTTGGTGAAACCATCGAATTGGTATCGATCGGCAACCATGCCCTGGGGACACGGTTCATCAATGCAAATCATTTAATTACCGGGAAACTTTCCAATACATTTGATGGCATCAGTCACCAAATATGCGGCTTTTATTTTGGACGCTTTGACTTGCGCTGCAGTTCCCTGGAAAATCTTTATGAAGGCAATGTAAAGATTATGGAGCTCAATGGATGTGGTGCCGACCCCGCACACATTTACGATAGGGATTTTTCATTGTGGAAAGCGCTCGGGGTGCTGATCGCTCACTGGCATCGCATTTTCAAGATTGCACTTGCTAATAAAAAACAAGGCGTGAACTTCGTAAGTCACAGGGAGGCCTTTGCATTGTACCGTAAATTTAAGTCTGTGGTAAAATAATGGAGGTACTTATAACCTTTGCCATTGCTTTTTCTCTAAGTTTCGTCGGAACGATCCCTCCGGGAACGTTAAGTCTTTCCATCATTCAGCTGGGGCTAAATCGGCGCATTAATGTAGCGTGGCGTATGGCGTTTGCCGCAGCGCTCATTGAATACCCATATGCGTGGATTGCCATTGAGTTTCATGAATTTGTCACAAAGTCAATTGACTTTACAGATAATTTTCATTTGATCACGGGCCTGGTGATGGTGCTGCTTGGAATATTAAATCTCTGGTCTTCAGCAAAGCCAACCAATTTTAGCCAACGCTTTGAAGCCAGTGGTTTTCGAAAGGGCATGGCGCTGGGCCTTCTCAACCCCCTGGCTATACCTTTTTGGATGGCCATGACCGCATACCTGAAAAGTCACGGTTGGGTGGATTTGTCCGATAAATTTGAAATCCACGCCTATTTACTGGGAGTTTCTACAGGCACGCTGGTTTTATTCGTACTCCTTGCTTACCTGGCCCGGAGCGTGGTGTCACATTTCAAGACAAATGGGTTTTTGCAAAAAGCGCCTGGCGTTCTATTGATCCTGTTGGGACTTTATTCATTTGCGGAATATATATTCGGATAAATAAGGCTCGCGTTTGACACCGCAACATCCAGCACCGCCCTGCCTCCCTGGATCCACGCGAGGTTCGGGTTGTGGTGACCTGAAGGAAATGAGAACGCTACCGGATACTGGTAATCACGGACTGCATGCAAGATGATCTGAGATACGGTTTCACCGAAAGCGAGCTCTGAATTTTTTATATCTGTCATATGCCCGATAAGCAATCCGGCGAGGTTTTTTAATTTACCGGTTCTGCGCAGTTGGGTAAACATTCTATCAACTTTGTAAAAGTATTCATCCACTTCTTCAATGATAAGGATCTTATTGTTGGTATCGGGTTCAGAGGACGTGTTCATCGAATCCACAACTAAGGAAAGGTTTCCGCCGATCACTTCAGCTATTGCCTGACCCGGGCGATTAAATTCTGCAGGTGTGATGTGAATTTCACAGGCGCCAGTAAAAAGAATCCTTTGGATACTTTCAACCGACTCCTGGGCTTCGGCCTGAGCAAAAAATATTGGCATTGTTCCATGAATGCTCGCAATTCCAAGGGACAACAGGCGCAGGTGAACGGCTGTTACATCACTGAACCCTACTATCCATTTAGGATTGGTTACCAGTGGTGAAAAGTTAATCTCCTCGATGATCCGCGTGCTTCCATATCCGCCTCTCGCCGAGAAAATTGCTTTGACCTCCGGATTGTCGATGAAATTCTGGACGTCCTCGCAGCGTTCGTCATCTGTACCGGCCAGATAGGAGTGTTTGGAAGAGAAAATATTTTTTGGGAGCAGGGTTTTTAAGCCCCAGGACTTCAGTGTTTTTAAGGCGGCTTCCAACTGAGCGGGAGAGATTTTTCGCGCTGGCGCCACAATTCCGACTGTATCTCCCGGATTTAGTTTTGGAGGATAGATCATGAAATCTCAATTACGTCACAAAATACTCGCCGCACAGACTTAAGAAAAAAAAAGCCTTCCCGGTTAGAGGAAGGCTTCTGATATTAATTTTTTTTTATTGCTTTGGCTGGGTGCCCTGCGGAGTTCCCGGAGCCGGTGTAGCGGGCTTGGGTGTCACGCCCAATTTTTTGAGGACCAGGTCAGATATATCATTATTTTCGTCGCCGTAAAGAATGACATCCAGTCCACCGATTTGCTGGTTTAGAACGAAAGTATAACCGGTTTCTTTGGCAACATCCTCGATCGCCTTTCCAACCTTTTTATAAACCGGCTCCATCAATTGAGCCTGTTTGTTTTGAATAGTTGTTTGGGCGTCTTGCTGAAGTTTCTGAAGATTTTCCTGAAGTTGGCCCAGTTCGCGTTCGGTATTTTGACGTACTGCATCCAGCATCGTACTCAAATTGGCCTGATAGTCTGCCAGTTTTTTCTGAAACTCCTGTGTTTTTGAATCGATCTGGTTTTTAAGCTGAGTCTGTGTGGACTTCAGTTCTGTATCGATCTGTTTTGCTTCAGGCATCTGACTGAAAATATAATCAACATCAGCGAAACCTATTTTGCTTGAAGCTGTGGGGGTTTGTGCCTGAGTGGTTATAGTTCCGACAGCAAGCACAAGTAGTAAAACAAGTTTTCTCATTGGAGTTTTTATTTCAAATTTAGTTTTTAATCTTATCATTTGGGTCACCAAGACCTAATTCATCCAGAACGAAGTCAGTATAGTCAAATCTTGGATCGGTGTAGATCATCACCAGTTCGCCGGCTTTATCAAACACGATCGCAAGGTTATTTTGTTTGGCTACTTTATCTACCGCGTCCCAGATCTTGTCCTGCACCGGTTTCACAAGTTCCTGTTGTTTAAGGAAATATAATCCGCCAAATCCAAATACCTTCTTCTGATATTCTTTTAACTCAGCTTCTTTCTTCTGGATAGTAGCTGTGCGTTCCTTCTTCATCTCTTCCGTCAGCAAGACTTGCTCAGCCTGAAGAGCGCTGTACATGGCTTTGATTTCCTTATCCATGTCCTGAACTTCTTTTTCCCAGGCTTGGGCGAGCTGACCGATTTCGTCCGTAGCCTTCTGGTAATCCGGCATCTTATTCAGGATAAAATCGGTGTCAATGTAGCCGAACCTCTGTGCATTGACAAAATTCAGGCCGAAAATGAGAAAAAAAAATGTAATTAAATAAACCCGCATAACTATCTGATTTGCTGACCGATGGTAAAGTGGAATTGCGATCCGCTGACCTGGCCTCCGGATCTGGGCAAAGCATCAAAGCCATAAGCCCAGTTCAATCCGATCAATCCGAAAGCAGGCATGAATATCCTTGCTCCAAAACCAGCAGATTTATATAATTTAAACGGATTGAAGTCTTCATAGGTACCCCAGTTGTTTCCAGCCTCGGTAAAAGCAAACCCGTAAATTGTTGCCGCGCTGCCTGTGGTAACAGGATAGCGCAATTCCAGTCCGACTTTATCATAAACGATACCACCCTGGATTTCATTGTTCGTGTTTACTTCCCCGTATTGGTTATATAAGGGAGGGGTTACTTTATTGTTTTCATATCCTCTCAGGCCAATAATTTCCTGCCCCAGCAAGAAAGAATTGAACCCCCCGGCAAGGCCGTCTCCACCGAGAAAGAAACGTTCAAAGGGACCAATACCAGCTTTACTAGTATAGGAGCCTATGAATCCAAAGTGCGCTTTTGCCTCAATAACCAGTTTCTTTTTGCTGTCAAGAGGAAGATAATACTTAGCATCGAACATCCATTTATGGAATTCAATCCAGGCGAATTTGTCAGAATTAGGCGCCGTTGCATAATCTATATCTCTCCATAAAGAATGGGGCGGTGTCAGAGTAAGGCTGAGCGACACCTCTGAACCCTGCGATGGATACATGATCTCATTGACACTTCTTCTTGATAAAGTGGTGTTAAAGGTAAAACTGTTCGCATTCCCGTCGGTAAATCCTAATCCACCTGAGAACCAGTTGTTCAAGGTGTACTGAAGGATGGAAACAGAATTTGTGAGGGTAAAATAGTTATCGGGCCACTCCAGTCTTCGTCCTAAACCAACTGTTAAACTATTAACTTTAAGGGTAGGTGTATCGGCAGTTGGGTCGGGGATTGAACCGTTAAAACCAAAATTGTAAAGCGAACGTTGGACCGAACTGTTAAGGCTCACAGTTAATGAGTGTGGTTTGCGTCCACCCAGCCAGGGTTCAGTAAATGAGAAACTGTAACTCTGATACTGTCGCCCGTTTGCCTGTACCCGGAGTTGCAGGCGTTGACCGTCACCTTCCGGTAGCGGTTTCCAATTTCTAATATGCGGAATATTTCGCAGCGAGAAATTATTAAATGTAAGTCCCAGTGTTCCGACGAAACCATAATAACCGCCCCATCCGCCGGACAATTCTATTTGATCATTGGATTGTTCTTCCACTTCCCAATTAACATCAACAGTACCATCCGCCTGGTTGGGCTCGAGGTTGGGTGTCACTTTTTCAGGAGCAAAATAACCGAGCTGTGAAAGGCTTTGCTGGGTGCGGATGATATCAGATCTTCTGAATTTTTGACCTGGTATGGTAATGAGTTCCCTACGGATAACGTGATCGCTGGTGCGTTCGTTACCGCTGATAGTAACTTCATCGATCGTCGCTTGTTCACCTTCAAATATCCGCATTTCCACATCGATGCTATCGCCGGCAACGGCCACCTCAACAGGATTGATCTTGAAAAATAAATATCCGTCATCCATATAAAGTCCGCTGATGTCAAGACCCTTGGGATTGAAATTCAGTTTGCGTGTGATCAATTCCTTGTTGTACACATCACCTTTGCCAATTGCGAGTACTGCAGCCAACTGCTTGTCGGCATAAACATAATTTCCCGCCCAGATGATATTGCGGAAATAGTATTTTGGACCTTCGTGTATTTTGAATGCGATGTTTATGGTTTTGTCGTTTTGTTTATAGATCGAATCCTCCACGATCTCCGCGTCGCGATAACCTTTTGAATTGTAATAATCAATCACCTTTTGCTTATCAGCGTCGTACTCTGACTGAATAAATTTGGAGCCGGCAAACACGTTTAACTTAACGTTGTCATTAATAAATTTCCTGACTTCCTTCCAGCCCGCGTCATAGGGTTCGCCTAAATATTTCTTTGGCTGGACCACGGACTTCAGTAAAGTCCGGTGCAGGGTAAAACGGGCGTGTTCCTTCGTTTTTTTCAGCCTGCGTTTCAGCGACCCGTCTGAGATATTATCGTTGCCATCAAAGATGATCTTGTTGATCTTCACTTTTGATTTGGTATCAACGCTGATCCTCAGTTTTATTCCATCATTCAAAGTATCCAGTTCCTGGGTTACTTTGACTTCAGTGTTCAAAAATCCTTTTTTGACAAAATATTTTCTTACGGCAAGTTCGGTATTGCGAACCATTGCATCGTTCACAATCTTGCCACGGATAAGATTAAGGTCTTCTTTGAGTCCAGACTCCTGCCCTTTGGTAATACCCGAAAAATAAAATGCATTTAATCTGGAACGCTCTGCAAGCTCAATCACCAGGTAGATATTTGTTCCCTCGATCCGGTCGACCAGTATGGAAATATCACCCACCAGACCGTACTTCCAGATCTTGCGGATGGCGTTTGAAATGTCATCGCCCGGAATTTTTATTTTATCCCCAACTTTCAATCCTGAAATAGAGATCATGGCGTTCTTATCGAGAATCTCGATGCCTCTCACTTCGATTCCGGCAATTGTGTATTCCGCGGGATTGGCGTAATTCAATGTACTTTCCTGAACTGGTTGGTTATCACCTTCCCCCCGGCTCCTTCTGAACTGCGACCATGTATCAAAAGCCACGCATAGAAGCATGGCCATCATTAAAAATCTTTTCATTAACTGACCGGATTCAATTGTTCACTTGTTTTTCCAAACCTTCTTTCCCGTTGCTGGTAAGACCAGATTGCTTCATATAAATGTTCCTTTCTGAAATCAGGCCAAAGTGTGGGTGTTATATACAGTTCCGTATAAGCAATCTGCCACAATAAAAAATTGCTTATGCGCAGTTCTCCACTGGTTCTGATCAAGAGTTCCGGATCTGGGATGCCGGAAGTCGTCAAATAGTTTGCAAAAGTACTCTCATTAACGGAGGAAATTTCCAATTTTCCGGCTTTTGCGTCCGTTGCCAGTTGTTTGACAGCTTCCAGGATCTCCCATCTGCCGCTGTAGCTCAATGCCAGAATTAACGTTAACCCGCTATTACTCCGGGTTTCGTTAATCGCCCAATCAAGATTTTTTTGGCAATTACCGGGTAGATGGGAAGTGTCGCCTATGGTTTTCAGCTTCACCTGATTTTCCATCAAGGTCCCGATTTCCTGCTTGAGTGTATTGACAAGCAATTCCATAAGACCTTCGACCTCCTCCTTGGGCCTCGACCAGTTTTCCGTTGAGAACGCGTATAAAGTCAGGTATTTTACTCCGAGCTCGCCACAGCATTCCGTTACATCCCGTACTGCCTGCACGGCATTGCGATGGCCAAAGATCCGTCTGGCGCCTTTCTTTTTTGCCCACCTCCCGTTGCCATCCATGATAACGGCAATGTGTTTGGGCAAATTATTAAAGTCAATATTTTCCTTAAATGATCCCACGGGGTCGCAAAATTAGGTAAAAAAGTTTAAGGTAAATGGTTAATTAACAGATACCTGTTAATCGATAGAAATTCGGCTATTTATAGGGGTTGGTCGGGCAGGGAATTTCGTAGAAGGTTCTGGTTATACTTAGGCCCAGGAAATAATATACATCGTTGTCGTAGGGATTTCCATACTGATAATTTTTCACCAGCTGGTTACTGCCGGTAGACACATTATCCAGGTAATCAAAAAATGTTTTGCGCACGCCAAACTCGAGAGCAACATACCACTTCGGGTTGAGGATATATTTCATTCCCAGGCCAAAAGGGATCACGCCCTGAACATTGCTGTATTCCGATGGCTTATTTTGTGTACCAGAAACACCAAAGATACCCAGGCCGCCAAAAAGGTACGGAGTGAATCGCATGATATGCTTATCATCTCGCCAGTTCATGAAATGATATTCCATTACGGTAGAAGCTTCCATTAAAAATAGACTGAACGAGGCATCGCGGCGTTCGGCAAAGGCATCAATAGGTCGCCTGTCGCTGGCGCCGATACTTCCACCGGTTAGCGCCGCCCTTATGCTCACAACTTTGCCAAGGTTGGCTCTGTAGAAAATTGTGGCGGCTGGTCTGGAGTTGAGCACGTTGTAGCTTCTGGCGAGGTCTCCCGTATAATTGAAGGTTCCAAGACCTGCTCCAACTTCTGATTTTTGAGCAGAAAGCGAAAAAGTCATCGCCATTAAACCAACCACCAGGAAAAGTCTCATCTGAAAAAGTTTAATTTATTTCAAGGGAAGTTAAGGCTTCCTTCACTTATCTGACAGCAGCTAAAATTTTCTGCCAGGGTACTATCTGAATTTAGCCCGGTGCATGGTCTTTCCCATAATGTAGGAAATGCGGAACGTTGTGACCATAAAGATATCTTTATTGCTTTTGTTACCGCGCATGTTTGTGGGGTATTCATGCCCATAACCAGTTATTAAATTGTAGGTAACTCCATTTCTTGCCGTAAGAGGTTCGCGCGCAATATCCGGTTTTGTAAGTTCATTGCTTCTGTATGACAAAGCTCTTGCCAGCTCCGAATTCAGCACCCCCAAATCCACATAATTTTTGCTTACGTCATCAATATAGTCGGTGAACAGATACCTGAACCCAAGTTCAGCAGAAAAGTCAACCACATCATGTATTTTGAAACGCACTCCTACTCCCATTGGTATGGCAAACTGAATTAAATTATATGGTTTGATCCCATAATTTACATCAGTTGATAAAAGTTGGTCGGAGTATTGGCCTTCAGTGCCGAGCTCGCGAAGGTTAACCCATTCCCCAGCTTCTGCAAGATCGCTACCATCCAGGCCTGTAGCGGGAGCGATGGCCTGGGGATTATGATGAAATACAGCCACCCCTGCAAATACATAGGGAGTCCAATCCGCGCGGGTTATATAGGTAGCCTGATTTTCGAACAAATCATACGTAGCTACGGCGGATAATTCCTTGATGCGGTTACGAAAAGAGAGATTGCGGTAATAGCGGTATTTTCCATTGTTCGCATCATTTTCATCGGCGGATGAAAAATCAGATCCCCTCAATGTTCCATATGTGAATCCTGCGGTAATGCCGTAGCGAGGCCCAAGCCTGTTTGAATAGTTCAAGGTAAACGCAGGTCTGGTGAAGGAGAGATCGGTGCTTAAACGCCCGGGGCCGGGGGCGAGGTCGCCGTAATAATTAAGGGCGCTTACCGCGAAACCGAGGGAAAAATACCTTTTCTCTTTACTGAAGTTTGATTTTTTCCCTTTAAAGGTCATGTATTTCTTGTTGTTCTTGCGGATAGTCCGATGGTCCAACTGGCTATAGACTTCATGCGAAAAGAACAACAAAAACGCTGCGAGGACAAACCAGCTGAAAGCTTTCATCATTCAAAGTCAGATTAGGGGCTCTACTAACAGTTAACCTTAAAATTACACAAAATTTAGTTACGAATGTCTAATCCCCAGTTCAACTTTTGTCGGAGGGTCTTAAAATAGTGATGCCCTTCCAACTGTATCAGATTTACGATAAAATCTGCTTTTTTTATGGTGAGTTTAGCGGTGTTGTCCACCGTAGCGATCCTGGAATCCAATGAAACCAGGAATTTTTTACTCCTTCCATCCACCTGAAAGGAGATTTCGGAAGTATCCGACACTATAATTGGCCGCACCGTTAAATTATGGGGACTTACCGGCGTCAGCACAAAATTGCCCGAGCGTGGAAAGATCAAAGGCCCTCCGCAGCTCAGCGAGTAACCGGTAGAGCCTGTCGGGGTTGAAACGATAATACCATCAGCCCAGTACGAGTTCAGAAATTCTCCGTCGATGAAAGTGTGGATTGTGATCATTGCCGAAGTATCCTTCTTGACAACCGTAAAGTCATTCAAGGCAAAATTAAGTTTGCCAAAAACGGCCTGGTCAGTTTCAAGCCGGAGCACAGCCCTCTTATCAAGGGTAAAAGACTTTTTCAGCACTTGTTCCAGCGCGTGGTCAGTTTCATCGCAGCTGATCGTTGCAAGGAAACCCAGCCTTCCTGTGTTTATGCCCAGGATGGGGATCTGAGATTTTCCGATGTGAGAAACGGAGTCAAGTAAGGTTCCGTCTCCACCAATACTGATCAGCAGCTCCAATGGGGGAAGTGTCTCAGTTGGCTGATACGTTTCCCATTTGAAATTCCTGAAGGCTGATTGTTTTAGAAAACCGGCAAACCTCGATGACACATACAATTCTGCCTGATGCTGCGTGAGGATTTCGAAAATATGCTGAATGAATGGAGCAAACTGACGCGTAAACTCCTTGCCATGTACACCAATTTTCATTTACCAGGTCGTAAAGTTTATACTGCGAAACAGCACAATATTTCCAATTAATAAAGATACGAAGGGATTGTAAATGTAAAAATGGTTCTAAATATCCAGGTATCTCAGCAGCATATCAATGCGCTCCCTCTCGTTTTCGATTGGTTTGGATTCCTGGTAACGGCCGATCACTTTATAGCCAAACCTTTCAAGTGTGGCTACTATTCTTGACATGTCTCCCTGATTGACCTTAAGGGTAAGCCTTATCTTCCCGGGATCGAGCGGATCTTCCTTGATGATGCTGCTGAGAATCTTTGCGTGGTTCTCTTCAATTAACCTGCTGACTTCAGAAAGGGAGTAGTCGGCAAAATTCATAGACAGCACCAAAATGGAGCCAGCCATTTGAACAGCGGCAGTTTGGGCAAATGATGTAAGAGTGTCTTGCACAGTGATCACTCCGCAATATTGCTGATCCTCATTGAGGACAGCGACCATGTGTAATTTATTGTCTGTGGCAACTTTAAGGATGTCGTAAAAGTGAGTGTCGAGGTGAACGTAGCTGGTCTGCCCTACCAGATTAAAATCACCAACATTCTTTTCTATATCGTTGGTTTCGAGAATAATTTCCTCGGAGATAAAACCCAGCAGGTGGCCGTTGTCGACTACCGGCATATGATTGCATCGGAACTCGTCCATCCAAACAATGGCTTTATGTGCATCATCTGTTCCCTTCAAAGGAGGTATCATGTGATTAATCAAATCCTCAGCAATCATAATGACTTTATTAGATGCACTTTACTAATGTTTCGCGCCGCGCTTACTTATTAAATCTCTAAGTGATCAGAAAGGTTTCCACTAACTGATTGAATTTTTCCGGATGCTCCATCATTGGAGCATGCGAACATTTATCTATAAATTTTAATTCCGAGTTTGGAATCAACCTATTGAACTCATGAGCCACAATCGGTGGTGTAATTGTATCGTTTAATCCCCAAACCAGCAACGTCGGGATGGTAATATTTGGTATTTGATCCGCCATATTATGGCGTTGAGCAGACTTGGCGATGGCCACAATCCGCATGCATTTAGGGATACTTTTAGTAGTGTCAAAAACTTCATCCACGAGTTCTTCTGTGGCGACATTCGGATCATAAAATGTGTAGGCCACTCTTTCGCGGATGTATTCATAATTACCGCGCTTTGGATACGATCCACCCATTGAATCTTCGAACAGCCCGGAGCTTCCCGTCAGGATCAGTTTCTTCACCTTGTCTTTGTTGTTGAGAGTGTACAGGAGTGCAACATGCCCACCCAGACTGTTGCCCATAATAATGAGATCGCCTAAATTTTTAGAAGCGACGAAATCCTCGACAAACTTTCTCAAACCCTCCAGCCCGGCTTCCTTAATAGGCATCTCATAAATTGGAAGCATCGGTATCACTACCCTGAAATTTTTTGAGAACCGGTTAACCACCCCTTCCCAATTGCTTAGCGCCCCAAATAATCCATGCAATAATAACAGCACCTCGCCTTTTCCTTCATCGACGAATTTAAATCCGTTCTGCTGTTTAACCGAAATTGGCATGCATATCCTTTTAGCAGCGATAAGTAAGGCAAAAAAATCCCAGAATAAAAGTGTTAATAAACGGTAATCTTACGTGAATACGTCCTTAAAAAATGGCACGTAGTCGCCGATCCAAAGGGTAACCTGGGGCGCTAAGGATTCTATCCTCGGAAGAAGCCAGGAATCCGTTGTCCATTTTTCAGGGAGGTCGAAATCCATGACATCCATGATCCAGAGGGAAACGCTGAGGAGAAAGGCAGCTTTTAGCAACCCAAGGCCTGCACCCGCAGCCTGGTCCATCTGTCCCAGAAATGTTTTGTCGATAGAAACTTTCATTAACTTCCCCAGTAACCTTACCCCGATCACGATCGCGATGAAAACGACGGCGAAGGCTACGTAGGGTAGCATGGTCTTGTTGATATTAAATTCATCTTCAAGGAAAATCATGGCGTAGCCCATCAGCTTGAAAGCCCCGAGGATTCCGAGCAAGAGAGCCGCTAAAGAAAAAAGCTCCATCAAGAAGCCTTCCTTATAGCCACTCATCGCGCCAATGAGAATAATAATAATAATGGCGATATCCACTGTGCTCAAGGAGAAAGCAATTTTTTTACGAGATCCGAAATTATTTTTCCGTCCGCCTGGCCTGCAAGCTTCTTAGTGGCCACACCCATGACCTTTCCCACATCCTGCGGGCCTTTTGCCCCAACCTCCTTTATAACGTTAATCAGTGCCGATTTGATTTGTTCTTCTGACAATTGTTTTGGGAGATATCTGTTGATCACCTCCAATTGTAATAATTCCCGGTCTGCAAGGTCTTTCCTGTTTTGTTGTTCAAAGATATCCGCCGATTCTTTCCTTTGTTTCGCCGCTTTCATCAGGAGTTTCTTTTCCGCATCCGAGGTGATCTCTTCACTGCTTCCCTTTTCTGTCTCTGCAAGCAGGATCATGGATTTTATGCTGCGCAATGCCTCCAACTCTTCTTTATTTTTTGAAAGCATGGCTTTCTTAATATCGCCATCTATTTGTTGCTTCAGACTCATAGCTTTTGCTGTTATGGTTTTTTCGAACAAAATTAGCACAGTTAAGGTTATGTATGCATAAAATTGTTCTGTGACAAGACTCAGCGTCAATATTAATAAAATTGCCACACTCCGGAATGCCCGTGGTGGAAATAATCCCGATGTGGTGCAGGTAGCGATCGATTGTGAGAGATTTGGCGCTCAGGGAATAACAGTTCATCCGCGTCCGGATGAACGGCATATCCGCTACACCGATGTATTGCAACTGAAAGATGTTGTGAAAACAGAGTTCAACATCGAGGGTTATCCCGATGCCCGTTTTCTGAAACTCATCAGAGAGGTGAAGCCAACTCAGGCTACGCTCGTTCCTGATGGCCCGGACGCCATCACCTCCAACGCGGGGTGGGACACTTTGAGGCACAGCGATTTCCTTCACAAAGTTGTAAATGAAATCCGGTCGTTGGGTGTGAGAATTTCAATTTTCGTCGACCCGGTGCTTCGTATGGTGGAGGGGGCTGCCGCGGTGGAGACAAATCGCATTGAATTGTACACCGAACCTTACGCGCGCGAGTTTCTTGTATTGAAGGACATCGCCATTAAACCTTATATCGAATGTGCAAAACTCGCACATAAGCTTGGGCTGGGTATAAACGCTGGCCATGATCTCGATCTGCACAACCTCGCATTTTTTCACAAAAACATTTCCCATCTTGAAGAGGTGTCCATTGGACATGCATTGATATGTGATTCGCTATACCTGGGCCTGGAGAATGCCATTCAACGATACCTTCAACAGTTGCAGTAACGGTTCGCCGCTTTCCGGGATTTGATTTATCAGAAATGTGATGATCTGTTTTGACCCATTCGCGAACGCAGCCTCCGACCAGCTCCGGCAATTAAAATGGCATCTTGAGATATAACTGACAGTGTTATCTTTGATCTTTAAACATATCCTATGACGCTTAAGCAAAAATTCAGCGAGGAAGACCTTCAACGTATTAAAGCTGCCGTGAAAGAAGCGGAAAACAAGATCTCCGGAGAAATCGTGCCTGTGATCGTGGAGAAAAGCGGTATTTATACGATCGCTAACTATAAGGCTAGCCTGATTGCAGGAGCATTTTTTTTCGTCGTCATGATAATACTGGACCGCTATATCATTGAGGACGCGACGCACACTTTATACTACGATCCTCTGTTTATTTTTACTGTGGTTATCGCTGGTGCGGCCCTCGGGTCCCTTATTCCCAACCTCTCGGATGCGGCAAAACGCTGGCTTGTGTCAAGAAGGTATTTGGATGAATGCTGCAGGCAAAGCGCTGAAAATGCCTTTTTGGAAGAAGAGATTTTTAACACGAGACATCGCACAGGTATCATGATCTTCATTAGCTTCTTTGAACATGAGGTGATCGTCATGGCTGACAGGGGAATCAGCAAGGTGGTTGAGCAGAAGGAATGGGATAAAATTGTTGCCGAGCTAGTCGGATATATCCGTTCAGGGAGAGTAATCGAGGGCGTGGAAGCAGGGATAAAACGATGCGGTGAAATTCTCCTGGAAAAGGGTTTCCATAAAACTGCAGATGATATCAATGAACTTCGCGATGATCTTCGCATTAATTAATCCCAGCCGTCAACGATCCGAAAAGAAATGAAAAAAAGAATTATTATTCTCCTGTTGATTTTTCCCGTGCTGGCATCTGGCCAGATCAAGATACCGGAACTATGGGGCACCCGCGTTCACGACGAGGCAAAGATCCTCACTCCGGCCTTTGTTAATGCGTTGGAACAGCAATTAAAACAACATGAGGACTCTACCTCCAATCAGATAGCCGTACTGATCATTCCTTCCTTAAACGATGTACCAATAGAAGATTACTCGCTGCAGGCTTCCGAGGCATGGAAGCTGGGCCAGGCAGAAAAAGATAACGGTGCACTTTTGTTGATAGCAGTAGAGGACCGAAAGGTGAGGATTGAAGTTGGAGAAGGCCTTGAGGGAGTTTTGCCCGACGCGATCTGCAATCAGATAGTCAGAAATGAGATCGCCCCGAATTTCAGGCAAAACAATTACGAAGCGGGTATCCGGGCAGCAACTACTGCTATGATAAAGGCGATCGGCGGCGAATATGAGGCCGAGCGAGGACCGATTGCCAGGAGGAAAGGTCGCGGAGGCTCTATATGGACAACTCTGATCATTCTGGCAATCATCATTTTCATCAGCCGCAGGGGTGGTGGCGGGAAAGGGAATTATCGCAGGGGTGGGTGGTCTTCAGGCGCAGGATGGTATGGCGCGGGCTTCGGCAGGGGTGGCGGCTTCGGTGGTGGTTTCGGCGGCGGCGGATTCTCGGGAGGTGGCGGAGGTTTCAGCGGAGGAGGAAGCAGCGGGTCGTGGTAAAAGATTTGCAGGATTTGGCAATTCCGCCTTGGGATTTAGACTTTATCTCGCCTATTTTTGCGCTTCTTTAAAACCGTTCATGAAAAAGGATAAAGTAATCTTCGACCTCATCGAAAAAGAAAAGGAACGCCAGCAGAACGGGATTGAACTTATAGCTTCCGAAAATTTTACCTCCCAGCAGGTATTAAAAGCTATGGGAACAGTCCTGACTAATAAATATGCAGAAGGCCTTCCCGGAAGACGATACTACGGTGGATGTGAGGTGGTGGATGAAATTGAACAGCTGGCCATAGATCGGGCAAAAGAATTATTCGGAGCTGAATGGGCAAACGTCCAACCGCATTCGGGCGCGCAGGCAAACGCGGCTGTCATGCTGGCCTGTCTAAAACCGGGAGACAAGATCCTGGGGTTTGATCTTTCACATGGCGGTCACCTGACCCATGGATCTGCAGTAAATTTCTCCGGGAAACTTTATCAGCCTGTATTTTATGGTGTTGAAGAATCCACTGGCACCATCGATTTTGATAAACTCATTCAAACAGCCGAGCGCGAAAAGCCAAAATTGATCATCTGTGGGGCCTCCGCTTACAGTCGGGATTGGGATTATCAAAAACTTCGCGAAGCAGCTGATAGCGTGGGCGCAATTTTGATGGCCGACATCGCGCATCCGGCGGGGTTGATAGCTCGTGGATTGTTAAATGATCCGATGGGATATTGCCATGTTGTTACCACCACCACCCATAAAACTTTGCGCGGCCCCAGGGGAGGAATGATCATGTTGGGAAAGAACACCGATAATCCCTGGGGTTTAAAAACACCGAAAGGGGAGATCAGAAAGTTGAGTTCGATCCTTGATTCCGGCGTTTTTCCTGGAACGCAGGGCGGGCCTTTGGAACACGTGATTGCCGCCAAAGCGGTCTCTTTTATGGAGGCGCTTTCCGACGATTATCTGGAATACGTGGTTCAGGTTGCCAGGAATGCAAAAGCCATGGCTGAGAGTTTTGTCGAAAGAGGTTATAAGATCATTTCAGGAGGAACTGACAATCATCTTATGCTTATCGATCTAAGATCAAAAAGACTTACGGGCAAGCAGGCCGAAGAAGCGTTGATCCAGGCTGATATCACAATCAATAAAAACATGGTTCCCTTCGATACCCAGTCCCCTTTCGTGACTTCTGGAATGCGCATCGGAACTCCGGCGGTCACTACGCGTGGCATGATGGAGAAAGATGTAAAAAAGGTTGTTGAATTTATTGACGAAGCGCTGCAAAAACCCGAGGATCCGAAACACCTCAAATCCGTAAAGCGAAAAGTGAACCGCTTTGTGGAAAAATTCCCTTTGTATAAGTAAAGTAAGATTAATTAAACAGTTAACACAGAATGCCATTAGATCAGGAACCGATCCAGGAAAAAGAGATGAGTTTTCTCGAGCATCTCGAGGAACTGAGGTGGCACGTTGTCCGGTCGCTGGCGGCTGTATTGATTTTCACCATCGGTGCCTTTATTGTCGCCCCGTGGATTTTTCAAAACATTATTTTTGCTCCGGCCAGAGTTGATTTCCCCACCTTTACCTGGCTGTGTAACATCGGAAATTTTTTTGGATCCGGTGACGCTTTATGTGTTAAGGAAATTCCCTTTAAGGTGCAGAGCCGTCTTATGACTGGCCAGTTTTCAATGCACATAATTTCATCCTTTGTCATAGGCATTATTGTAGCTTTTCCCTATATCACCTGGGAACTATGGCGCTTCATTAGACCGGGACTTTACACCAGGGAGAAAAGTTCCTCCAGGGGCGCAGTGGCATCTATTTCTTTTTTATTCCTCGCAGGTGTTTTATTTGGATACTACATCATGTCACCTGTCATGATCTCTTTCCTGGCAAACTACCAGATCAGCGACATGATTGTAAATGAGTTTGATATCACCTCCTATGTGGGGACTATCGTGGGCGTAGTATTTGGAAGCGGGTTACTTTTCCAACTCCCTGTGGTTATTTACTTCCTGACCAAGATCGGGATAGTCACACCTTCGTATCTGCGGAAATATCGCAAGCATGCCATTGTGATAATCTTGATTGTAGGGGCAATCGTAACGCCAACGGCCGACCCGCTCAGCCAAAGTCTAATATCTGTTCCTTTGTACCTTCTCTATGAAATCAGTATTTTGATTTCCGCCGGGGTGATGCGTAAAAAGGAAAAAGAAGAAGCAGAGGAATTGCTTAAAGAACAACTTGAGAAAAGATCATGATGCCAAAAATAGCTATCGGCGGTGATCACGCAGGATTTGATCACAAGGCAAACCTTATAAAATGGTTAAATGCACATGGGTATGAGACGAGGGATTTTGGAACCTATAGCAGCGAGTCGACCGACTACCCTGATTTTGCTCACATGGTTGCCGAGGCTGTTGAAAAAAATCAATTTGACCTGGGCATTCTTATCTGCGGAAGCGCCAATGGCGTAGCCATGACGGCGAACAAACACCAGGGAATCCGCGCTGCCATATGCTGGAATGAAGAGCTTGCATCTTTGGCCCGCAACCACAACAATGCAAACGTTTTGTGTTTACCAGCGCGCTTTATTCCTTACGACCTCACCGAAAAAATAGCCGACCGGTTTCTGCACGAAAGTTTTGAAGGGGGCAGGCACGATCGCCGCGTAAGTAAGATCAGTTGTTAACTCTTCGGATGTAATGATCACCCTGTCGCAAATATCCCGATTTGATTTCGGGCATGCGATTAAAAAAATTCTCCAGTAAATTTTCTTTGTCTATCACCAAATCGGGTGGATCGGTTTTAAAGGAGTGATAAACCTGTGTGACATTTTCATAATAATCCGGATTCCTGAAAATGTTCTGTGATAAATTCCAATTGAGGAATGGGGTCGCCAGAAAATTGCGATGATACAGGTCAAGGGTGTTGTCTAAAACCAAAATTCTTTTGCCTCGAAGTTCAGTTGCTTCTTGCTTAACCCAAAGGTCACGATAATCAACGGATTTGATTTTTTCAAACCTCGCCAGGTAGGCAATGCTGACAATGCCGACAAAGAGTATCCACGCGTTCATCTGTACAAATTTTTTCCGGCGAATAAGCAGAAAAAAATGGGTGAACAAGAAAGACAATCCCGGAATAAACACGATCAGGCTCTGCGGCCTCAGGTCCTTGGTATAGAAAATAAAAACCATGGAAAAAGTCAGCCATAGTAGAATTGTCTGCAGGATCTGCGATTGATATTTACTAAACCGGGCTTCGCGGTTTAGTATAACTAAAGAAACAACGAAATACGCCAGCGGCAAAGCACTTAACGTTAAGAGTGTCTTTGCACTGACAAATTCCACGCGCTCAAAAGACAGATTTGAGAGGTAAAAATATTCCCACAGTTCGGCTGTTGAATCGCCTAAGAATGCAATGCTGATGGTGAGCAGGTGCGGGAGCAAAAATCCGAATATCAGGAGCAAAAATTTTCGAACATTGCTCCGGGTGAAAAGCAAAAGAATCACAACGGCCCCCAGCAGGTAAACGATAAAGGAAAAGGCAAATAAAGAAGCAAGACTGATGCAAAGGCCGACGTTAAAAATACTCTCATCGCGCTGGTTCCTGAATTCGATTTCCTGAAACAGATTATTGAGGGCCAGTAATAGAAATCCCGATCCTAATAATTCATTGGACAGCGAAAGGGTATCATAGGAAAAGAAGAACAACAGTGAAAAGAGGAAGGAAGGAATGTAGGTGTTCTCGCTGAATACCTTTTTTGAGATGAAGAGAATGCCCACATAAGCGCTTTGAAGGAGAATGATCACAAAGGCTAAAATGTGGCGAACCAATATCGACCTGCCAAACAAACTATCCAGAATTTCGTGTGTCCAGGCGGCGAGTGGCGCATTGTTATCCACAACTTCAAGGTACATACTATAGCCCTCGTTCTGCTTTTCGCCAACCAGCAGATTTTTGAGTTCGGGAATGGTCAATTGATTATCGTATATAAAAAGAGGGATATAAATTATCAGCAGCAGTATGAACAGGCCAACCAACCGGTAAGGGTCATTAATGCGGAAATAACGAATCAATTTTTATTTGTTAAGATTTGGTAGAAAAATAGACAGTAAATGCGAAGTTTAAAGCGGAATCTATTGTTTTTTACTGACGTTCCTTATTCATTCGTAAAGTAATTTTATCAGCCATGGCAGGATCAACCAGACAACAGAAATTCGGTCGTTTAATTCAAAAGGAACTGAGTGAAATCTTCCAGCGGAATAAACGCGGGATCCTGGATAATACCTTAATTACCATTGCGGACGTGGCCATGAGCCCCGACCTTAGCGTTGCAAAGGTGTACATCAGTATGATGCTGGCTAAAGACAAAGCCCAGACGCTTGAAAAGATCAACCGGGGAAAAAGTGAAATAAGAAAAGCGCTCGGAGGAAAGATCGGGAAACAGGCCAGGGTGGTGCCGGAGCTCGTATTCTTTATCGATGAAACCGAAGAGAACGCTTTCAAAATGGAAGAAATCATCAAAAATCTCAATATCCCGCCGGCAGACAAAACCTCAGATTAATTTCAATAACATTTGAACCTACCCTTTTTCATTGCCCGCCGCTACCTGATATCCAAACGCAAGGCAAATTTCATAAATATCATATCGATACTTTCTATTGGAGGAATTGGCTTTAGTACCGCGGCTCTGATCATTGTTTTGTCAATTTTTAATGGACTTGAAGACCTGTTAAGATCTCTGAATAATTCTTTTGACCCCGAAATCAAAATTGAAGCCGTGGTAGGGAAATCCTTTGAATCCACCTCCGATCTTCTAAAGAAGATTAAATCAGTGGAAGGTGTTGATCTTGTTACAGAAGTAATTGAGGATTATGCTTATCTGAGGTATCGCGACGCAAATCAGGTGGTCATCATTAAAGGAGTAAGCGACAACTTTATTGAACAAAACCGCATCCCCGCTGAAAACCTCGTGGAGGGTGAATTAAAGCTCAAGGATGGACCGGTCAATTATGCAATTATCGGACGCGGCATTCAGTATACCCTGTCGATTGCGACTAATGATCCCTTGTACCCCCTTCAGGTTTATTATATCAAAAATGTTAGTTCCGTAGGATTGGATCCTTCAAAGCTCTACGCAAGGCAAAATATTGTGACCGGCGGGGTTTTTTCAATCGTGCAAAACTTTGATGAGAATTACATTATTGTGCCCCTGCGTTTTACACAGGAATTATTTAACTACGCCAATAAGAGAACTTCCTTTGAAATCAAAACTCTGCCCGGGGCTGATTTATTTAGAGTTGAAAAAAAAATCCAGGAGGCCATTGGAGAAAGTTATAACGTTTTGAACCACGAAGAACAGCACAAGGACCTATATAAGTTGTTAAAAATGGAAAAGCTGTTTGGATTTCTCGCGCTTACAATGCTGCTTATTATTGGGTCTATCAACATTTTCTTTAGCCTGATGATGCTTGCCCTCGACAAGAAAAAGGATATTTCAATATTAAAAGCAATGGGAGCTCATGACAACCAGGTTAGAAATATCTTCCTGGCCGAGGGTGTCTTAATAGCTTTTTCAGGTGCCTTCCTGGGATGCGTATTAGCAATTGCGTTCTACTGGTTACAACATAACTACGGATTAATCTCCATGGGAATGGAGACGTCGATCACGCAAGGCTATCCCATTAAGGTAAAAGCGCTGGATTTCCTCTTGACAATGGTCGTTATTACCGTTATCACCATTCTGATATCCTTCCATCCTGCCAACATGGCTTCCAAAACTGCCGCTACACCCCAGCTGTAAGATTTGTGTACCTTATCTGTCAAAAAAACAGCTTTTTTTCAGGATTAATTTATAATTTAGAGGTTCTGTATCCTAAAAAGGCCCGTGCTCTAGATGAAAGTCTCTGCCTCGCAGCCATTTCAAATTATTTATTCGTTGTATCAACACGAATATCTCGGATTTATCTTCGAATCCTATATCGTCCATTTGGACGAGAAAGGGAAGCTTACGTATCAGCATCAAAACATTTCCGCCAAAAACGCCAGGGAATTTTCGAAGGGTCTCGATGACCGCGACTTTGAATTGATTGAATCTATAGATGCTATGCATCAGGACGCGATCGCAAAGAAGTTCTCTTCAAAGATCATGAAACCTGAAGAGTTCCTGACCAAAACCTATGACAAGGCAAAAGGCAACGAACAGATCCAGGAGCAGATCGAAGAATATATGGAGAAGCGGCGGGCGAAAATTCTCGAGAAGGTGAAAGGAAAGATGCTGTTTGAAATGGGCAATGATGGTGAACCGACCTGGCGAAAAATTGAAGTGCTTGAAAAACGAGCGACTATTCAATTCCATTTCATGCGCACCCAGGAAAATACGAACTATTACCCGACCATCTTTTATCAGGGTAAAAAGCTGGACATGCCCAATGAATCCGCCTACCTGGTGTGCAAGAACCCGGCATGGATGGTGCTTAGCGGAAAATTATACGGTTTTGAAAAACACGTCGACGGCAAAAAGCTGATACCCTTTTTCAGCAAGAAGTTTGTCGTTATTCCGAAGAATGTGGAGGAAACTTATTATAACCGCTTCATTGCTCCGCTCATAGCATCCTTTGATGACGTGGAGGCCAGCGGATTTGAGATCAATAAAAGTACCTATGATCCTTATCCAATACTAACCTTATCAGAATTGCATACCGCGCAGACGATCACCGCACCTTCTCTGTTTGAAAACAGTTCAAACCCGGACGAGCCGACGGATGAAGCTGGAAAAATTGTATTTGATCTCTCCTTTAAATATGGCAAGCACAGGTTTAGAGGGGATAACATTGGACCCGTGAGTGTTACGGTCGAAAAACAACCTGAGGGCTATATTTTTCACCGGGTCACCCGAAAAACCGATACGGAAAAGAATTTTCTTCATACGCTGCAGAAACTGGGCCTTCCCATGAAGGGATTTCGCGTAGCCATACCCAAGTCTGAAGCTTTCTCCTGGCTGAATGAAAACCGGGTAAACCTGTTGAACCTCGGTTTTGAGGTAAGCCAGCCTGAAAGCCGGGACAAGAAATATTTTGTTGGCAAAGCAGTCATTGAAGTTGAAGTCAAGGAGAATATTGACTGGTTTGACATTCACGCAAAGATCCGGTTCGGTGAATTTGAAATTCCTTTTAAAGACCTGAGAAAATTAATTCTGAGAAGGAAGGTTGAGTTTAAACTTCCTAACGGGGAGATTGCTATCATTCCTGAGATATGGCTTACCAAATATGCCGATCTCTTCGCGCTAAGCGAAACGGAGGGTACTCACGAAAAACCCGTTTTGAGGAAACACCACCTGAACCTGGTGAAGGAGCTTGAAGAGGGAAATCTGGCCAAGGTGCATCTGAGTGAAAAACTCCGGTCCCTGAATTCTTTCAGCGGCATTAAAAATTATTCACTTCCTGACGGATTTAATGGTGAACTGAGGCCGTATCAAAAGGCAGGGTATAACTGGCTGCGATTTTTAAATGAGTATCGGCTGGGCGGCTGCCTTGCCGATGATATGGGGCTGGGTAAAACGGTGCAAACATTAGCGCTTTTGCTGGCAGAAAAAAAGGCAGCCGCCGGTACAGCGTTATTGGTCATGCCGACTTCGCTGATTTATAACTGGGAGATGGAGGCGAATAGATTTACACCTGAACTTAAAACTCTCAATTATACAGGAACGCTGCGCAATAAGGATATGACCAGGTTTAAGAATTATGATCTTGTTCTTACCTCCTATGGCATTACCAGGCTCGACATTGAACTGCTGCAGAAATTCTTTTTCAATTACGTGATACTGGATGAGTCACAGGTAATCAAGAACCCTACTTCCAATATCGCGAAGGCTGTACGCGAATTGAAGTCACGACATAAGTTGGTGCTAACGGGTACACCCATAGAAAATACGACTTTGGATTTATGGTCTCAGATGTCTTTTATCAATCCAGGCATATTAGGTACACAAACTTATTTCCGGAACGAATACCAATATCCCATAGAGAAGAAGGCTGATGAGTCGCGTTCTAAAAAACTCGGCGCAGTTATCAAACCTTTTATTTTAAGGAGACACAAATCACAGGTAGCCACGGAGCTTCCGGCAAAGGTTGAGTATGTGCAGTATTCGGTCATGACAACTGAACAGGAAAAGCGCTACGAAGAAGTTAAAACTCACTACCGCGAAAAGATCTTTAAACTGATCGAGCAGGAAGGTTTAGGCAACAGCCGGTTTATGATACTGGAGGGGTTAACAAAACTTCGCCAGCTGGCGAACCATCCGCGAATGATCGAACAAGGATATTCGGGTGATTCCGGTAAACTGGAAGACATTACCCATATGTTGGAGAACGCCATGGCTGAGGGGCATAAGGTGCTGGTATTTAGTCAATTTGTAAAACACCTTGATCTTGTGCGTGAGTATTTGAAAAATAATAAAATTGATTTTGCCTATCTCGATGGCTCAAGCACTGATCGCAAAGAACAGGTCGAGAGATTCAACCGCGAAGGTCAGCTAAAGGTTTTTTTGATTTCTATAAAAGCAGGAGGCCTTGGCCTTAACCTTACGGAAGCCGACTATGTTTTCATATTGGATCCCTGGTGGAATCCTGCGGTGGAAGCCCAGGCCATTGACCGCGCCCATCGCATCGGTCAGAAGAGAAAAGTCTTCACTTATAAATTCATCACCCGAAATACCGTAGAGGAAAAAATCCTTACGCTTCAGCAAAAGAAACTGAAACTCACCCAGGAATTGATTACCACGGAAGAGAGCTTTATGAAACAACTCACAAAAGAAGACATCGTTCAAATGCTTGCTTAATGTGTTGAGGTGTTGATGTTTCTGTTTCTTCTTAATGTTTCGCATTTTCACCCCAATTGTGTGGCTGAATTAAAGACGCCTGAAACGCACAGCCAGTTAAGATTTTACTGATGCGTGTTTTAGAGAAGGAGTCATTCAACGAACCTGCAAAATAGCTTAGAAAGAAATTGCCTGCCCGCCGAAGCTAGGGAAGAATGAGCGGTGGATAGCGAAGGAGGGTCAATTGCTCAATTGATTCTCAAGTGTCTTTTTTTCCAGCGGTTATGCGACCATAACCAGCCCGGAGGGTATTCCCTGATCATTTCTTCCACAATGCGTACATAATTTTCAATGACCAGCTCGCTTTCCTTAGGATAAGGCGGGGCAGCAATAATGAAAGGAGAAGCTTCGTAGTAGCCGCGCTTTACCTTTTTAGTTTTGTAATACAATGCGGGGTATTGTGTCAAGAGTGCCAGTTGATTGGTGCCCATAAAAAATGCAGTTTCCTGATTTAGAAATTCTGTGATGTATTTTTTATCGCGGCCGTAGCCGGGATACTGATCAGCTACGCTTGCAACTCCGCGCAGGACATTTTTTCGTTTCACCAGCTCACGCGCTACCTCGTCACGCTTGATAGGATAAGCACCAAAACGAGTGCGGACCATAAGGGTGAGGTCGTTAAAGAATTTATTATTTATTGGCTGATAAACAAAGTCAATGGCCATCGGGAAATTTATGCTTGCCGACACAAGGATCCATTCCCAATTAAATTGGTGCGAGGCAAGGAAAAGAATGGATTGATTTTTTGTTCGGAAATTTTCCAGTACTTCTGGGTTGTTAAAAGTCATGCGCTGGCTTAGTTGTTCTTTTGTCATCGTCACCAGCTTTAACATTTCTACTGCATAATCACAGAGGTTTTTGTAAAATTCTTTTTCAATTGCCTTTATTTCTTTTCCTGGTTTTTCCGGAAACGAATTTCGCAGACTCTTTTGCACCAGACGCCTTCTGTATCGAACCACATAAAAGCTCACGAAAAAGAGAAAGTCCGAGATTACATACAATACAGGCAACGGTAAACTGGAGAGGAGCCGGATCAAAAACATGCTTTAATACTTACCGCAGCAAGTTAAACAAGTATTGTTATTTTTGGCCCATGAAGGATAAAGTTGTCATCATCACAGGAGGTACTTCGGGCATAGGTAAAGCGCTGGCATTCGAATTTGGCCTTAAAGGGTCAAAAATTCTGATTACGGGAAGAAACGCGGAAGCGCTATCCAAGACAGCAAAAGAACTGCAGGCGCGCGGAGTTAATGTTCATTTTGTTTGCGCAGACGTTACCCTTCCCGATGATAATAAAAGAATGGCCGAAGAAGCGAAAAGAGCTTTTGGCCATATTGATGTTTTGATAAACAATGCAGGCATTTCAATGCGGGCTATATTCGAAGACGTCGATCCGCAGGTGATCAGAAAAGTTATGGATATTAATTTTTACGGGGTCGTCTACGCAACAAAATGTTGTTTGCCCGAGATCATCCGGAACAAGGGAAGCATTGTCGGCATTTCTTCAATTGCCGGGTTCCGCGGTTTACCAGGACGCACCGGTTATTCCGCATCAAAATTTGCTCTTAACGGGTTTTTGGAGTCGTTGCGTACCGAGTTGATGACCAGTGGCGTTCATGTTCTTACAGCTTGCCCCGGATTTACGGCTTCAAATATCCGCAAACGATCCCTGACTCAGGATGGTTCTTCGCAGGGCGAATCACCGCGGAAGGAGGAAAAGATGATGACCGCAGAAGAATGTGCTGCACACATTTATAAAGCAACAGTAAACCGCAAGCGCAGTCTCATTTTAACTCTGCAGGGCAAGTTCGTCGTTTTCCTTAATAAATGGCTCCCCTCACTTGCAGACCGAATGGTTTATAATGTAATGCGAAAGGAAGCAAATTCACCAATCAGGTAAATGAGCGGAGGTAATTGGTGACTCGTCAAAAGAGTTGCGATACGCAAATATCAGATGAATGAAATAACCTGAAAGAGACATCAACACTCAGCCTTCATCCTGGCTGGTCTACGTTTTACTCATAAAAACCATTTTGATGTTATCAGCCTTGCTGATGCCCCGGTAAAAATCAACCAGCTCCTGGTATGAAGAAGCGGGGAATTCGCCTTTATTCATTTTTACCTTGCGGAAATAAACAAGATTTCCCTGGTCAACTTTAAAGGTGGCTTCATACTCGCCAAATCTGCTTTTGATCCTGACATCTTCTGGCAGGAATTCCGGATAAATATCTTCAGGCAATTGGAAACGGACGGTGTCAACATCAATGTAAGCCATTCGTCTGAGGATCTCTGCCTTTCGATCTTCCATTTTCTCTGGAACAAATGAGTTCCTGTTCATGAGATTAGGCGTCAAAAAGATCCTTTTGCCGCTCACGGTTGCAAACCGATTCATTGTAAGATCGGCGGATATTACCGCAGTAGGGATTCTCTCTTTAACGTTCTTCATGGAGAACGCCCTGATGTCGAAGCTGGGAATGGAAATGTGATTTTGAAGCCATTTTTTCTGATCGTCGTAGTGCCCGGTAATAATAAAATTCAAATTACCGTTTTCGTATTGCAAGCCCGAGAAAGTTCTTTTAACGCGGGCAGTTGCATCTCCGGAAAGTTCGACTTTCACTTCTGCCGATGTCGCCTGGGTGTTGACCTCAGCAGGGTACCGGGTTGTATTTACTATTGCTGCACCTTTATCCGTAATCAGCAGTGCCTTGCGGTCTCCTGTGAAAGTACCCTGGTAACCGAAAGGATTTGTCTGGCTCGTGCATTCAAGCCAGAGTGTATCGGCACCGTTAGGCACCGCGACTATCGCGTGGTTGAATTGTGAGCTCGGAAAATCGGTCTCGAGTTCGGTTTTGTTTTCTCCGGCCAATATCAGCGCGTAGTGCCCTTTTATTCCTATCGTTTCGAGCATTGAAAGCATATAATTTGACAGGGCCTTGCAATCGCCGTAACCGGTTTTGTCAACTAAAGAAGCCTCGAAGGGTTGATAGCCTCCGATGCCCAGCTGAATACTCACATAGCGCGTTTTATTCTGCATGAATTCGTAAAGGGCCTTAACTTTTTCTTCACGCGACTGCAGTTTTTCGGTGATCTGCTTTATTTTATTCCTGGTTTCTTCCGGAAGAACATTTCTTCCTTTATTGAGCGTGGCAATCCATTTGCCATATTCATTCCACGATTCCATCGTGCCAGCATAACCTTCAAACTCAAATACCGTGGGTGCGGCGTCAATCCTGGTTATGGCTTTTCTAAGATCTGAGTAAGCTTCGAACTTCCGCGCCTTGATATTCTCAAATGACCACGTTAAAGATACTATTCCGTTGTTGGTCTCATATTCCGGTTCCTGACCAGTGTTATAGGTTTTATAGCGAGGTTTGAGATTTTCAGGGAAATTCAATTTATAGGAGGCATATTGAACTGAGACATCTTCGTAGGGATTGATTGCCGAGCCATCAATATCATAGAGGAATTTGTACTCAACATCGTATTCAAATTCAACGGTGTAGGGATACTGACCCTGAGTAAGGTCGGCCACTTTAACCCTGTTGTCGCTGAACATACCTTCAAAAGCACTGTGATCAGTTATTTCGTTGTTCTTTAATTTTTTGATCACCATACCTTCGGCATCCAAAACCTGCGCTTTTATGGAGGTGATCTTGCGAAGCTTGTCGTACCAAATTGCTTCCTTCGCAAAATGTTTTCCATTTCCATTGAAGATCGTAACTACCATATGCACATGCAGCGAAGCGGTGCTTTTTGAATGGATAGTGAAAAACATAAGGTCCTCACGCACTACGGCATGGGCGCCTTTTTTCAGTTCCTCAGGTATTGCGCTTACGGGATATCGCGGCGCATCCTTACCATGCACATTAATTATACAGATCAGGAATAAAACGGATATGAATATTCTCCTCATTATTTCTTCTTTAAAACGATCAGCTCGGCCTGCTTTGCCACGATCTGATTATAAAATTCGCGGAGATAAGGATATTCAAGTTGAGTGAACATACTTTTATTGATGTGAAACATGCTGGTGACGGTGATCAGGTTTCCGTTCTGCACAACGTTATAAATATAACGGGCACCGTTTTCCGGCATGCTTATAATTTTACTTTCGGGTAGCTCGTCCACAACATAACCGTCAGGCAGGGTCAATTTAAAGAAGAAGGTTTCTTCCAGAGGACTGCCAAAATCGACAGGGTATTCGCGAACTTCCGATTTGAACGGATTATCTTTTTGAGAGCTGTGAATAAATGGATCGAGATAGATCATTTCTCCGGCCGTAACCATATTTTCATTCACCACCAGATCCTGGACCCCAATGAAATTATTTTGAATTTCTTTTGCGTTCTGGATTTCGGTGGATTTAATTTCCCACGCATGGGATCCCACAAAGTCTTTTAGATATTCACTTTCTCCATCAGAAAGATATTTTTTCCGGTTTTGCAGTGCGATATAGCCATTGCAGTCGAGTTTTAATTTTCCTTCGAGTTCTCCCCCGGGGGTGAGTCTAAAATCTCCCGACGTGACAACGCGCGTCTTGAATTTAGATTCAAGGGGAATCCATTGAAAACCTGTTTTTGAAACTGCAAATCCCTGACCATTCAGACACCTTTGCGGAAGAATGCCCGTAGGCAACAGCCGTTCAGTTGCATCCAGGAGGAATGACTTGTCGTTTACCTTTGCCAGGCAGATTAAATAATTGAACTGACTTGCCACCGGCGTGGCTATGCGAAGCAGGCCATGATTCCGGGTGCTGAGCAGTACCGGCAATACAGGAATATCTGCCTTGTCAAGCATGGATCCGAGCAGGAAATTTATTTCCGCAGAATTCCCTTTCTTATCATCGAGAACCTTTTTGAGCGATGCTCGCGCATAAAGGCTTTGACTCCCATCCCAGGCCACATTTTGTTTTACGAAATTACAGATAGCGGAGATCTTGTCCTCAGGGGTGGTTGCTCCCGCGGTCACCTCTTCCGTGATCTTTCTTAAGAATCCATTACCTGATATCTGACCAGCGCAGTCGTCGCTTTCGGAAAATGTTTTGTTGATGTCCGCCCAGCTGCCCATGATCTGGCGGATGGGTTGGTTCGGCATTTTTATGGAAGACAGCTCAAAATTAATTTTTGTGATATAATCGCTCACACTTGTCATGTGAGGCTCCGGCTTAAATGCAGGCACGTGATTGGCTACCCAGCGATGCCTGGCCTCCATGAAATCGATCTTATCAGAGGTGTGAGTACTTTGTATATTGCGGTCACCTGATCTTTCGAATGAAGATAGTGTTATCGAATTTGGAACCTGTGTCTCATCCGCAATGGTTAATGGCACATAGCCCTGGGTATATTTATCGTAGTTAAAATATTCGGGGATCGCTGCGCGATATTCACTTAAAATTGTTGGAATGGCAGACTGAAAACTCCAATCCTGAAAATTGAAAAGAAACTCCGAATCCGAATTTACTTTGTAGGTGATTTCAACAACAGAGCCTTCCCGGACATTTGGACACGTAACTTTTACATAATCGCGGTTTGCATCAAAACTTTCCTTGAAGATGCCATCGTTCTTAAGTTTGCTCTCGACGATTTTTCCGTTTTCTAAATTGTACGTTATCGCTTTTAAAGATGTCAGTTTTTCATCAGCCGATCCGCTCTTGTATAGGGGTATCGAAAAATCTCCCCACTCCAGCCCTTCCTTCTTAAATATTTTTATTCTTGTAACACGTTCAAAATCCAGGCTAAAACCCATATTTTGTCTGTATATAATGGTGGAAGTGCCATAGTCTGCCAGAATTACTGCAGCGGCACTGGAATCCTTTTCGTAGAAGGGCATGGCGACATCTTCCAGGGGAACCTCCCCGAATTTTACAGGAGGTTTTTGGCCCAAGGCAGTAGTAACAATTATAGATAAACAAAGGCTCCAAAAAGTAGCTTTCATGGTAAAGAGCGTTAGGTTTAGGCAAAAAAGATTATTAAGATAAATGAATCGCGCAATTTTCGAAAAATTCTTTCATCTATTTCCGGTAAAAAAGCATCTATCATTACATAACATTTAATTAATTGGCTAAATCCAGAACGGTATATTATTGTCAGAGCTGCGGGTATGAATCGGCGAAATGGCTTGGTAAATGCCCTTCCTGCAACGCATGGAATACTTTCGCTGAAGAAGTCCTCTCCAAGCAACAGGAGAATAAAAATGAATGGAGACAGGAAACCGCACGTCCAAAACAGATTAAGCCAAGAACCCTTCAGGATATCGAATCATCGGGTGACATCCGCTGGAATTCCGGTGACCAGGAACTCAATCGCGTATTAGGAGGAGGTGTGGTGCCGGGATCATTAGTACTTATAGGCGGAGAACCAGGGATCGGAAAATCGACGCTGATGCTGCAGGCAGGATTGCGCCTGAAAACTCAGACAGTTCTGTATGTATCCGGCGAGGAAAGTGAGCAACAGATCAAAATGAGGGCGGAACGGTTGAATGACTCTTCACCATCATTTTTTATTCTTACCGAAACGAACACCAAAAATATTTTTCAGGCTGTTGAATCACTATCTCCGAGCATTGTGATTATCGATTCCATCCAAACACTTTATTCCGGTCAACTTGAATCTGTGCCCGGCAGCATTGGTCAGGTCAGGCAGTGCGCCGGCGAACTGATGAAGTTCGCCAAGGAAACCGATACTCCCGTTTTCCTCATCGGGCACATTACAAAAGATGGCATGCTGGCAGGACCAAAAGTGTTGGAACACATGGTAGACACGGTGCTTCAATTCGAAGGCGACCGTCACCTGGCTTACCGGATATTGCGAACCACAAAAAACCGGTTTGGATCCACTTCTGAGATTGGCATTTATGAAATGCTTGGAACCGGATTGCGTGAAGTCTCCAACCCATCTGAGATCCTTATTTCTCAAAAAGACGGACAGCTCAGCGGCATCACGATCGGTGCAACCCTGGAAGGCAACCGACCTTTGTTAATTGAAATTCAATCTTTGGTGAGTCCGGCCTCTTATGGCACACCACAACGGACACCCACAGGCTTTGATCACAAGAGGCTGAATATGCTGTTGGCTGTACTTGAAAAAAGATGCGGCTTCAGGATGGGAACCCAGGATGTTTTTCTAAATATGGCAGGCGGCATCAGGGTGGAAGACCCCGCCATTGATCTGGCAATTTGTATTTCCATCATTTCGTCTATGGAAGAAATGCCTGTCTCCGATAAAACATGTTTTGCGGCTGAAGTCGGACTTGGTGGCGAATTACGGGCTGTGAATCGCATCGACCAACGGATCACGGAAGCGGAAAAACTGGGCTTTAAAGAAATATATATTTCAAAATATAGTCAGAAGTCACTTGACCTGGCAAAAACCAGGATCGCCGTAAAATCATTTGGAAAACTTACAGACGTCTTTCAGGATCTTTCGGATAATGCATAGCGCAGCTAAAGAATTCTTCATTCTGACTGAAAACCTGCGGTAAATTATAATGATTCCCTACTTTTGACAAACTCAATTCCATGGAAGATTTTTTTGTTGAGACTTTAGGTGTCTCTGAGGCAGTTTTTAGTTTTCTATTGTTGCCCTTGCTCATCTTTTTTGCCCGCATCCTCGACGTATCCATCAACACGGTAAGGATCATTTATGTACTCGGCGGACGAAAGCTCACCTCTACCCTCCTGGGCTTTTTTGAAGCTTTTATATGGCTGATGGCTATTCGACAGATCTTTGAACACCTCGATAACTGGATATGCTATATTGCTTACCCGGCGGGGTTCGCTGCGGGGATATTTGTCGGAATGATCATTGAAGAAAAGATCGCCTACGGAAAAGTTATCGTCCGAATCATAACCAGGAAGGAGATCCACCCTTTATTGCAATACCTGAACAAGGAATACTTTCGTTACACCTATGTAAAAGCCGAAGGACCCGATGGCCTGGAGAATCTCGTTTTCACTGTGCTTCAACGCGAAAAACTTGAACTGCTTTTGCAGACGCTAAAGGAAATACTGCCCACCGCCTTCTACACAGTTGAAAAGGTTAACCGGGCGGCAGAGAGCGGAGCGGTTGTTGAACAATCTACAAGATGGAGCATCGCGTCGTGGTTTAGCAGTGTGAAGAAGGAATGATGAGAAATCATAGATCTTTCCCTCATTGCCTCCTTACTCCTGTGATAGCATCTTTAAGATATCATCCACGTATTCACGGGTATTAAAGAGCCGGGGTACTTTGTTTTGGCCGCCGAGTTTGCCGCGCTTTTTCATCCAGTCGTAAAACGTGCCCGGCCGTACACTGTTGATTTTGGGTGCGACTAATGCCAGGTCGTGCTGTCGCTTGGCATCATAGTCTGAATTAATTTCCCGCAAGCTTTCATCGAGTATTTTTGCGAAGAGTTGCAGATTTTTCGGCCTGACCTTAAATTCAACGATCCATTCATGGCCGCCTTTTTTTCCCTTTTCTAAAAAGATCGGGGCCGCGGTAAAATTGTCGATCACGGCATGTGTTCCTTCACACGCTTTGTTAATTGCAGATTCGGCATTTTCGATGATGACTTCTTCTCCGAAAGCATTGATAAAATGTTTCGTGCGTCCGGAGATCTTAATCCGGTAGGGCGCAACGGAAGTAAACCGCACAGTATCGCCGATATTGTAACGCCATAACCCGGCGTTGGTGGAAATGATCATTGCATAATTTTTATCTATCTCAACTTCTCCCAGGCCTATTGCTTTGGGATGCTCATTATCCAGTTCTTCTACCGGCACAAACTCGTAATAAATTCCATAATCCAGCATCAGCAACATCTCTTCGGAACCCGTTTGATCCTGGATCCCAAAGAAACCTTCGCTTGCATTGTATATTTCGACATACCGCATCGATGTTTTGGGGATGAGTTTTTCGAAAAGGTTGCGGTACGGTTTGAACGCTACGGCACCGTGAAAGAACACTTCAAGATTCGGCCACACGTCGAGGATGTTTTTCTTTTTTTCCAGGCCAACGATACGCTGGATAAGCAGTGCGGTCCACGTGGGAACACCTGCGATGTTGGTAACATTCACACGTGCCGTTTCAACCGCCATTTTTTCGATCTTTTCTTCCCAGTTCCCCATGAGTGCCGTTTCGAGGCTGGGCGTTCGGATGAATTGGGCCCACGGCGGAAGATTCTGCATGATCACTGCCGAAACATCACCATAATTTGAAGATTCACTTGAATCATACTCATTGATCTGATGACTTCCTCCTACAGCGAGGCCTTTGCCATCAAACAATTTTGTTTCTGGAAAATTATTGACATAAATAGAAATCAGGTCCTTTCCGCCCTTGAAATGACATTCCTGCAGTGCCTCCTGCGACACCGGGATAAATTTACTCCGCTGATTTGTAGTGCCCGAAGACTTCGAAAACCAGGTGATCTCCGTTGGCCATAAAATATTCTGTTCACCCCGCATCAGGCGTTTGATATAGGGGAACAGATTTTCATAGGTGAAAATAGGCACGCGTTCCCGGTATTGGGCCACCGTTTCGATGTCGCTAAAGCCGTATTTTTTTCCGAATTCGGTAGCGCTGGCTGCCAGTATCAATCTTTTGAAAAGTTCCTCCTGAACATCATGGGGGTATTTCATGAAAAGTTCAATCTGGTGAATGCGCTTTCTCATCACCCACGTCAATATCGAATTAATCAATCCCATGATCTTACTGCCAATTCTGTTGTCAAAAATATACTTACGCTTAGGTGGTTGATCTCTGGAATAGCAAAAGACCGTGCCCGAAAAATAAACTGCACCGACCGTATTATTAACGGTGGTTTTGTGTTTCAATCCATTACCGCAAGGTATTTGAATTAAGGTTCACCTGCAGGGTTTTGGCAAGTGTTTCCCTTTCGTCGGGCTGCAAGATAGTTCGGACAAAAAACCATTCAGCTTTTGCTTTATTGGTATACAAAGTCAACAAAAGATAGCCATGATCCCTCTGATTGACGAATTTCAGATGAGGATTAGTCTTAAGATAAGCTTCCTCTCTTAATTTTACCGTATCATCCGGCATGGATTCATTGGAATTTGTCGAGGAGACACTCGTGGTGCCGAATTCTACAGCCAGCGGCTGGTACACATCCTTCTTTGTCGGCTTAAGCGGACTTGCCACCACCTCAAAAGCCCAGGAAGCGTGAGTATCCCCTGTGAGGAAAATTATGTTCCTGATCATTTTATTCTGGATGATGTCAGCAACTTTTTGTTTCTCGGCAGGATATCCGTCCCAACTATCCATGTTCCTTGGATTCTTCGGACTTACAGCGGCCCGGTCGAGGTCGGAGAACATCACCTGATTTCCAATCACTTTCCAGATAGCGGTGGAATTTTCTAATTTACTTTCAAACCAGTTCAATTGGGTTTTTCCCAACATGCTGCGGTCATCCTGCTTATAGATCGGATCGGCAATTCCCTGTGCAGGTTTTGTTTTGCCTTCCTGTCTTTCATCCAGCATAATGAGATCTGCAAGATTGCCAAATGAAAAAGTTCTGTAATGCTTATCAGCTTCGCGAATTGGTATCCATTCATGGTAGGCTTTCCTCGCGGCAGCCTTGCGCGCAGCGAAATCGCCTTCTTCAGGTTGGTGATTTTGTGCGCCCTGCGCATAGGTATCGTTTGCTACTTCGTGGTCGTCCCAGATTGTGATGATAGGATGTTGCTGACGCATTTTTCTTAACCCATTATCCAAATGATATTGCGAATAGCGTGTCCGGTAGTCGGCCAGGGTTACGATCTCATGTTCCGGTAAATGTCTGCGGTCTACGTTTTTAGCATTATTGATACCATATTCGTAAATGTAATCGCCCAGGTGTAATACAACATCAACATCTTTTGAAGCTATGCGGTCATATGCATTGAAATAACCATGTTGCCAGTTGCTGCAGCTGACAACGGCGAACTTCAAACTATCCAAACTTCCCTCAGGAAGGGTTTTTGTTCTTCCTGCCGGTGAGATCTTTTCCAGTGCCTTAAACCGATAATAATATTGCGTGTTGGCATCCAGCCCATCCACATCCACCTTTACTGTGTAATCCCGCGCGGGCGATGTGGTTACTGATGCATTCTTTAACACCGGAGCAAACTGGTCATTGGTGGCAACTTCCCACGATACTTCGATGGAAGACAGAGAATCTTCGGGAGTAACCCGGGTCCAGATAATGACCCGGTCGGTTAATGGATCTCCGGAGGCAACCCCGTGGTAGAAAGGCTTTTTTTCCGGATCGTATAACGAGGAAACTGTTTCAGTTAATTTTACTCCGCTGCCCGGATTTTTTGCCATCTGGCATCCGGCAAACAGGAACATTAAAGCCAAAAAAAAGTAAAGACGCATGCGATGAAATTTATGGAACAAAACGTTAAGTTCGAAAAAGCACTGACGATAACATAAACAAAGATTAGATTTGTAAACTAAATTAATAATTTAATGGGGTGGTTTTATCTTATCATTGCCGGATTTTTCGAGGTCGGCTTCACTACAAGTCTAAAATTGTCGGATAACTTCTCGAATAAATGGTGGGCAACCATCTTTTTTATTTCTATAACCTTGAGTTTTTATTTCCTCAATAAGGCCATTGAAATTATTCCGATAGGTACTGCTTATGCCGTGTGGACGGGTATTGGCGCAGTGGGTACCGTGATCGTGGGAATTATTCTGTTCAAAGAACCCTCCGACTTTTGGAGGATGTTCTTTATTTTTTTGCTGATCGGTTCAATTCTGGGATTGAAATTTGTTTCAAACCAATAAGGATCAGAATTATCAGAATTTTAGAATTATTAGAATTGGCAGCCGTGTGTTTGCGCATTGGCTATTCTGAGAATTCTACAATTCTGATCGAAATTCTCAAATTCTGTAAATCCTGATCATCAATCCTTCCATCGGATTCCACACCCGACAGCTTTGGTTTTTTCTGTAGGAACGGGCTTGCCACCGAGCAACGCATTCACAGCATTTTCAACATATTTTT
>JBBDXJ010000013.1:0-9633 GCA_040902445.1 Cyclobacteriaceae bacterium | reverse complement strand
CATCCCGCCGACATTTACGCTTACTTTACTCGAAGATAAATACCGTATCGCATCTAAAGATTCTCTTGCGAACTATTCCTTCTTTATGGGTGCATCGAACGACAATCTCGAAGAGGTGATGAAGGTGGATATCCGGCAAGTTTGCGGACTGAAGATATTCATGGGCTCCTCCACGGGTAATCTACTGGTCGATGACGAAAAAATCCTTGAGGGGTTTTTTTCCCGCTTTCCCTCCATCATTGCTACCCATTGTGAAGATGAGGCAACGATCATCAAAAATGCAGCGGCGTATAAAGCGGAATATGGAGAGGATATACCCCTGAGATTTCATCCGCTCATCCGCAGCGAGGATGCGTGTTACAAGTCTTCATCTTTCGCCATTGGATTGGCGCGAAAACATGGGACAAAACTTCATATACTCCACATCTCTACGGCAAAAGAAACCGGGCTTTTTGATTCGGATCTTCCACTCGAAAGAAAAAAAATTACGGCTGAAGCCTGTGTGCATCATTTGACATTTAATGACTCGGATTATAGCCGGCTCGGCACGTTGATCAAATGGAATCCCGCCATTAAAACCGCAGCGGATCAGGCGGGGATATTTCAGGCGTTACTGGAGGATAAGATCGATGTGGTAGCAACAGACCACGCTCCTCATACCCTGGCAGAAAAAGATACTACCTACTTCAAAGCCCCATCGGGAGGACCACTCATACAGCATAGTCTGGTAGCAATGCTCGAATTTTTCCACGCAGGAAAAATAAGCCTTGAGAAAATTGTTCAGAAAATGTCGCACAACCCTGCTATTCTTTTTCAGATATCGAAGAGGGGTTTCATCCGGGAGGGCTATTATGCCGACCTGGTCCTGGTTGACCTTAACCAATCGTGGCGCGTTGAAAGCGAAAATATTTTATCCCGGTGTGGATGGTCGCCATTTCAGGGACGGGTTTTTCATTCGAAGGTTACCGACACATTCGTGTCAGGACATGCTGCTTTCCTGAATGGAAATTTCGATCAAACCCTGAAGGGACAGCGATTAACCTTTGACAGGAACTAAAAAAAGCGTCTTTTTTGTTATTTGCGGCGTACTATCTAAATTGCAAGCCTCAAACGGTGGATGTAGCTCAGTTGGTTAGAGCATCAGATTGTGATTCTGAGGGTCGCGGGTTCGAGTCCCGTCTTTCACCCTAAAAACCAATTGACAATTTGGCAATTGACAGTTGACAACTTGTAGTTAAAAAATTCCTGCTTCGCGCGGGTTTTTTTGTTTTATCTGGCCCTGTGCCTGGCAATTTCGCAATTTTTTCAAATTGCCTATTGTGCTGTCGTTATGCTTCACTCCAAATCAATCTGCCTAAAATAGACCTTAGTGTCTTTGTGCTTTTGTGGCTATATTAACATTGTAAATAACCAATTATGGATCAGAAGATAATAAACCTGTTTGATGAATACACTCATAAGCCCCTGACAAGGGAGGTATTTATCCAGCGGCTCATCAAACTGACGGGGAGTACTGCAGCTGCTTTGGCTGTACTTCCAATGCTCGAGGTGAATTATGCAAATGCAGAAACTCTTTCTTCCCAGGACGATCGACTCGAAATCGAGCGCATCACCTATCAGGGTGATGGAACGACTATGAAAGGTTATCTGGCAAAACCCAAAGGAAAAAATGTGCTGGGTGGTGTCGTAGTGATTCACGAAAACAGGGGACTGAATCCCCATATTGAAGATGTAACCAGAAGAATGGCTTTGGAAGGGTTTCTGGCAATGGGGCCGGATGCACTTTCACCGCTGGGAGGAACACCTGCGGATGCAGATAAAGCGAGAGATATGTTTCAGCAGCTCGATTCAGAAAAAACCATCCAGAATTTCGCCAGGGCTTTTGATTACCTGAAATCACGGAACGATTGCAATGGGAAATTCGGATGTATCGGTTTTTGCTGGGGAGGGGCGATGGCCAATAATCTGGCCGTTCACGTACCTCCATTATTGGTTGCTGTTCCTTTTTACGGCCGGCAACCGGAAGCCCAGGATGTTGCAAAAATTAAGGCTACCCTTCAACTTCATTATGCTGAAATGGATGAACGTGTCAATGCCGGTATTGCTGCTTACGAAGATGCCTTGAAAAAGGCCGGCACAAAATATGAGCTCTTTATATATGAAGGTGCGCAGCACGCTTTTCACAATGACACCGCACCGACAAGATATAATGAACTGGCGGCAAAACTTGCGTGGAAAAGAGCCGTTGATCTTTTGAAGAAAAAGTTAAAGTAGGACTTTTGTGGTGGCGCAATTTTTTCCATATGTTTAAAATATGATCACGTGGGGAGATTTTAACAGACTTTCACTTTCAAAAAAGATTAACCTTCTTTATGAAAATGGAACATTTGTGATGGCCATACGATACTATGGCTACAAGGTTAACCTGTATCTGCTTGGCAATATCTACCTGGAGGTCTTTGTGAATCACAAGCAATCGTGTATCGAAAAGATTCAGCAGCTCGATATGAATCATTCTCGCATGAAATTTTACTCTGATCAGATCAAGCTGCCCGACATAATTTAATAAAAACAAAAAAAACCCGGCACGCGCCGGGTTTTTTCCTAGGATTTAGGTATTAATGTTATGCTGTTGCTGCAGTAGTTGTTTCTTCAAATTTCTGGGAGATTTTAAGAGTAACATTCTTCTTGGCTTTGTATCCGCAGTATCCACATTGATAATGCTTCAGCAGTTCGCCTTCTTCGTTAGGCGCAGGATGTTTGATGATTTCCTCTTTAACAATCTTGAAAGTTTGATAATTGCACTCGGGGCACTGGATGGCATGGAGGTGGCCGGAGTATTTTTCAATTTTCACGTAGCCTGTCTCAAGATCTTTCCACACATCATAGTCGATGGAGAAAACATCTTCTTCCGCCTGCATACCTTCATCCAGGTAAGAGTCTTCCTCATCTTCGCTGAGTAATTTCATTGCCTTTCCGGTCTTTGGAGAAATCCGTGGGCTGTAGCGCAAAACTTTCAATCGTTTTTCAATGTAGAAGGGATAATAAAACTTGAGCAGATTTTGTACAATCAGTGCTACTATCATTCCCATGGAAACCGTAGTAAATACGCGAACAAAAATCCACAAGGCGCTAAGTTCCGTAACATTGGAATTTGCGAAAAAGCAACATCCAATAATCAGGATGATGGAAGCTACCCATAGGGTCATTATCTCACTTCGATTAATAAAGTCATATTTGACTTTAGCATCGTTCATCGTGGCAAGCCTGATTATGTGACCTATTACGATCAACACGGCAATCGCCCAAGCTCCGTAGGCGATATTTATTGCCATTTCATTCCAAGGTGCGTATTGGTCTTCCATGGTTATCGGTTAGTTTTTATTTATTCCACTTTAGCAAATATATAAGGCCGTTTTAACTTTACCTACATTATAGGCAGGATTATTCGGTAAAACGCGCTCTAATTTAGATTTCTTTCTCATCAAATCAAAAACGCAATAATGAGACAGGATTCATACATCATACCGCTAAAGGGTAACCGCACATTTTTCAATAAAATCTAAAAGTTTTTTCAGGCACGCCCCTTCGGCTTCAAACATTCCCATATGGGCTACCTCCGGTAAAATTTCGGCCTCTGCTTGCTTGGTGAGCGCTACCTGCTGATGGATAGTTTCAGGCGGGATGCCCTGATCTTTCTCTCCGGCTAAAAAAAGGATTGGTCTGGGGAAGCTTCTCAACACATTCGTACGGTCTTTTCTGTCTCTCATTGCCCTGGTATAACCGACAACGGTTTCCTTTGAAGATTGCACCGCGATGTTTTTTACTTTCGTTATAGAGCTGTGCTGAGGGTCCGCATATAACTGCCCGATAAAATTCGAAGTAAAGGCCTGAACACCCTGTTTTTCTATAAAATCAAGTACTTTTCCCCGCGATTGTTTTTTTTCTGCCGAATCGGCGTGCGCTGTCGAATGAAAAAGGCAAATACCGCCGGGCATATCCCGATCCTGCTCCACGAGGGCAAGGGTAACATAACCTCCGAGAGAATGGCCTATAATTATTGGTTGATTGTATTTTTTTTCGCTGATCCAGTCGAGAACAATTCGGGCAACATCTTCCAAAGCGAAACCTGGAGGCAAACTTGGACTCTTGCCAAATCCAGGAAGATCAATAGTGACTACTTTCAGGGACTCGCTTAACCTGGAAGCAAAATTCGTCCATACCTGCTGATTCATTGGGAAACCATGAATGAGAATCACGGTATGCCCACTGCCTTGCTCCAGGTAGTTTATAGAGTCCATTAGATAGAGCGAGAGACCGATTCCAGCATTTCAATCACCGACTTTTCTATTCCGTCCGGATCAAAACCGCATTCGCGATGCAGCTCAACCTGCTCTCCATGCTCGATGATCCGATCCGGAATGCCCAGGCGTTTGACTTCAGCCTGATAGTTGTTATCCGCCATGAATTCCAATACAGCGCTCCCAAATCCTCCCTGAATACAACCATCTTCAATGGTTATAACTCTTTTGTAAGTTGTAAATACCTCGTGTAGAATTTCCTCATCAATCGGTTTTACGAACCGCATATCGTAATGAGCTACTTCAATGTTCTTTTTGGCCAGGCGATCACAAACTTCCACTGCATAATTTCCAATATGGCCTATGGTAAGCAGCACAATTTCGTCTCCTTCTTTTAATTTTCTTCCCTTCCCGATTTGAATTTCCTCCATCGGTGTGCGCCAGTTGATCAGCACACCTTTGCCGCGGGGATAACGGATGGAAAAGGCTTTCTCATTTCTTGGCAATTGCGCGGTATACATCAGATTCCGCAATTCCGACTCGTTCATGGGAGCGGAAACAATAATGTTGGGAAGGCACCTGAAATACGCCAGATCATAGGCGCCATGATGCGTTGGTCCATCGGCGCCTGCAAAGCCAGCGCGGTCCAGACAAAAATTCACAGGGAGATTTTGAATGCATACGTCGTGGATCACCTGATCATACGCGCGTTGCATAAAAGAACTGTAAATATTACAAAAAGGAATCAGCCCCTGCGTTGCCAAACCCGCTGAAAAAGTGACTGCGTGCTGCTCGGCTATGCCCACATCAAAAGCCCGCTCAGGCATTTCTTTCATCATGATATTCATGGATGAACCCGAGGGCATCGCAGGTGTAATGCCGATTATTTTTTCATTTGATCTGGCGAGCTCAACAATAGTATTGCCAAAGACATCCTGGTATTTTGGAGGCTGTGGGTTATCAACCGCTTTTTGATAGATCTCTCCTGAAATTTTATCAAAGGTTCCCGGGGCATGCCAGGTTGTAGCATTGCCTTTTTCGGCAGGCGCAAATCCTTTTCCCTTTACTGTAACACAATGAAGAATTTTTGGGCCTTTAATGTTTTTAAGGTCCTGTAAAATTGTCACCAGGTGGTCTACATCATGCCCGTCAATAGGACCGAAATAACGGAGGTTAAGGGATTCGAAAAAGTTACTTTGACTCAGCAGGGTTGATTTGATCCCATTTTCCAGTTTGGAAACAATTTCCTGAGCGCTTTTTCCAAAATTGGAAAGCTTGCCAAGCAGTTTCCATACATCGTCTTTGATCTTATTGTAAGTTCGCGACGTGGTGATATCGGTCAGATAATCTTTTAAAGCTCCTACATTCGGATCAATTGACATGCAATTGTCGTTGAGGATAATGAGCAGGTTCGTATCTGAGACCCCAGCGTGATTCATAGCCTCAAAAGCAATTCCGCCGGTCATTGCACCGTCTCCGATCACTGCGATGTGCTGCCTGTCCTCAACTTTTAGATATTTTGAAGCGGCCGCCATTCCCAACGCTGCGGATACCGAAGTAGAGGAGTGCCCCACGCCAAAGGTATCGTAATCACTCTCCGTTCTCTTCGGAAATCCAGATAAACCACCATACAGCCGGTTCGTGTGGAACTCATCCCTTCGTCCGGTTAGTATTTTATGTCCATATGCCTGATGGCCAACGTCCCATATAAGTTGGTCATACGGAGTATTAAAAACGTAATGTAAAGCAACAGTAAGCTCAACAACGCCCAAACTGGCGCCAAAATGGCCCCCGTAAACAGAGACATTGTCAATAATAAACTGGCGTAATTCCTCGCTTAGCTGTACTAACTGGACCTGATCAAGCTTTTTCAGATCATCCGGCGAATTGATTTGGGCCAAAAGTTTACCCGGTGTAATGAGCATTCGTTCTGGGTTGTTATTAATCCTTAAACATCAAATGAAGATAAGTGTTTCTCCATTTATTCAAATAAGGTCCACAAAATTACTTATTTCTTCAATCATAAGGATTTTGGAGGATTATAAATAAATTTGTGCCGATATGGTAACACAGGAAAACTTCGAAATCAAGCTGCCTTTGTTTGAAGGCCCTTTTGATCTGCTGCTATTCTTTATTGAAAGAGATGAGCTTGATATCTACGACATACCGATCGCCAGGATCACAGAGGATTTCCTCACCTATGTGCACCAGATGGAGCACCTTAACATAGAAGTGGCCAGTGAATTTATCCTGGTTGCCGCCACCCTGATGCGCATCAAATCCAGGATGCTGCTCCCGCGTCCGCAGCTGGATGAGCAGGGTAATGAGATCGACCCAAGGGAAGAACTTGTAAAGCATTTACTCGAGTACAAAAAATATAAGTCCGTAGTTGACACGTTCCATAAAATGGAAGAAGCTGAGCTGATGAAGGAAAAGCGCGGCAACATCATTAAGGAACTGAAGGCTTTAGCGGAAATCAGCAACGTAGAAGCAGAGCTTCAGGATGTGACCATTTTCAAACTGATGACGGTTTTCGAAAAGGTCTTGAAACGTTTCGAAGCAGAGAAAAATAGACCCGTTCACCAGGTCATTCAATATCCTTATACCATCGAGAACCAGAAAAAATATCTGGCTGACGAATTAGCTAAAAGAGAGCGCCTGTCATTTGTGGAGCTGTTGCAGGCATTTCCTTCCCGCATCGGTGTGATCTTTAATTTTCTCGCCATTTTAGAAATGCTTGCCCTCCAGGAGATCGCCATCCAGATCGGGGAGGGGTTTAATAATTTCTGGGTGACGAAGGTGGAGACGTCGCAGGTGAATAGTGAGTTGTGAGTGGTCAGTGGTGGTTCGCTCCTGCTTCTGAATTGATTTTCGCTCTGATCTTCTTATTTCTCTCATTGAAATTTTACAGGTGACTTTACTCACACAGAAATGTGCGCGCTTTTTAAATAGTGAAATTCCGTGGGCCGCACGCCCTCACTCACCACTCACAACTGACCACTCACAACTGACCACTCACATATACAAGTCCTTCCGGTCAGCATCCGCTACTTCCTTAAAGAACTGAGCTACCTTCTCGGTCACCGCCTTAAAGAATTTTGCCCCTTTCTCTGCGGTAGCTTTTCTCGGGTCACCTACACCGGTATCCTTTGTCACCTGCATCCATTTGCGTTCTGCCCAGGCCCATCCCTCGCGTATTCCGGCCATTCTGAATTTTTTTGCAGCTCCGTCACCGGCTTCCGAAAGAGATCTTACCAGCCGGGGAATCAGGTGCATAATAACACTGGTTTCCATTTCGCCCGCGTGGTCGTCCTTGCTTTCAAAGAAATTTTTCTGGTCTACCGATTGATACCAGTTGCACGAACACAAAAACATTTTTGGAAACTGAAGACCAAGTTCCCTGATCATCGTTTTAAAGTCATTGCCACCGTGGCTGTTAAGAATAATAAGTTTGTAAATACCCTGGCGGTTAAGCACCTCAATGATATCGCGAAGGACGGCTAGCTGTGTGCTCGGATTCATATTGATATCAAGCTTAACATCAAACTGACCCGTGTTCACGCCAAAGGGAATACAGGGCAGCACCGTGATCTTTGATCCCCCTTCCCAGGCAATCCGCGCAGCTTCTGCAGCGACATGTTCAGCTTCAATGATATCCGTGCCATAGGGCAAATGGTAGTTGTGCGCTTCAGTTGCTCCCCACGGTAAAACCGCCACTTCATATTCAGTTTCCTGAACAGTTTTCCAATGATTTTCAGCTAGTATGTATGGTCGCATGCTTTTATATTAACGGTAAAAGGTAAGGTCTTATTCAGGAATTGCGATCCGGTAGTGTTTGTTTTTCTTTACCGTAAGCCGCTCATCGCGCAACCAGGGATTGTGCCTTTTTATGAGTTTGTAGTTTGTATTGTGTTGCTTGGCAAAAGTGACGAGATCCTTGATAGTTTCTTCAACCTCAATGTACTTGAGTTGTTCCTCCTGATAAAGGTGTCTGGGACTGATGCGGAAACCATACTTTAAAGGATTTTCTGCAATTTCTTTTATTGCCAGGATCCTGAAAACGTAGCGCGACGTTTCATCATTTAAAAACAGATCGTAATACGACTTAACCTGTTGATTTTCTATTGCGCGTTCAACCCCGCCCATGCCGCGGTTGTAAGAGGCTGCAACGAGCGTCCAGTTGCCAAATTTTCTGTAGGCTTGCCGCAGATATTTGCACGCCGCCCTGGTGGCTTTTAATGGATCATACCTTTCATCGACTTCATCGGTAATTTCCAGTCCATGTTCCTTTCCCGATGCTTTCAGTATTTGCCAGTAGCCCACCGCATTTTTGGGTGAGATATCATTCAGCAAATTGCTCTCTATGAGCGGCAGGTATTTGAAATCGTCAGGCACATCGTTTTCACGGAGTATCTTTTCGATCTGTGGCAACCATCGGTTGGCGCGTTTGATGAGAAAAATGGTGTTACTGTGAAAATAGGTATTGATCTGCAACTCTTTATCAAGCCTTTCATAAACATCGGGAATATTGAGTGGAACGGGTTCACCGGCGAAACTCAAGTTTTCGGGAACATCAAGAGAGACCGCGGGAAACGGACCAGCATCTTCAACCACGTATTGCAGATCCGCCACACTTTCATCCGACATCTGGTCTGGTATGGGTACTGAAGGGTTGCGGATCTCTTTGTAGGAGATATATCCGAAAAGAATAAGCAGTGCTGACAGCGAAATAAAATCGGAAAAATTTTTCATTAGAAGTTTGGCGACAAAAGGTATTTAGAATAAAAATCATCAATGGCTTTGACGGCATCCTCGGGCGAATCCACTACCGTAAATAAATCCATGTCCTGCGGATGGATCATTTTTTCTGTGATCAAAACTTTTTTAATCCAATCCACCAGGCCTTTCCAGTATTTCTTTCCCACCATCACAATGGGGAAACGGCCGATCTTTTTAGTTTGGATAAGCGTGAGGGCTTCTGTCAATTCATCCAGCGTTCCAAAACCTCCGGGCATAACAATAAATCCCTGCGAATACTTTACAAACATAACCTTGCGAACGAAAAAATAATCGAATGTGATAAGCTTGTCTTTGTCGATGTAAATATTTCCCTGCTGCTCAAAAGGAAGGAAAATATTCAGGCCGACAGATTTACCCCCGGCACGGTGGGCTCCCTTGTTACCCGCTTCCATTATACCGGGACCTCCGCCGGTAATCACGCCATAGCCATGTTGCACGAGTTGATACGCCATCTCTTCAGCCATTTTGTAATACAGGTGTGTTGGTTTCGTTCGCGCAGATCCGAATATCGTTACACAAGGTCCGATCTTAG
>JBBDXJ010000012.1:0-1461 GCA_040902445.1 Cyclobacteriaceae bacterium | reverse complement strand
AAAGAAGTACCTGAAATACGAGACTTTTAAGAATGAGACGCTTACTGATATTTTTACATCCCAACAATTGAAGAATGCCCTCGAGTTAAAGGTTTTTGAACTTCGCTCGGCAGTGGCGATAAATGATGGAAAGGGAAAGTTCACGCTAAACCCACTTCCGCTGGAAGCGCAATTTTCTCCGTTGTATGGCATTGAAATAGGGGATTTCGACAAAGATGGTTTGACGGATATTTTGACAGGAGGGAATTTATTCCGGGTTAAACCCGAAGTCGGAAGATATGATGGCAGTTATGGTCTCTTGTTAAAAGGGGATGGCAAAGGTAATTTCCGGTCATTGCCACCACAGCAATCGGGAATTCACATTGAAGGTGAAGTAAGAGATATTCTAACTTTGAATACCCGAAAAGGCACGGTAATAATCTTCTCAAGAAATAATGATGCAGTCAAAGTTTACACAATGCAATAACTGGTGAGGTCCTTCCCGCGAATTTTCCACCCTGTTTCCGTTCTATGCACTTTTTTACTGGTGCTGTCGTGCGCGGAAAAGAAAGTGAACACCCTGTTTGTTCCGCTATCTTCAGATAAAACCAATATCAGATTTATTAACAGCCTGGAACAAAGCCCTGAGTTCAACATCATTGAATACCTGTATTTTTACAACGGTGGGGGTGTGGCTGCGGGTGACCTGAATAACGATGGGTTGACGGATATTTATTTCACAGCCAATCAACAATCAAATAAATTATACCTCAATAAAGGCGGCTTTGTTTTCGAAGACATTTCGGAAAAGGCAGGCGTTACCGGCGTTGGAAACTGGAAAACAGGTGTTACGATGGCCGATGTCAATGGCGATGGCTTCCTCGATATTTATGTTTGCGGCGTCGGAAACTACAAAAAATTCGATGGTCGTAATCAACTCTTTATTAACAACGGTGACCTTACGTTTACAGACCGGACAGAATCCTATGGGCTTTCCTTTCAGGGATTCTCCACCCACGCTGCTTTTTTTGATTTCGATAATGATGGAGACCTGGATATGTACCTCCTCAACCATTCCGTACATACGTCCAGATCTTATGGTCATTCCAGGTTGAGGTTTCAAAGTGATCGTTTTGCCGGCGATAAATTGTACAGAAACGATTTGATCCCCGAGGGAAATCAAAGGTTTACAGAAGTGACAAGCCTTGCGGGAATTTACAACAGCCAGGTGGCCTACGGGTTGGGCGTGGGCGTTTCCGATCTGAATTGGGACGGCTTCCAGGATATTTATGTTTCGAATGATTTCCACGAAAACGACTACCTCTATATCAATCAGGCCAATGGTACCTTCGCTGAGGAACTGACGAAGTCCATGCCTCACGTCAGCAGATTTTCCATGGGGAATGATATAGCGGATATTAACAATGATGGCTTGTCTGATATTATAACCCTTGACATGCTTCCAAAAGATGAGGCAGTGAT
>JBBDXJ010000011.1:0-1467 GCA_040902445.1 Cyclobacteriaceae bacterium | reverse complement strand
ATAAACTGCTTCTGGTAATGACCGGAGCTTTTCTCGCACTCCTGATACTCAATGTGGATGCTCAGCCCCTCCGTGGGCCGCAGGCCCTTGAGATCGCCTACAACAAGACGACAAGCCTGGTATTTCCGGCAATCATAAAATCGGTTGACCGCGGGAGCCGTGACCTGCTCGCGCAAAAAGCGAAGGGAGTTGAAAATATCCTCCAGCTAAAGGCGGCAAGGCATGGATTTCCGAATACGAACCTGACCGTGATCACCTCGGACGGAAAGATCCATGAATTCACGGTGGCTTATTCCAAAGCGCCGGGTAGTCTGGTAATCAACATCGGTAATAGTGAGAGCCATGAACCCATGGATCCCGAACCGATTTTTGAAACCGAAATGACGGAAACCGAAATGGAAAAGTGTGCTTCTCAAATCGTGAATGCCAAACGGAGCATCAGGTTTGTCAAAGAGTCCAGGCACAAGATGGGCCTTTTGCTGCACGGGATTTACATAAAAGACAACGTTATCTTTTATCATTTCCGGATCCGGAATCAATCCAACATCACCTACGATGTGGACTTCTTGCGCTTGTACATCGAGGACAGGCAAAAAGTAAAACGCACCGCTTCCCAACAGGTGGATGTCAAACCTGTTTACGTGTATGGAAATAGTGAAACCATAAAAGGCAAGTCAACAGAAGATGTGATCTACGCCCTGGGGAAATTTACCATCCCGGATGCAAAACGCCTCGTGATCGAAATGTTTGAAAAGAACGGGGGGAGAAACCTAAGCCTGGCAATTAGAAACAAGACCATTGTCAATGCCCTTTTGGTCGATTAAGGGATACTATCATGCTGTATGAACAAGATGTATTTTAAACTATTAAACAAAACACTTATGAATGTCAAGAACCTTGAATTTCTGAAAGACGGCCTGAAGTATTTGGGCTTCGGCGATAAACTGAACGCCGATCTTGAAAACAAGATAAAGGAACAGCCCAAGGAATTCAGCCTCCCGCTAACAGGGGACTTCAATATGACCGGAACGATCAAAGACCGGGTGGATTACAAACTGGATTTCAGGAAGTCCGATCAGACCGATATGTATTTTCTGAACCGCTACCAGGCTACCTTGAAGCATCAAGATCCCGCGCAGGCAAAAACACAGACGTTCTACATCACGAAAAACTCCGGCGTCACCGCCAAGGAAGCCTACAATCTCTTAAGTGGCCGCGCGGTTAACAAAGACCTGAACAATAAAGAAGGCCAGCCCTACAATGCGTGGGTGCAACTGGACTTCCAGGAGAAGGACAAAAATGATAACTATAAGGTCAAGCAGTACCACGCAGGTTATGGCTATGACCTTGAAATTGCCCTGTCCAAATATCCCATCAAGGAACAATTGAATGGCGAGGAAAAGACCAAACTCATGAAGTCCCTTGAAAAAGGAAACCTGGCCCAGGTCACCTTCGCCCGCGAAGGCG
>JBBDXJ010000010.1:0-9790 GCA_040902445.1 Cyclobacteriaceae bacterium | reverse complement strand
CAGGCCATACTAATCTTGGAAATAATAAATACCAATATCCGCCGCGCGAGTGGTACTCCTCTCTGCTGAACTATAATGACACCATGCGCGTGAATCTGAAAGTCATTAGCCTTTCCGTTGCATACACCTATGACTTTGATAAAGTTGAATCGCGCAAAGGTAAGAGTACGTTGAAGAAGAAGTTGAAGAAGGGAAGGTAGGTGCCGGTTGCCAGTTACCGGTTGCCGGGTTGAAGCGAAGCCCGGTCTTTCGTTGAAGTTCAAACCCTCACGACTCCTATGTAACAAGATAAACCTCTCGCAAAGTATTCTGTTTTTGAAAGGACCAGCGTATTCTGACCTTCGGAGCTGAATCTTGGTGATTGCATTCGCTGGGTTGGGTTGCATTCACTTTGCAACTCGGTAGGAGTATCCTGTTTGTAGAAGGACCGGCGAATAGAACCTCGGGCTCTGTAGGAGCCACCTGAAAGCAGATAGTGATGCCCATCAATGGCCGTAAGCATTCAGTTGAAAGCCCATCCTACAGTGCTGTCTCTGAGCGTGAGAACTATTTTGTATCCGGTTTCTGACAGCTTAGCATTAGATTCAAGTGGCTCCCACGGAGCCGGATTTCCGGTATGGTCCATTTTTCTACAAACAGGTGAGATCTTCGTTGATTGCGTTTTCCAATTCCGCAGAAATCTCAAAGGAAAATATTATTGCGTTATCAAAGCCGGACGGCTTGCATTGGCGAGGATCTCACGACCGACGACTCACGTTTTGAATTCAATGCGTTGTTGTTTTGAATTTTTCTCAAACATCAGCAGCATCATGCCGTCTTTTAATCCGACATCGGGAACAAGGATACTCGAGGCGTGCGCCCACTCCATAACTTTTGTGTAGATATCGGCGGCGGGCATGATGACGTCTGCGCGGTCAGGATTCATTTGTAATTTATAGATCCTTTCCTCCAGGGAATAATTGCCGATCATTTTTTGGATCTCCCGGATCTTTTTGAGCGACATGGTTTTTCCGGGCTTAAGTTGGGCGAGTTCAAAGATCTTGGTGATGTTTCCTCCCGTTCCCACAGCGGTAACTCTTCCGTAATCTTTTTTAACCTGTTCTTTGATCCACTGTTCCATTTCCTGCCACATCTGGGGAGAATCGTTGTGCTCGAGGATCCGGACTGAGCCGATCCTGAATGAGCGGGTTTTTATTTTTTTTCCACCCGTGTACAAATTCAGTTCGGTGCTTCCGCCGCCCACATCGATGTGCAGGTACGTCTTGTCGGTGAGAAAAGAATGAATGGCGCGGTTGATGATTTCAGCCTCCCGGTCGCCGTCAATTATATGGATAGTGATACCGAACTGTTCCAGCACTTCGTCGGCGAGCTTCTGTCCGTTTTCTGCCTCGCGCATGGCGGAAGTAGCGCAGAACATATAATCCTGAACTTCATAAAGCTCCAGGAGAAGTTTATACGCTTTCATAAGCTTTTTAAACTTCCCCTGACTTTGAGGACTTATACGGCCTGTTGTAAAAACATCGTGACCCAGCCGGAGTGGAAACCGGACATATTCCAGTTTCTTGAACAAGACGACGGCACTGTTATCCAGGATCGTAGATACCTGAAAACGGATGGCATTTGAACCTATATCGATGGCTGCTAATTTCAATTGATCTTTAACAATTACTTTTTGGTTTTGATTCCAACCCCCGTCTTAAAATCTGTGTCTATCCTGGTAAAGCTATGAAGTTTTTTTTCATCGAAGTAAATCCCGCCTGCGATCTGCATTGTATCGATCCGCCTATTACAAACACCAATCAATGAATAAAACAGTTTATCTCACGCGCCTACTGGTTTTACTGCCCCTGTTGATAACGGGCTGTATTTATGAACCAATCGAAGGAGAACAGTATGGGTCGGTTGAAGGTTACCGTCCCGTTTATGGGGAACATGATGTTTCGGAAATAAAAATGTTGCCGGCCAGGCAGGTAAATAATCCTGGCAAGATCTACCTCTATCACCATTATTTGCTTGTCAATGAACTCGGGAGTGGGATACACGTCTTTGATAACAGCGATCCGTCGAATCCTGAGACCGTGGGATTTATCCGGATGCTGGGCAATACAGATATGGCGATCAAGGATGGTATTTTGTATGCCGATCACATGGGCCAGTTGGTCGGATTGACGCTCAACAATTTTACTACGCTACAGGAAAACGCAAGGCTTCCACTGCAAAATTGGTTGCTGGGTGTTTTGCCGCCGTCGGGTTTTTATTTTGAGTGTATCGATACTGGAAAGGGATTAGTAGTATCCTGGAAAAAATCCACCTTTGAAAACCGGAATTGTTATGCGTTCTAAAAAAATACTCTATCCTCTCTTCCTAATTGCCTTTGCATTCTCATGCGAAAGCGATCTGACCAGTGCCAATTATGCCGGAGGCGCCGGACAAGGTGGTTCTATGACCCGCTTTTCTATTGTGGGGACTTATATGTATGTGGTTAACAATTCTACCATTCAGGTTTTTGATATTTCCCAACAGGCGTTCACTGCCATTCATTCCGAATCAGTGGGGTTTGGTATGGAAACAGTATTTGCTTCCGGCGAGTATCTTTACCTGGGCGCAAGCGACGCGATGTATATTTACTCGATCGCTGATCGCGAACATCCCGAATTTATTTTCCGGTATTCCCATATCAGGTCGTGTGATCCTGTCGTCGTCCAGGGCAACCGTGCTTATGTCACTTTACGGTCAGGCAACCGTTGCAATGCGGGTACAAATGCTTTGGAAATTCTTGACATCACAAACCCCTATAGTCCCTTCCTTGTAAAAAATTATCCCATGAACACCCCTCATGGGTTAGCTATTGAGGACAACCTCCTGTTTATATGCGAAGGAAATAGCGGATTAAAACTTTTTGATGTTTCCAATGAACAGGAGTTGAAGCTATTGCACACGATTTCTGACATTGATGCCTATGATGTCATTGTCCGTAATGGTATTGCTACAGTAACGGGAGAGGATGGTGTATTCCAGTATCAATTCAATACTTCAGGAAGTGAGTTGATTCTGTTGAGTACAATTCCAGTAAGCCGGGTGGAAATCTGATGCGACGATCTGTTGCAGTTATGGTGATTTGCGGGTGTCTTACCTTAGGCGCGGCGGGGCAGGATCACTCCTGGAAGGCTGATCCTGTTCCCCGGCATGCCATCAAATTCAGTCCTTTCCACCTCCTCAATTTTTATCCGACGATCCAGATGTCGTACGAGACCAGGATCAAAAACCGTTTTACACTTCAGGTGGAGGGTGGCTACATCGTGCGGCGTTCCGTTTACAGATACGATTCTGAATTTCTTGACAAACGGGGACTCAAAGCCAAACTGGAACCCCGTTATTATTTCGGATTAAAAGGAGAAAAATCATTTTATTATGGAGCGCTTGAACTTTATGTCAATGCCGTGAATTTCGACCGGCAGGATTCGCGCGTTGAATGCTTTGACCTTGAATGCACCCGAACGTTCAGACGAGATTACACTTATGAGATGCGTTACCGTGAGCATGGGCTGGCCGCCAAGTCAGGTTTCATATCCTACTTTTCACAATTTTTTGTCGATATCAATGCGGGATTGATTGTACGGAATATCCGGTATTACGAACCAGCATGGTTAGAACCGGAGGTTTTGGCCGGGGAATTCTTTCCGGGTTTAAAAACTCCTTTTGAACAAGACCGGCTTGCTATGTCTCCAGCCCTGGGGTTAAGAATAGGTTATCGTTTCAGGTAAATTTTTTGCGGATTCAATTCTATTCGTTTTCTTTGCACTGCTTATCCAGAAAGACCGAGGGAAAGGGCCCTTTGACGTCTTAGCATCCTATCCTCCTCCAATCGTTGGAGGGTGTTGTGCTAAATCCCATCACGAGGCGTATGTCGCGCCGTGAGAAGATAAGTAACCCATCTTTCCGAGGGCTTTCTGGATAATTCATTATCAAAAAGGAGGCCTTATGAAAATCCAGGACATTTTAAAAGAACGCATCCTCATTATCGATGGGGCCATGGGTACTATGATTCAGCGGCACACGCTCGAGGAAGCTGATTTCCGCGGGGAAAAATTCAAGAACCACAGCCATCCCTTAAAAGGAAATAATGATATACTTTCAATCACCCGCCCTGACATTATCAAGGATATCCACAGGCAATACCTTGAAGCAGGGGCGGATATTATTGAAACCAATACTTTCAGTGGAACATCGATTGCCCAGGCTGACTACCACCTTCAGGAATTTGTTTATGAGCTGAACTTCCAGTCAGCAAAAATTGCCAAAGAGGTGGCAGATGAGTTTACACGGAAGGAATCCCACAAACCCCGGTTTGTAGCGGGCGCCATGGGGCCGACGAACAAAACCGCGTCACTTTCCCCTGAAGTAAATAACCCGGGCTTTCGCGCGGTAACGTTTGATCAGTTGGCGCTGGCCTTCAAGGAGCAGGCGCGTGGGTTAATTGACGGTGGCTCAGACTTGCTTTTACTGGAGACTGCGATCGATACTCTGAATGTGAAAGCCGCACTCTTCGCCATCCAGGAATTGTTTGAAGAAATCGGACGGGCACTTCCGATCATGGTCTCAGGAACGATTACCGATGCAAGCGGCCGTACACTTTCAGGGCAGACTACGGAAGCGTTTCTGATCTCTGTCTCCCACGTGCCCTTGCTAAGCATCGGGCTAAACTGTGCTTTGGGGGCAAGCGCTCTGCGACCGTACCTCCAGGTGCTGAATGAAAGAGCCCCCTTCTTCGTCAGCGCCTATCCCAACGCAGGTTTACCCAACGAGTTTGGTCAGTACGATCAGACCCCTGAAGAAATGGCGGCAGAGGTTGAAGAATATTTGAAGGAAGGATTGGTGAATTTCCTCGGCGGCTGTTGCGGAACTACACCTGAGCACATTAAACGGATTGCGGAGATTGCCTCGCGGTATAGCCCGAGGAAAATTAATAAACAGGAAACGGTCGAGGTTTAGATTCAAAGTTTAAAGTTCAAAGTTTAAAGTTCAAAGTTTAAAGTTCAAAGTTTAAAGTTTAAAGTTTAAAGTTGTGCTACCTCCAAAGTTAATGCGACAAATACCCAATACCCAATGACTAATGCCCAATGACTAAGAAGTAAGAAGTAAGAAGTAAGAAGTAAGGATTAACAATGGAGTACACACTAAAACTAAGCGGCCTCGAAGCTGTCGAAATAACCCAGCAGTCGAATTTTGTAAACATAGGGGAGAGAACCAACGTAACGGGATCTAAAAAGTTTTTAAGTCTCATTAAGGAGGATAAGTTTGAGGACGCGCTTGATGTAGCGTTGGATCAGGTAAGGGGAGGCGCGCAGGTGATCGACGTAAACATGGATGAAGGCATGCTTGACTCACAGGCTGCCATGGTAAAATTTTTGAATCTGATGGCATCGGAGCCTGAGATATCGCGCATTCCGGTGATGATCGACTCTTCCAAATGGGAAGTGATCGAAGCCGGGCTGAAATGTTTACAGGGAAAAGGAATCGTCAACTCCATAAGCATGAAAGGTGGCGAGGCGGAATTTATCCGTCAGGCTAAGTTGGTGAAACGGTACGGTGCTGCAGTGGTGGTGATGGCCTTCGATGAGCATGGCCAGGCAGATACCTATGAGAAGCGTATTTCCATTTGCAAGCGCGCCTATGACATCCTCGTTGATCAGGTAAAGTTTGCTCCGCAGGATATTATTTTCGATCCCAATATTTTTCCCGTGGCTACCGGCATAGATGAACATAGGAACTATGCGCTGGATTTTTTCAAGGCCGCGAAGTGGATCCGTGAAAATCTTCCACACGCTCATGTAAGCGGTGGAGTGAGCAACGTTTCATTCAGCTTTCGGGGAAACCAGAAAGTGCGCGAGGCCATGCATGCCGCCTTCCTCTACCACGCGATCCAGCACGGTATGGATATGGGTATTGTGAATCCCACCATGCTGGAAGTGTACGTTGAGATAGATAAGGATCTGTTGGAACGCGTAGAGGATGTTTTGTTGAACCGCCGCGAAGATGCCACTGAACGCCTTCTTGAATTTGCAGAAACCGTCAAGGGTTCTGCTAAAAAGAAAGAGACGGACGACGCCTGGCGAAAAGGCACTGTGGAAGAGAGACTTACCCATGCCCTTGTAAAAGGTATCATCGATTTTGTGGATCAGGATACCGAGGAAGCGCGCCTGAAATACGACAAACCTTTGCTCGTGATCGAAGGTCCGTTGATGGCTGGTATGAATGTGGTTGGCGACCTGTTTGGCGCGGGTAAAATGTTCCTGCCGCAAGTTGTGAAAAGTGCGCGTGTGATGAAAAAGTCTGTCGCCTACCTGACACCGTACCTCGAAGAAGAGAAGCGGAAGAGTGGGACATCCCACCAGGCCGCAGCTAAAATATTAATGGCAACGGTCAAGGGCGATGTTCATGATATTGGTAAAAATATTGTGGGCATTGTCCTGGCCTGTAATAATTATGATGTCGTGGACCTCGGTGTTATGGTACCCCCTGAAAAGATACTCGAGGCCGCTAAGCGCGAGAAAGTGGATATCATCGGGTTGAGCGGGCTCATCACACCCTCGCTGGACGAAATGGTTCACGTTGCGCGTGAATTGCAGCGTGAGAAACTGAATTTTCCGTTGCTGATCGGAGGGGCCACAACCTCGCGTATCCATACTGCGGTGAAGATCGATCCTGTGTATGATGGGCCTGTCATCCACGTGCTGGATGCATCCAGGTCAGTTCCGGTTGCGAGCGAACTGATCAATCCGGAAACTACCGGAAAGATCAAACAAAGAATTAAAGAGGAGTACAAACGATTGAGGGCGGATCACGAGAGCAGAAAAACTGAAAAGAATTACATTACACTTGCAGAGGCGCGAAAGAACAAAGTCAAAATTGACTGGCCTGCCAGCAAGTTCACCCGGCCGAAGTTTACCGGGAGAAGGGAATTTGTGCATTATCCACTCGAGGAACTCCGAAAGTTTATTGACTGGACTCCGTTCTTCCAGACGTGGATGATGGCCGGACGTTATCCCGGTATTTTCCAGGACCCGGTAGTAGGAGTGGAGGCGAAGAAACTTTTCGATGATGCGAACAGGATGCTGGATGAGATCATCCGGAATAAAAGTTTGCAGGCCAGTGGGGTAGTAGCTTTTTATGAAGCCATAAATGTTGGCGACGACGTTCAGTTATCAGATAATGGAAAATTCGTGGCAACTTTTCATTTTCTGCGCCAACAGAATAAAAAAGCGCCCGGCTTGCCGAATTTTTGTCTGGCGGACTTTATTTCTCCCGATGCGGGTAAAGATTATTTTGGAATGTTTGCGGTTACCGCGGGGTTGGAGCTTGAAAAAATTATTGTGCAATGCAAGGCAAAGCATGATGATTATTCAGAGATCATGGCCAAAGCACTCGCCGACCGGCTCGCCGAAGCTTTTGCTGAATGCCTGCATCAAAAAGTACGAAAGGAATTGTGGGGTTACGAGGCCAATGAAACTCTATCGAATGATGACCTCATTGCTGAAAAGTATAAGGGCATTCGACCGGCTCCGGGATATCCGGCGTGTCCGGATCATACCGAAAAGAAGACGTTGTTTGAATTACTTGACGCAGGCAGGATCGGAATCATCCTGACAGAATCATATGCGATGTATCCCGCTGCCGCGGTAAGCGGATTTTATTTTTCACATCCGGCTTCAAAGTATTTCGGACTTGGCAAAATCGAGAAAGATCAGGTCGAAGATTATGCGCGGAGGAAGGGCATGAGTGTTCAGGAAATTGAACGGTGGCTGGCGCCGAATTTATCTTATGATATTTAATTGTAGAGACAAGGCATGCCTTGTCTCTACGATCAACACCAACACATCAACACATTAAATGAAAATTTGCGACCATATTAACAATGCGAAGGGAAAGACATTGTTCACCATTGAGATCCTTCCTCCTTTAAAAGGGGATAACATCAAAAATCTTTTCAACAACATGGATCCGTTGATGGAATTCAAACCTCCTTTCATTGATGTGACCTATCACCGGGAGGAATATGTTTACAAGAGCAAAGAGAACGGTTTGCTGGAGAAACGTTCCATCCGCAAGCGGCCGGGTACAGTCGCTATTTGCGCGGCGATCCAGAATAACTACAAAGTCGACACAGTTCCCCATATCATTTGTGGGGGTTTCAGCAAGGAGGAAACAGAAAATGCACTGATCGATCTGCACTTTCTCGGTATTGATAATGTGCTGGTCCTGCAGGGAGATGCAATTAAGAATGAGGGGAAATTCGTTCCGGAACCCGACGGACATAAATTCGCTTCCGATCTATTACAACAGGTGGTGAACATGAACGAGGGGCGATACCTGGAGGAGGAGTTACAAAATTCAGCGCCGACCAATTTTTGTGTTGGCGTTGCCGGCTATCCGGAGAAACATTTTGCTGCCCCGAACCTGAAGACCGATCTCAAATTCCTTAAACTCAAAGTTGAGCTCGGGGCGCAATATGTGGTTACTCAGATGTTTTTTGACAACAAGAAATACTTTGATTATTTAGACAAGTGCCGCGAGGCTGGAATCGATGTGCCCATTATTCCAGGACTAAAACCCATCACCACCAGGGCGCAATGCAATATCCTTCCCACAACCTTTCATATCGATATCCCGGAAGACCTTGCCGATGAAGTCGAGAAATGCAAAGACAACGCCGCCGTAAAGGAAGTCGGCATCCGGTGGGCAATTCAACAGTCGAAGGAATTAATTAAAAAAGGAGTTCCCACGCTTCACTTTTATTCCATGGGCAAATCCGATCCGATCTACCGCATAGCTAAGGAGTTGTTTTGATGCGTTGATGTGTTAATGTTGTCAGCCCTGGATGCATCTCTTTCTCTCACATGTTTCAAATATCCGATTTTGTGACGTTGCAAGGTGTGCGAAGCTAAATTTCCCTCCTTTTTTCAAGGAGGGACCGATTTGCCTCGGCAAATCAGAGTGGTTGCGCGTGACATCTGCCCAGTGTTCGTTTCCGAACGTTTCTGTTCATCGGAGAACATTAAATTTATAGAACCGCACGTTTTTCATCCACTAAAGGCACTTTATTGGTGGCAGGGTCATTGTATTGGAAAGTCGATGGTCCATGGTCAATAGTCCATAGTAATACCATGGCCTATCGACTATGGACGTTAACTTTCACCTATGCTAAAAAACTACCTGCTAACCTCTTCCGCAACATCTTGGGAGTATTCTCATCACGGCGTAATAAGAATATATGTTATTCAACTACTTTAATATCGCGGTTCGCAGCTTGCTCAAAAGCAAAGTTCATTCTTTGATTAATGTGTTTGGACTCGCATTTGGAATCGCCTGTGTGTTCCTGATCATACTTTACGTGCAGGGTGAACTGAGTTACGACCGGTTTCATGAGAAGTCAGAGAATCTATACCGCATCACATGGGAAGACAGTAATCCACAAACCCGAACACCTCATCCCATGGCCCAGGCGATGAAGAACGATTTCCCGGAAGTGGTTAGTGCGGTCAGCCTGAGCCCACTTTATGCAGCGGGACTTACAAAAGAAACGCACTCCTTCCGCAATCCTAAACGCGATACCCGGTATGATGAAAAAAACATCATGGCTGTCGATACCACTTTTTTTGATGTATTCAATTTTCCGCTTGTGAAAGGTGATCCTAAGACAGCGTTGAAGCAGGTAAACGGTGTGCTCCTCTCTGAGTCCATGGCGAAAAAATATTTCCCGGGCGAAGAGGCTTTGGGGCAGCACCTGGCT
>JBBDXJ010000009.1:0-55376 GCA_040902445.1 Cyclobacteriaceae bacterium | reverse complement strand
GAATTGGGTGGGATGAGCAGTCAGCACAATCCTGATGCTGAAATCATTTAGTTTCTTTTTCAGCTCTTCCTTCACACCTTCAGTTTCCGCGCGCAACAGAAGCTCCGTAAGCGTACCCTTTCCGTACAGATCATTCACCTGCGCAAAAGCCGCGTCTTCAATTGAGTCGAACAGTACAACCTGTCGTTCGGTGTATTGTATAAAATTAAAAAGCAGTTCGAAGAGCTCTTCACGTGTAGCGGAGGGAACAAAATCACTGAAAAATTTTTTGATAATAGACGTGGGATCCTTGCCCTTGCCAAAGCCGGTTTCACAGGCTTGTTGCAACAGCGGTAGTAAGGTTCCGGTGCGATAGATCCCCGTATAGGGCAGATTCAGAAAGAGGCTGTTGTATATGTGATAGCGGGTAGAAACAGCCTGGTTGTAGTTCGTGACCATTTAATGCGTTTGACCTGCAAATTTATCAATTAGCAGGAATCGCATCTCATGTAGAGGAGGTTATTAAAAAAATTAGTCCACGGTCCATGGTCGATAGTCCATAGTAGGTGCGAATACCATGTACTATGGACCATGGACCATCGACTATCGACTCTCATTCAATTACCTCACCCGTGATAGTCAATTGCACGGTGCCTTCAGGGGTATTGGCATTTACAGCAATTGTTTTGGTGAATTTCCCTGTTTTGGCGGCATCATAGGTCGCCCTCACAAAGCCCGAAGATCCTTTTTCAACAGGATCCTTTGTATAAGCGGTAATTGTACATCCGCAGGAAGCCTTCACAGATGTAATGATGAGCGGAACCATGCCAATATTGCTGAACCTGAATTCATAGGAAACTGGTATGCTCACTTTTGTCTTTTTAAAATCAAAGGTGGTATTTGCCCAGCTAAAATCCGCGGTGGGCGATGGCTTCAGGGCAGGCGTAGTTGAAGCTGCAAGCTCCTGACCATTCCCTAGCGCTACAAACGATAGCGCAAAAAGTGTGGTGATGATTTTTTTCATTGGATTAGTATTTACGTTACAAGATATCGGCACTGACCCTGCAAGTTTACCGCATTCGTTACACATCGGCTGTTAAAAATATGATAATAAATGTTAAGAAGTTGTTAAACTTTTTCTGAGCCATAGATCTTTACCGTATTTTTATTCAGTGAAAAGTTCCTCGATCAGGCTTATCGTTATTCTGGCTGTCCTGTGCATAACAGGCATCACGATTACCCAATGGTATTGGGTCAGGCGCGCATTCGATCTTAAAGAGGCGGAATTCGAAAGAACAGTGAATACTGCCTTGTTTAACGTCGCCAACCAGATCTTTGAAATCAACAAAACACCCTCACCGGCGGTGAACCCGGTAAAGCAGGTCTCCACGAACTATTTTGTTGTGCAGGTCAATAGTGATATTGATGTGAGTTTGCTGGAATTTTTGCTGAAGTCGGAGTTTGAAAAAAGAAATATTGCGGCTGATTTTGAATACGGCGTTTACGATTGCTCCAGCGAAAAAATGAAATACGGGGATTACATTCCTTTTCAGTCAACCGGAGAAAAAGCCACCAGTAAAAAACTTCCTGCGCTGAACAACTACGCTTATTACTTTGGTGTTCAGTTCCCCAAGCGTGAAGCCCACCTTATCAATCAGATGGGAATATGGTCTTTTTCGTCAATGGTACTCCTGCTGGTGATCCTATTCTTTGCCTATACATTATTTGTTATTCTCAAGCAGAAAAGGCTTTCGGAAATCCAGAAGGATTTTATCAACAACATGACCCATGAATTCAAAACGCCTATTTCAACCATCGCGGTTTCGACTGAAGTTTTGAAAAACCCGGATATTGTGAATCATCCCGAAAGGTTGCTTAACTACACCACCATCATAGAAAAGGAAAACATCAGGCTAAAGCATCAGGTGGAACGCGTGCTGCAAATGGCCAAACTTGACAAGGAGGATATCGGACTTAAAAAAGAAAAAGTCGATGTGCATGAGATCATCCGCGACGCTATCCAAAACACTGCACTTTCATTGCAGGAAAAAAATGGTACGATCGTTTGCGATCTTCAGGCACAGAACCATATCGTCGATGCAGACCGGTTGCACCTTATCAATGTGTTATATAACCTCATCGACAATGCTATAAAATATTGCAACCATTCACCGCATATTTTGATCAGCACCTCGAACTTGAACAGGCACTTATGCGTCGATGTAAAAGACAATGGTCTGGGTATTGCCAGGGAAAACCACAAGAAGGTATTTCAGAAATTTTACCGCGTCCCTACCGGGGATGTGCATGATGTTAAGGGATTCGGGCTGGGTCTGCATTATGTCAAATCGGTTATCAGTGCACATAAAGGAACTATTAAACTTCAAAGTGATTTGGGAAAAGGCAGTGTCTTCAAAATTTGCCTTCCGGTTTAACATCATTAATTTTTTCTATATGGTGAGAAAAAAAATACTCCTGGTGGAAGATGATGCGAGTCTTGGATATGTCATTCAGGATAATCTTTCCCTGAAGGGATATGAAGTCACCCGTTGCACCGATGGCGAAGAAGGTGAGCGCGTTTTTTTGAATGCGTCCTTTCACCTGTGTATTCTTGATGTCATGCTGCCCAAAAAAGATGGGTTCTCCCTTGCGCGCAGCATCCGCGAAAAGAATAAAGAGATCCCTATCCTGTTCCTGACCGCAAAGACCATGGTCGAAGACAAGCTCAAAGGATTCCAGACCGGAGCGGATGACTATATTACCAAGCCTTTTAGTCTCGAAGAATTATTCTGTCGCATAGAAGTTTTTCTCCGCAGAAGCCAGGAAACGGAGAGTGCAGATGCAGTGTTTACGGTTGGCCAGTTCCAGTTCGATCCCTTCAGTTTTACGCTGCGGCATAACGATCTTGAAAAAACCCTGACCCAAAAAGAAGCGGAAGTATTGAAATTGCTGTATCGCAACCGCGACCGCGTTTTGAAGCGCGAAGAGATCCTCACCCAGGTTTGGGGCGACGATGATTATTTTATGGGCCGCAGCATGGATGTGTTCATCTCCAAACTCCGAAAATATTTAAAAACCGATCCCGGTATTCAGATCGTCAATTATCACGGCGTGGGATTCAGGCTGGAGATAAGATAAGGCAGGATTGGCGGTTCGGGTAAACTCCAGGTTTTTTTGCATTCGTGACGATGGTCATTGCAGCGCCGATCCTGGAGGAACTCATTTTCAGGGGAATTATCCTTGATGGATTACTTAAGAAATATTCTCCTCTGAAATCTATCCTGGTTTCAAGTTTTTTATTTGGAATGGTTCACCTAAATCCATGGCAATTTATCGCAGGCTTGTTGATAGGAATTTTCTGCGGCTGGGTTTATTACCGTACACGCAGTCTACTGGCCTGCATCATTATTCATTTTGCGGCGAATTTAAGTGGATTCTCTGTGCGGTTTTTCATTGATATTGAGGCGCATATGGATGATACGATTTTTGAAATGTACGGCGGAATTACAAATTTGATCGCGGTCATCTTCGTTTCCATAATTGCGATCACTACCTGCATCTACGTTTTGAACAAAGAGTTTGAAAAGGACGATATTAAGAATCACATTGCACAGCCGCAGATGTGATATAAACTTCTACAACGATTCTATTCAACCCCGCCGGGGTTGAGCGCGTGCATAGTCAACCACAGGTTTCACCTGGGGTTATTCAAATTGAATCCCTCCGGGATTCGGTTACCGCATTTGAAATATCTGAACGGCAGTTCGCAGCAACTTCGAACCACATGCTCCATGCAGTCATCAAACCAGAATGGCATTTAATCCCGGCAATCCTTTAATCCCCTTAATCCCGGTTCAGACAATTAATCCTGTCACGTGAATACATCCCTTAAAACCTGAACGGACCTTATCTCACCGAGATTTTCCATGTGCTCGGCATAGAATTTCAAAAGCACCTCCAGCAGTAGTCTGCGTTGTGTATTGTTTATTTTAAGGCGTGTATGGTAATCCGCCTTTAAAAGATCATTGAGAATCTTTTCCGTTTCCGGATCAGTGACCCTTCCTCCCATTACTTCGCTGAGGTTATATACGCCAAAGCCCAGATAACGGCATAACTTCAACATAAAGATCAGATGAAAATTCTCATAACCATCCGCCATCGTGTCAAGGGAAATTAGTGATTCGCACAGGAATTGAAATATTTCACCCGCATGGCTTTCGTCTTTTACAGTCTTGTTCAACAATTCATTCAGGAACATTGCCAGTGTAGATTTTTTGACATCCGCCATAACGGACCGGTAAGGGTAGAGGCAGGATATTTCTTTTATCCGTTCGATGTTGGCGTTTTCCCGATGATAAACCACCAGATTTAACAAAGTCAGTGGCTGGTAAAGGGCAATTCTGTTTTTCGCTGATTTGCTTCGTACTCCATTGACAATATAGGTCTGCAAGCCAAAATGCTCCGTAAAAATCGTAACGATGATCGAGGTTTCCTTAAACCTCGTAAATCTGAAAACGATACCCCGTGTTTTAAAGATCATTCTTTTCTTTTCTCTGAAGTGAAAACCTTCACAACATCACTCAATTACCGCTACTTTTCCCACAATGCTTTCCCTGCCATTTTGCGAGGCTGCGAAAACAAGATAAACGCCCGTTGCAGCACGCCTTCCCTCCTGGTCGCGGACATTCCAGGTAGCCATCCCACCGTTTGCCTGTGTCTGCCATATAAGTTTTCCACTTATATCAGTGATCCTGACATAGGCATCGCTGGCTAGCCCACTGATGCCTACCGTTCCATGGTAACCGGGGCTAACCGGGTTTGGAAATATTTTTATCTTTTCAAACTCCGGCCCCGCACTGACCGCATCACTGCGATAGGAAATAATTCCCTGATCTGTTGCGAAGAATACTTCCCCCGTCTTGGAATTTATTTCGATGTCCTGAATAACGTTCGACAGCAACGGACTGTTTTCCGATGTAAAATGATGCACCAGCGATTCGCCTGTTGCATTAAACAACCACACTCCCCGCTCCGTTCCTATCCACTTCCGGTTGCCGGCATCCACGGCGATTGCCGTTATCTTTTCATCGCGCAACAGAAAACGACTTTCATAGATCGGCTTGACCGCATCTTCACCAACCGAAAAAAAATAGGCAACGCCTGCATCGGTGCCCACCCAGATATAGCCATCCAGGTCGGCGGTAATAGACAGCACATTTTTGTCCGGCAGCCCGCCATTCTCCACGACATTTGTTTTATAGTGCGCCTGGTTATCTTCACGTTCAAATGCAACAAGGCCACCACCCGATGCGGGATTCAATATCATCCATACGTCGCCATTTCTGTCCAACGCCATGTCAACAGGGTTTTGGCTATTGGGAAAAATAATGGAAAGGGACTCCCAGGTGCCGTCGCTTTTTAACAGGTGCAGCGGCTCATTACCGCCATAGTTTGCAACCCACAGGCCATCGGCAGAAGGCGCAAGAGCCGTGATATTTGATTTACCAGGATCCGTACTTGCGAGCGGGCTGTTTGTTGCATTCAGCACTGTTACGTTACCGGAAGCATCTGTTACCGAAACTCCCGATCCAAACGAGGAAACAAAAGTCTTGCTATCGTGAAATGCAATATCCGTCAGATCTGCAGGCGAATAACCGGATGTGGTCCAATTTCCGTTTTCAAAAACACTTAGCAAACCGGGATTTTTTAATGGCTGTCCGGATGCATTGAAACCTCCCGGCAACGCGAATAATTTGCCATTATCATAAATCATTCTAAAGGTTTCCGCAAGGCCAGGGCCATCCGGAAGGTACGACGAAAAATTACCGCCAGTGTTTGAAACCAGGCCCGCGAGCTGATCACCTACCCAGAGCTTGCTGTCATCATCCTGCCTGACTACCGCTGGAACTTGTATGAGGTCATCCGTGATCTGTGTTAGTTGTCCTGAAGAATTCATTGACCAGATGGTGGAATCTGCGATCATGAAAAGATTTTGCCCGGATGAAGTCAGAGACCCTATCACAGCTGTGTCCAGAAATATTTCCTTCTGCCAGTTGCTGTTGCCAAACCTGTATACTCCCGTCGGGCCCGCGACATAAACTTTATTATTGAAAGTAACAATAGACGGGATGGGTCCTGAAAAATCACCCGAGCTGAACCGCATCCAGTTGTTGAAGTCCAGAAGATTATCTGCCAGGTTTCCGGCGAGCACGCCATTGGCGGTCGCAATAAAAATGCTGTCGTTCAAAAAAGTACTTTGATTAACACGCAGACCTTGGCCGGACGCGCCGAGATCGCGCCAGGTTTCTTTTATTTCCCCTTGATGGATGTCGAAAACCACAACACCATATGCAGTTGATAAATAGGCAAGGTTTCCCCGTACGGAAATGTGATTGATCGTTTTGGATGTGGTGACCTCGGCATCTTTTAGCCTGCTGAAGTTTGTGACTGTGCTTGCACTGATTATATCCAGGTCCCCATCTGAATATCCTATCAGTAGCTTATTGTTTCCGTGGTCATATCCCAGGCTTGTAATGGCGGTGTTGCTTAGTCCGTTCAATTTATTATAGCTACCAAGCGTTTTCTCATCCCGGTTGAAGACCAGTATTCCGCTTTCACTTGCGGCAAATACTTTTTCAGGAGTTAGTTGAAGGTGTTTGATATTGTTATATGAAAGGTGTAGCCGCCAGCTACCTATTGGAATATCAGTTTGCGCGATAGCCGGAGTCGCCAGCCACATTAAATAAAAAGCATGGATGACATACAGCCATCTCTTGATCCCCGTATTAATACTTCGCCTCATTTTTTCCTGGCTTTCATGCCTTCGAGAAAAGCTGTTCTGCCCCTGGCTTCATATTGATTTCTTTCGCCCAGCATTACCTGCTGGTTATTGTCTGTTAATCTGATCTCTACTTTTTGTTTTGCAATAATGGCGCGGTTTAACCGGCGGATAAGCTCCTCGGTCTTGCCGGAAAACATGCAGCCGCAGATCAATTCGATCCAGCCGGCCTGCTCCCGAGCCGGCGTGCCTCCAAGATGTGGTTCGATAAACATAGTAGCAAAAATACCCTGTGTGATGGGTTGTGTCAAATTTCGGGTCAAATTCAGCGGTTAAGCTTCATCTGAATAGTCTATGTGGGGTAATTGGTATTCTTTAGGGGCGATCAGACAAACATCTCCCCGGATTCTTGCCTGACATGCCAACCTTTCATGGGATTTTAGCTCCCCCTCTCTGATGTAATGCCTCTCCGCCTGGGTGAGGCTGTGAAAATGCTCTTCGCCCTCCTTCACGATCACCTTGCAGGTCGTGCACCGCCCTTTACCGCCACAAGGGTACATCCAGTCAATGTGGTGATCCTGAAAGTGTTTTAAAAGAGTTTTTGAATGGTCAGTGGCCTGAATGGTCTTTTTGAAAAGATTTTCAATCATAATGCGGGCCATCTTGCGTTATTTAGGTATGGAGATTGAGGTAATAACGGTTAACTTTAAACCACTAAATAAGGGATAATCAACTATGGATGAAAAAATCAGTCTGAAAGCAATAGCAGCTTACGGTGATGCCTATGCCGACAAAGTTTCAAAAAGCTTTTTTTCCTCCAAAAATAAAATCAGCGGGGCGGAAATTTTATCTCTTTGCAATGTTCCCCAGGTTAACATGTTTGTAATTAGGGAATTATTGCTCACCTGGAAGGACGAAACAAAAAAAATAAAAAGCCCCTATTTTGATTATGACCATCCGGAAGTACAGGAGGTGCTGAATAGTCTTATGACTGTATTGTCAAATCACATTTCCGTCGGGCAGGAATATTTTGTTCCATTGCTAAAGAAAGCTGTACGGCAGACTTTGTTGGTAATATTCAATCCCTACGACTTCTTCTCCATTCTTGTGACAGGAAAGAACAACAAGATCGAGCTAGCACAGTTTAAGGAAGAAATTAAATATCTCAAGATCAATAAAGCGCCCCTCGCGCGACTGGTACAAAAGCTTGAAGAAAAAGGTTTGTCAGAATTATCGGGAAACGAAGCATTCGCCATTCTGGACCAGATACTGGAAGAAGTAAGTTTTACACCCGAGGATCTGGATGAACACATCCGTCAATTTTCGGTGACCCTCCCATTGGATCCGTCATCTTTCTTTCCTGCGAAAGAATCCCAGCCCCCAAAGGCCAATCACGCGGTTAAAGAAAACAAGGAAAAAAGCGAGAGAAGATTGTATGTTGAGGAAACTGCCAAGGCTAAGGAAAACAGTGTGTTTAATCCTATCCTCAATGATCATATCGCGCCTGAGCAACGACCGGCGGTGTACAATAATTTTCAGCGCATCGCGAAGATCAAGGACAGCCTTACCATTAACCAGAAGTTCATGTTTACCAAAGTGCTCTTCTATGGCGACTTCGAATCCTTCAGCCGGGCTATTGATGAACTGGACCAGTTATCAAACATGGAGGACGCACTTCAATACCTTGAAACACAATCTACCAACTGGGATCGCGAAAGCCGGGAGTTCCATGAATTTATGGAGATGGTGGAGAAAAGGTTTGGGTAAGGTTGAATTCAGGTTGAAAGGCACCCGATAGGAAGGAAAGACACGGGGACTAACAACCAACGACTATTTACAATCTTTGCAGCACCTGCATCCGGTGCGCATCAAGTTTCAGGAAGATGAACAGCAGAATTGTAAATCCCCAAAGAGAAGAACCCCCATAACTAAAGAAGGGCAGGGGAATTCCGATCACAGGAAATAATCCTATCGTCATGCCGATGTTTACAGCAAAGTGGAAAAAAAGAATGCAGGCAACGGAATAACCGTACACACGGGCAAATTTATTTTTCTGTCGTTCTGCGAGAAAGACCACCCTTAGCAAGAGCAACATAAACAATGCTATTGTAAATAAACTTCCGACCCAACCGTGCTCTTCTCCGATGGTACAGAAAATAAAATCAGTACTTTGTTCAGGTACAAAATCAAACTTGGTTTGGGTACCTTCCAAAAATCCCTTGCCAAGAAATCCCCCGCTGCCGATGGCGATCTTCGATTGCGTGACATTCCATCCATAACCCAATGGATCGGCGTCCGGGTTGATCAATGCCTTGATCCGGTTTTGCTGATGTGGCTTCAATACATCGGTGACAATGTAGTCAACACTTTCAATCATCATTACTATCACCAGTGCACCGGTGGCGAGCAGAGCAATGCGCTTGAATTTTTTGCGGCCCATGATGATGGCCAATCCCAACAGGGCGGCAATTCCCACGTACAGGTAATATTGATTTTCTACCAGCAGGGTCAATACAAAAATTATGGCGCACCCAATTCCGATCAAAATTATAAACGGCGACATACCCTCGCGGAAGAACACAATTACAAACACAGAAAAAACCAACGCGGTGCCTGTATCTTTCTGAAGGAAGATCAACAGCATGGGCGCTCCAATCAGTGCAAAAAGCATGAGCTGATTTCTGAAGTTATCCATCTTGAAGCCGATGGACCCTATCATTTGTGCGACCACCAGGGCCGTAGCGAATTTGGCAAACTCTGACGGTTGCACACCAAAAGATCCTATTCCCAGCCACGCTTTGTTTCCACCTACTTCCTTGCCAATCATAGGTACCAATAACAACAGCACGAGCAGGAAGCCGTAAATGATATAGGCAAAAGTTTCGTAAAACTGTCGATCGATGATCAGGATGGCAGAGATGATCAGCACCGCGCCGGCGATGAAAATCAATTGTCGTCCGGAGTTGAGGTCAAGGCTGAAAATAGAGGTGCTTACATTTTCGTCGTAAGTAACTGCGTAAATGTTAAGCCATCCCAAAAATACTATGGCGAAATAGATCGATACGGTGACCCAGTCTATTTTGTGCGTTATGTTGTCTTCGCGTATCAATCTAAAAAATCCCCCTTTAAAACGTAATCTTCTATAATAGGTCTTTGCGTGGCGCCATACAAATATTTTTCAATCATCAGGCTGGCAATAGAGGCGGCCGCCCGTGCACCCTGTCCTGAAAATTCTACATAAACAGATACGGCGATTTTTGGATTTTCTTTTGGAGCAAATGCAATAAATACCGAATGGTCAGGCCTGGGTTCATTTTGTACGGACCCGGTTTTTCCACAAACAATTATGTCTTTTAGTTTAGCGCGGTATTGGCCTGTGCCGGACTGAACAACACGTTCCATTGCATCAGCGGCGATCTCAAAATTCCTTGCGTCAATGGTCGTGTAATGCTTCTCCGTAAACTGAGGTAGCGGTTTCAGGCTGTCTCCAATCGCTTTAATAAGATGAGGTGTGATGTAATAACCTTTGTTGGCAATAGTGGCTGCAAAATTCGCCATCTGTAAGGGCACTACCAGGTTTTCACCTTCCCCGATGGCGATCGAATAGATATTTGAAAATTTCCACGGTCTTCCGCCATAGGCCTTGTCGTAATAATCCACATTGGGAACAAGCCCTCCTTTTTCGTTTGGAAGATCGATACCCAATGGCTTACCGAAACCAAAACTTGAAATGTGGGTGGTCCATTCTTTTAGCCCGATGCGCGAATCATCAAACGGATTATCGGATTTCCCCTGGTTGACCATTCTCCTCAGGGCCTGATGAAAATACGGATTACAGGAATGGGTAATGGCGCCGCGCAGATCTTCGTTCGAATGGGGGCCATGGCAACCGATGACGTCGCGATCACAGGGTATTCGAGTGTCAGGCGTGATCACTCCTTCCTGCAATGCCACCATCGCCTGTGCAATTTTGAATATCGACCCGGGACGGTATTGCGCCATCAGGGGGCGGTTGAATAAAGGTTTGTTTGTATCGGAACTGATCAGCTTAAAATTTTCACTGTAGTTCCTTCCTGTAAGCATTGTTGGGTCGTAAGAAGGACCGGAAATCATGGCAAGAATCTCTCCGCTCGAAGGTTCTATAGCAATGACACTGCCTGCCTTGCCTTCCATGAGATATTCCCCGTATTCCTGGAGGTCAATGTCGACGGTGCTGATGAGATCCTGACCTGGAATTGAAATTGTATCCGAGCGCCCCTCATCAAAGGGTCCTTTTTCGATACCATCAACATTTCTTAGCAGATAGTGCACGCCACCTTTTCCCCGCAGGTATGTTTCATAAAAGGCTTCGATTCCACTTTGGCCAATCTCGTCACCCTGACGATATATCTTCTCCTTGTCTCTTGCAAGTTGCTCTTTGGAAATTTCGCTGACATAGCCCAACTGGTTGGCCATGGCTTTTGTAGTGTAAGCGCGCGTGCTTCTCGGTTTGATGTAGAATCCTTCAAACTCATCGATGCGGTCCTGTATTTTCGCGAAGTCGAAGTTGGATAATTGCTTGATAAAAACTGTTGGCTTGACGGGAGAGTATTCGCGTTTCGCTTTTAATTCCCTGAAACTTTGGCGCAGTTCAGGAAGGGTCATGTCGAAGACCTCGCAGAATCTTGCGGAATCAAGGGTCTTCACCTCTTTACGAATGATCTCCAGGTCGAACTCAGGGGTATTGTATACCATCAGTTTCCCGTTGCGGTCTCGGATAAGGCCGCGCACGGGCGGGTCAATAACTTTTAAGATCGCATTACTGTTGGCCAGCTCTTTATAGCGCCTGTCGATCACCTGGATAAAAAAGAGTTTTACCAGGAAGATGATTCCCACTGCAACGAATGCAATCTGTATGATTTCTTTTCTTCCTTCGTTCATTTATTTACCTTAATCAATTATTCGCATTATGAAGTAACCTACCGGTACCTCCCGCTGGGAAATAAATATTGCACCACCACTGTAACAATGGTCGTAAAAATGGTGCTGGTAATTATTTTCCACAGCGTAAACCAAAACATGCCAAATCCCCCTACTTCCACAAAGAACAGAACCGCATGATGCAGAAAAACCAGGGGAATGGTATACACTAAAAACCATTGCATACCATTGATGGCAATGGATGGAGTGGCGCTGCTGTCATATCCGCCTTGTGGCGTAATTAAAGATAACCAATAATTGCGCACGTACATCACCAGCACGCATGAAAAGGCGTGCAGACCCAGGCTGTCATAAAAAATATCAATCGCAAATCCCATTATAAAACCTGCAAACATCAGAAACAGAGGCTTTGATTCCACCGGCAAGAAAAATAAATACGCAACATAGAGAAAACAAAATGCCGTATTAAATAAGACGATATTTTTCAGGATCAATACCTGATACAGCAGATAAATGAAGAACGAAATGATCTGTATGATATTGATACGGTTCACTGCAATTCTTCTTTAAAGGGTTGCTCCAGAGAATCCAGTTCATGCTTCAGCGAATTCTTCACCACCTCTACATACGAGAGCTTCCTGAAATCCTGCGATAGTTTTACGCTGAGGTCATAAAATAGTTCATCCGTTAAATGAACCTGATCGATAAGACCTACCATAATTCCTTCCGGAAAAATAGCATTATACCCGGAAGTCAAAATGGAATCCCCTTTGGCTACTTCGACATGCCGGGGAATATATTTCAGTTTTACAAATTCAGGATTTACACCGTCCCACTGGATGGTACCAAAATGACCGGTGCGTCTCAGTAATGCCGAAACCTGAACATCTACGTGCAGAATGGAAGTCACCACGCTGTAGTGGCGGGAAACGGTGCGGACTTTGCCGACGGCACCCAGCGGACTGATCACCGCCATTCCAGGCTGAACGCCGTCTTCCCTGCCTTTATTGATGGTTAGGAAATTCGTAAACCGGTTCACGGTATTACTCACAACTTTGGCGCTGACGAAATCAAATTGGCTCACAACAGCAGAGTCGGTGATCGCGGGTAATGTGGAAATGTATTGAAGCTGGTTCAACGCTTCAAATTTGCTTCTCAGCCAGGCGTTCTCCTCGGCAAGCGTGCTGTTTATCTGACGAAGCAGAAAATATTCACGCACCCCATGCGATACATTGTTCATGCTTGCTACCAGACGATTTGACGAATTGAAGAAACGGGCGCCCTGATATGGATTGTTTCCAATGATGAGCCACGCACAGATAAGTTCTAAAACCAAAAACGTAAAAAAGGCCCGGTATTGATAAAAAAATAAAAAGAGCCGCTGCATTCTTTTATGTCATCAAAACCGCCCGGAATTTTTCAATATTTTTTAATGCGGCGCCAGTTCCTCTTACAACAGCTCTCAAAGGATCTTCCGCCACGTGAATAGGTAATTTCGTTTTTAAAGCCAGGCGTTTGTCTAGTCCCCTCAGCAATGCCCCGCCACCGGTGAGGTAAATTCCGCGTTCATAGATATCGGCCGACAATTCCGGAGGCGAAGTTTCCAGGGCTTTCAAGACTGCCTCTTCGAGTTTTGAAACAGATTTATCCAGCGCAAAGGCAACTTCAGAATATGAGATCTTAATAGTTTTCGGGATGCCTGTCATGAGATCGCGTCCGCGGATCTCATAATCTTCAGGTCCGTCATCCAGTTCTGTCAAAGCAGATCCAACTTCAATCTTTACCTTCTCGGCGGAACGTTCTCCGATGAGCAGGTTATGTTGACGTCTCATGTAATCGAGGATGTCGCGGTTGAATGTATCACCAGCAACCCGGATCGATTGATCGCAAACAATACCGGAGAGCGCTATCACGGCGATATCGGTGGTGCCCCCGCCAATATCAACGATCATGTTACCCACAGGCATTTCGATGTCTATACCCGTTCCGATTGCCGCAGCAATAGGTTCATAGATCATGTATACTTCCTTAGCTCCGGCATGTTCTGCTGAATCCCTGACCGCCCGTTTCTCAACTTCCGTAATTCCCGAGGGAATACAGATCACCATTCGGTAAGAAGGCGGGAACATGCGTTTGCCCGTATCGATCATTTTGATCAGACCTCTTATCATCATCTCCGCCGCCTGGAAGTCAGCAATCACACCTTCTTTTAAGGGACGAATTGTCTTGATATGCTCATGGGTCTTCTCGTGCATCTGCATTGCCTCACGGCCAATGGCGAGAACTTTGTTGGCAGCCTTATCAATAGCGATGATAGAGGGTTCATCAACAACGATCTTATCTCGATAAATGATCAAGGTGTTTGCCGTGCCAAGGTCGATTGCAATGTCACTGGTGAAGAAGTCGAAAAATCCCATGAGGTAAGGAGGCTTAAGTGAGTTTTAAAATTGATGGGCCGAAATTACATAAATATTGCATTGGTTCAGCAGTATAATACAGCGAAAAAACTTACAGGGGGTGGGTATCCTATCTATCTTCGCAACACCGGTTTAGCAGACTACTTTTGCCTGCTAACTGGCGACTGCAAACACCGAAAAACGGGCATAAGTTGATTGTGAAAGTAAGATCGCCTAGTGCCTGAAATGCCTGATACCTGTAAAGACCATAGCCATATCATGGTCATCACAATAGCGAATTGATTCCTGGTCTTTTACAGAACCCCCTGGTTGAATCACCACGTCGATACCATGCTGGTGGGCAATTTCAACACAATCAGGAAAAGGGAAGAATGCATCGGAAGCCATAACACTGCCCTTCAGGTTAAATCCGAAAGTAGCTGCTTTTTCGATAGCCTGTCTTAGTGCGTCGACCCTGGAGGTCTGACCCACACCGCTGGCCAAAAGCTGCCCGTTTACAGCCAGTACTATAGTATTCGACTTTGTATGCTTGCAGATCTTACTCGCGAACAGCAAGGCATTGGTTTCATTTTCAGTGGGCGCTCTTCGCGTAACAACTCTCAGATCAGCACGTGAATCTGTTTTTAAATCGAGATCCTGTTCTATGACCCCGTTCAAAAGGCTCTTGAATTGTTTCTTTTCCCTCAGATCTCCTTTTTGCAACAACAGGATCCGATTCTTCCTGGATTTCAATAAAGCCAATGCTTCCTGGTCATATCCGGGGGCGATAAGGATCTCAAAAAACAGCTTGTTGATTTCTTCCGCAGCCGCCTGATCTATGGCTCTGTTACAGGCAAGCACTCCCCCAAAAGCAGATATCGTATCGGCCTGATACGCCTTGAGGTAAGCATCCTTCATCCGTGCTGCCGTGGCCACACCGCATGCATTGGTATGCTTGATGATGACGAAGGCCGTTTCCCCTTCAAATTCTTCTACAAGATTGACCGCCGCATCGATGTCGACAAGGTTGTTATAAGAGAGGTCCTTCCCGTTGAGTTGGTCGAATAAACCGTTCAGGTCGCCGTAGTATTTTCCCTCCTGGTGCGGGTTCTCTCCATAGCGCAGGGTCCTGCCCTGTTGAATGCTTTTTTTGAACGAAGGAATAATGGCCGGTGTATTGAAATAGGAAAAAATAGCAGAATCGTAGTGAGATGTTACATCAAAGGCAAGGGCGGCAAAACGTTTTCTTTGATCCAAAGAGGATGAACATTTGGATGCAATCAACACTTCCTGAAGAGCAGGATATTGATGCCGGGAGGCAACAATCAGCACGTCCCTGTAATTTTTAGCCGCTGCCCGGATAAGTGAAATTCCGCCAATATCTATTTTCTCAATGATCTCTTCTTCACTTCCTCCCTTTGCAACTGTCTCTTCAAAAGGATACAGGTCTACAACAACCAGATCGATGGGACTGATCTTATAGGTTTCTGATTGTTGTAAATCTCCTGAGTCACCGCGGCGGAAGAGAATACCTCCGAAGATATGGGGATGCAGCGTTTTTACCCGGCCGCCAAATATGGAGGGAAAACCCGTAAGTTTTTCGACTGGCGTCACCTTGTATCCAAGCTTTTCAATATACTCCTGCGTGCCCCCGGTCGAAATGAATTCCACACCCGATTTACCCAGTTCATGGATCACGGGTTCCAGATGGTCTTTATTATAAACAGAAATTAAAGCGCGTTTGATCTTGAGCGTGGGCATGTATTGTGAAAATGTTTAATAAGAATGTAAGTGCGGGCGTTAACTATTCCCGGTGAAATGGTCACTCTCCTCAAACTGCTCAAACTCGATATCGAAACCATCTGCATCCTGGTAGGCAGGAAAGCGATCGCGGAATGCTTCCAGTGAATTCGAACTCAATTCAGTGGTCCGCATGGATTCAGTGCCTTCGTTAGTGTAAATATATTCTCCCTTGGGACTGATGACTGCCGAGTTCCCGTTGTATTCAATTCCATTGCCATCCTGACCTATCCGGTTCACTCCTACTACATAACTCAGGTTTTCGATTGCCCTTGCCTTGAGTAATGTATTCCATGCGTCTATACGGGTCGTTGGCCAGTTGGCGACATACACAAGCACATCGTAGTTTAATTTCCGCGTCTGTGTATCCCACCTGTTGCGGCTCCAGACTGGAAACCGCAGATCATAACAGACGAGCGGACAGATCTTCCAACCCTTCCATGATGCGATCAGCAAACTTTCACCCGGCGCATAGACTTTGTGCTCGTTGGCCATTCTGAAGAGATGGCGCTTGTCATAAGTTTTAAAATGACCACCCGGCTCCATCCAAAGGAGGCGGTTAAAATGCCTTTCGTGAACGGTCACAATGTAACTTCCCAGGATGAGCGCTCCGGTCTGGTCAGCCATCTGTTTCATCCACTTGAAAGTGCGCATGTTCATGTGTTCCGACAATTTCGGTGCAGCCATGGTGAAACCCGTGGTAAACATTTCCGGCAAAACAATCACGTCTGTAGTATTTCCGATCTGCCAGATCTTTTCCTCGAACATTGCCAGGTTGGCTTCTGTATCCTCCCAGTGGAGATCGGATTGTATAAGTGTGATTTTCAGGTCCTGCATAACATTGTAGTGGTTTTCGCGATATTATCGGGATGCAAAGAAACGCCATTCGGCGCAAAAAGTCTAAGAAAATTAATCAGATAAGTATTTGCCTGTGTCTAAAGAATCCTGGTCAGTTGACGGCTGAAATTAGCAGCAGGATTTAAAATTTTACCTCCTTTGGATTTGATCGATTATCAATAAAGGCAATCAACTCAATTTTCTGATTATTCTGGCGGTAATAGAGGCTGATGTGTTTTGTAATGACACATCGTCTGATTTCCTTTTTCTTTTGCGATGGGTTAAACAGGTTGGGATTGGCCAAAATGAGGCTTAAAATATCGTTAACCCGCTTTACAAACGATTGAACAACTTTCACGCCCCATTCTTTTTGTAAATATTGAAGAACGGCTAAATAATCATTTGAAGCCCGGGGTGACCAATGGATTTTCATCCATTACCTGGATTCAAATTGTTGCTTTATTCGGTTGCTTACTTCCTCATCGGGAATGCCTTCTCCCCGGTCTAACTGGGCAATGCCTTCTTCAATGGCATTTTTATTCTGATCGGAAATTATATCCCACCAGTCCTGCGTTGATGAGTCAAAAATCGATTTAATCTGTTCAAGGATCGCCTCCTCCTGCGTATCAAGGATATTTTGAACCAGCGCTAATTTTGTTGCTTTTATATCCATGCTCAAAAATAAAGTGGAATTTAAAGATACTCACAATTTTCTCAAAATGCACCCCGCCTTCTCCAGGGTTTCCAGTTTTTTCGCAAAGCAAAATCTCAGCAAACGATTGTCGGTCTTGTCCTTATAGAAAACAGAAACCGGGATACAGGCAACTTTGAACTTTTTGGTCATCTCCTCCGCCATTTCAATATCGCTTTTGTCCGAGATGTTTTTATAGGAAAACAACTGAAAATATGAACCCTGGCTTTTTAAAGGTTCGAAAGATGATCCGCTCATTTGCTGCAGGAAAAAATCGCGCTTTTCCTGATAGAATTTTCCAAGCCGATTATAGTTTCCCGGGTCTTTCAGGTATTCTGAAAGTGCATACTGAATGGGGGTGTTGACGCTGTAAACAATGAACTGATGGGTCTTCTTTACTTCCCTGGAAAGGGATTCCGGGGCAACAACATATCCCATCTTCCAGCCTGTGGCGTGAAAGGTCTTTCCAAATGAAAAAATTGCCAGGCTTTGAGAAGCTAACCCCGGTAAGCTCAGTACGCTCTGATGGATAAGGTCATCATAAATAAGCCGCTCGTAAACTTCATCGCTGAGGACAATTAAATTGTGCTTCAACGCAATTCTTTCAAGTTCCTCAAGGTCATTTCTTTTCAGTACAGAACCGGTCGGGTTGTGCGGTGTATTGATCATCATCATCCGCGTACGGGATGTGATCTTTTTTTTCACCTGATCCCAATCAATAGAAAAATCCGGAAAAGTTAGGTTGATCTGAACCGGTATTCCACCATTCAAACGAATGGCCGGATCGTACGAATCATAAGCGGGATCAAACAGAATCACTTCGTCACCGGGGCTGATAAAAGCGGATATGCAGGCAAAGATCCCTTCGGTGGCGCCGGAAGTGACAGTAATGTCCGTTTCCCAGCTAACTTTGTGATTATAGGTCTTGCCTATCACCTCAGCAAGTATCTGACGGAGGGCCGCAACCCCCGGCATGGTCGCATATTGGTTATGGCCTTTTACCATATACTCGTGAACAAGGGCCACGAGTTTGGGATCGATGTCAAAATCAGGAAAGCCCTGTGATAGATTTATGGCCCCATGCTCGTTGGCCATTTTGGTCATGACATCAAAAATGGTGATGCCGATATCGGGAAGGCGGGAAGGGATCGATAGCATATTAGGGTAGGGATAGTGGGGATAGGGCTTGCCTCTATCCCCTGTGAATAAATTATTATCTTTGAACGTGGACAGGGGCGAGCCCTGTCCCTACTTCCGCAACGGTGCTGTAATCCTGTATTCCGTATCAACCTTGCCCTTGGAAATATCCGATAATTTTCCTTTCAGCAAACGCTTCTTCAGTGGAGTGAGGTAATCGACAAACATCTTGCCTTCTATATGATCGTATTCATGCTGGATGATACGTGCTTTCATTCCATCGTATTCCTCTTCGAACAGATTCCAGTTCTCATCGTAATAACGGATCCTTAAATGTTCTTTGCGGGAGATCTTTTCACGGATATTGGGAATACTCAAACAGCCTTCTTCGAATTCCCAGGGGATACCAGCTTCTTCAATCATTTCAGCATTGACAAAAACTTTTTTAAAATCAACCATGCCCGTGTCATCCTCCAGCGAGGTGCCATCAACAATAAAGAGACGCAAACTTTTCCCGATCTGCGCAGCAGCAAGACCAATACCGTTTGCTCCATTGAGGGTTTCAAACATGTCGCTCACCAACTGCTTGATATCGGTTCCGGGCTCGATGTCTTTTGCCCGCTGCCGCAGCACGGGATCGCCATACATGACTATAGGATAGATCATTGCGCAAAAATAATAAAAATAATCTGCCCGCAGGAGACAAGGCAGGCCTTGTCTCTACGTTCGTTTAATTGTGTTCAGGAACGATTGCAGGATTATTGTCGCACTGATCCTGTCGGCGTTGCCTTTTATCTGCCGGTCCTTTTTTTTCATTCCTCCCTCGATCATTGCCCGTTTTGCCATGCTGCTCGTGAAACGTTCGTCTACTTCGTGAACAGGTTTTTCGGGAAAAGCCGCTTTTAATTCCACAACAAATTTTCGGACCTGGGGGGCAATTTCTGAATCCTTATTTTTCAAAGTGCGAGGCATGCCGATAACAAACTCATCGACAGGTTCTCGCTGCGTATAAGCCTTCAGAAAATTGAGCAAGGCATGGGTGAGTACTGTTTCCAGGGGGGTTGCTATAATCCGCAGAGGATCGGTGACCGCAATACCGGTTCGTTTTAATCCATAATCAATTGCGAGGACTCTGCCCATGATCGCGTTAGCAGAAAGGAAAAATTAAAAACCCCGAAAACACTAATTGAATTTACCCAGATCAAAGAAACGTTTCCTGACTTTGCTTTCGATACCCATCGCTTTGGGAAACAGAATTTCATTTTCTATCCGGGCATGCGTGATCAGACTTTTTTCAAAAGCCTTTAATTCATTATAAATGACTTTGACGTGAAGGGGCGCGCGATCCAGAAGCTTGTAATCCTTTGTGATCTTTCTGATCCCTTCCATCTCATCATCATGCGCCTCGTGCTCCATTGCAAACTTCTGGACAGAATTTTTCTCCATCAGATAAAAAAGTTTTCCAGGTGAAAATTTTCCTTTGGACGCTTTTTCTAAAGCAAGGATATAATGGAAAAGCGTATCTTCTTCTTCGTAGATGTGTTCAATAAAATCCTCAACGAAAAGAGGGAAAACCATTTTGAGGTCCCTTTCTACCTGCAGGTAATCATCGTGTTGGGCCCGCCCGAACGTGCCGTTTTCGGTCGGGCAGGCTTTAAAGCTTTCCACAAGCCTGGCGATGTAGGGAAGTTTATGCTTGATAAAAAGAAAATGCGAATGTTTGAGATATTCGATGATCAGGTCGATAGGATAGGAGATCAGTGGAAGATCAGCTTCTTCTAAATGGGTGGGAGATTCCAACTCCCTGACAATCTGTTCTACCTTTAATCCGCGCTGGGCGCATACCTCCACAAGGGTGAGTTCGGAATATTCATAAAAACGGATTCCCAGATAAAACAGCACATATCCGTGGACGTAGTTTTGATCAACCAGTTCCTGAATGGTCGTATTTTTAAGGGCAGACTTATCCATTGATAAAGGTAAATATAGTCAGAAAGCTGTAGTTAAAAGAAAAAAAACCATTTTGTGGCAGTGCATTTGCCACAATCTGTAGATTTTCATGCCAACCATTTATTTTAGCATTATGCAATAGTTGTATTAAATTTCGTATATGAGACAGAATTCAAAATATCAGGTGCGGCTTCCTATCGTGCTTTGCCTGGGCCTGGCTGCCGGCGTGTTCGTTGGAGCCACTTTAAACACAGGAAAAAGTGCCTCGGATGTAAATAAGGATGTTCAAAAGATCCGCGAAATCCTTACCCAGATAAAGGAAGAGTATGTGGATTCAGTCAACACCAGTGTCCTGGTCGATGAAGCTATCCAGGAAATATTGCATAAACTCGACCCGCACTCCTCTTATATACCAGTCTCGGAGCGAATTGCTGCAAATGAAGACCTCAGAGGCAATTTTGACGGCATCGGGGTGGAATTCAATATTTTTGATGATACTATCGTGGTGCTCACGCCCCTGAGCGGCGGACCTTCCGAAGCGCTCGGTATCCAGGCGGGAGACAAGATCATCGCGGTAAATGGCAAAAATATCGCTGGAGTCGGCATCAACAATGCCGGTGTGATGAAAGCTTTGAAAGGCCCGCGTGGTACTGAAGTGGAGGTCACCATCCTGAGGGGTGAAAAAGAAATTGAATACACCATCATCCGCGATAAGATTCCCCAATATTCGGTTGACGTTTCTTATATGGTCGACCATGAGATCGGGTATATTAAAGTAAACCGGTTTTCAGCAACAACTTTTGATGAGTTCCAGCAAGGGCTGACATCCTTAAAGGAAAAAGGTATGAAAAAACTCGTGCTCGATCTTCAGGGCAATCCCGGTGGATATATGAATGTGGCGATCCAGATGGCCGATGAGTTTTTGCCCACGGGAAAAAAGATTGTTTCACAAAAAGGAAAGGAACGTCGTTACAATGCTGAAGCTTTTGCTACCGACAAAGGAGAATTTGAAACAGGTGATGTGATCGTGCTGGTTAACGAAGGCAGCGCGTCGGCTTCCGAGATCCTTGCAGGCGCTTTACAGGATAATGACCGCGCCCTGGTTGTCGGCCGCCGCAGCTTTGGAAAAGGTCTGGTTCAATCACCTTTTGACCTTAGCGATGGCTCCGAACTTCGCCTCACCATCTCAAGGTATTACACCCCAAGCGGTCGTTCAATCCAGAAACCTTATCAGGATGGCGATGAATATGCCCGCGACATTATCAGCCGTTATAATCACGGGGAATTCTTCCACGCAGATAGTATTAAAGTAAATGATTCACTGGAGTTCCTCACGTTAAATGGTCGCACGGTTTATGGCGGTGGCGGTATTATGCCGGATTATTTCGTTCCCCTTGATACGACACTAAACAGCCACTACCTGAATGAACTCTACAACTCCACAGCACTGCAGGAATACACTTTTAATTACGCAGAAAAAAATAAAACGGAACTTGAGAGCAAAGGCTTTGAGACTTTCCTGTCAAAATTCGTGGTGAGCGATCAGATGTTAAACGACCTGGTTGAAACCGGCGAACGCAACACGGTCGAGGCCGACTACCCTGAGGTACGTGAAAAGAAAAAATTATTCAGAGTGCACGTGAAAGCGCAGATCGCCCGCAAAATATGGGGAAATGAAGGATACTATCCCGTAATTAATGAGACAAATGAAGTATTTATGCAGGCGATAAAAATGTTTGACCGTATCCCGGAATTGAACAGATCCGAAATGTGAGGGCAGCGGACTCACGTAAAAAGAATTTATGTACTACCATCGACTCGGCAGCATACCACCCAAGCGGCACACGCAGTTCAGGCAACCTGATGGGAGCTTGTATAAAGAGGAGGTGGTCAGTTCGGAAGGGTTTTCCGGAATATGTTCCATCCTCTACCATATAAACCCTCCGACACGGATAAAAAGACTAAAAGACCCGGTGGCGTACGGAGCAAAAAGAATCGAAGACTATGCTTTGCGTCAGACGCATCTCAACACGTCAAAGGTTGTGACCACGGGAGATGATTTTCTCAGCGCGCGAAAGGTGTTGTTGACCAACAGCGATTGTTCGATCTCTATCTGTTCGCCCCGCCAGCGCCGGATGGATTATTTTTATAAAAATGCTGAAGGCGACGAAGTTCTTTTTGTTCACGACGGCAAGGGCTCACTCATCTCGCAGTTTGGCAAACTGGAGATCAGACAGGGCGATTATGTGGTGATTCCCCGCACGGTGATCTACAAACTTGAGTTTGATGAAAGCCCTCTCCGATTATTGATCATTGAATCTGCCTCGCCTGTGGAAACTGTAAAGCGATACCGCAACCAGCTGGGCCAGTTACTGGAGCATGCGCCCTACTGTGAGCGCGACATTCGTCCGCCACATGAATTGATCACCGATACGAGCAAAGGAGAATTCCTGGTCAAGATCAAGAAGCAGGGATTTCTCCATCAATACGTATATGAACACAGCCCGTTAGATCTTGTGGGGTGGGATGGTTTCCTCTGGCCCTATGCATTTTCTATTCATGATTTTGAGCCGATCACTGGTCGCATTCACCAACCCCCGCCCGTCCATCAGACTTTTCAGGGACGCAACTTTGTCATTTGCTCCTTTGTGCCAAGGTTATTTGATTATCATCCGCTGTCGATCCCGGCACCATACAACCACAGCAACATCGATAGCGATGAGGTATTGTATTACGCCGAAGGAAATTTTATGAGCCGTCGGGGAATTGAACGCGGGTCGTTTACACTACACCCCGGCGGTTTACCTCATGGTCCGCATCCAGGGACGGTGGAGAAAAGTATTGGCGCAAAAGAAACCCATGAACTCGCCGTGATGATAGATACTTTCCGGCCCCTGCATTTGACGAAAGACTCTCTTGAGTTCCTGGATAAAAATTATCCGATGAGTTGGACGGATGATGCGGGGGGAAGCTTTAATGAAGTGAATACGCCGTGAGGGTTGGTTTGGTGAGTGGTGAATGGTGAGTGGCGAGTTGGGCGTGCGGCTAAATTGTTTTGCGCCGTTGTTCTTGTCTGTATTGGGATTTTGAGGGTTGCGTGGGTTTTTTGTTGTGAAGGCGTATACATTGAGTTACAGAAGCGGAAAATTCAAATACTACCACATTGTATAATATTGAATATTAATTAGTTACGCTTAAAAACACAATAAACATTTCAGACTCTTCAAACCTTACCTTTCAACCTTACCTTTCAACCTTTTTCTTCCATCCACCGTATTCCCTATACCTTATATACCCTATACCCCTCTATGTTTAAACAAGCCGTTCAGATCCGTTGGGCTGATATTGATGCCAACAGACATTTGCGCCATTCAGTGTATTATGATTATGGAGCTTCCATGCGCATGAATGCGTTGAGTGCGCAGGGGTTGACTATGAAAAAACTTGAGGAGTTAATGATCGGTCCTGTACTTTTCCGGGAAGAAGGTATATTTAAACGCGAGATCATGTTTGAGGATACGATCACTATTGACGTGGAGATGGTCAAATGCCGGGAGGATTTTGCGCGGTGGAGCTTAAGACATCATTTAATAAAGGGCGATGGATCGCTTGCAGCCATTATCAATATTGACGGCGCCTGGATCGATCTCGCGAAGCGAAAACTTGCTGTGCCCAGTCCGTTCGTTATTGATGTATTTGAAAGATTTCCAAAAGCGCAGGATTTTGAATTGATTCCGAAGCAAAAAGTATGATTGTGCTATGCCGGTAAATTTTATTGATCTCAGCCACACCATTGAGTCAGGAATGATCACTTACAAAGGTCTGCCCGCTCCGCTTGTGTGCGATTACCTGAGCCGCGAACGATCGAGGGAGTTATATGAGGCGGGAACAGAATTTCAAATAGGGAAGATCGAAATGGTGGCCAATACCGGAACCTACCTGGATTGCCCTTTCCATCGATACGAAAACGGCGAGGATCTCAGTGAAATAACATTGTACCGATGTGCCAACCTCGAGGGTGTTTTGATTGAAGCCAATTACAGAAATGGTATAGAGGTCGGCCGCAAATTTTTTGAGATGAAGGACGTCCGGGGCAAAGCGGTACTGGTTAATACCAACTGGAGTGAGCACTGGAGAACTGATACGTACTTTGAAAAGCATCCTTATCTTACCGAGGAGGCCGCCGTTTATTTAAGAGATCAGGGCGCGGCTCTCGTTGGTATTGATTCTCACAACATCGACGACACGCGCGGCAGAAGTCGCCCTGTCCATTCGGTGTTACTGAAAGCGGGTATCCTCATCGTTGAACACCTTTGCAATCTCCGCGAATTGCCCAAGAAACATTTTCACTTCAACGCTGTACCCCCGAAGTTCAAAGGTGTTGGTACGTTTCCCGTGAGGGCGTATGCGGTGTGGTGAAATCAGTTACCGGTTGCCAGTTGCCGGATGGCCGGTGATATCCCACACTGGCAACCGATTTTTGGCATGGCGGAGACAAGGCCCGCCTTCGCTAAAACTTCGGACGGGCAGGCAGGCCTTGTCTCTAAGACAAAATCCATTTTTCAATCACCTTCGGATAGTGCTCATGCTCCAGCCTCAGCACACAGGATGCAATTTCCTGCGGCGTTTGATCTTCACTCACAGGGCATTTTCCCTGAAACAATATTCTACCTTCGTCGTACCGGTCATTGACTACGTGGATGGTGATCCCGGTTTCCCGTTCGCGGGCGGCTTTAACGGCTTGATGTATTTTTAACCCGTACATGCCTTTGCCTCCGTACTTTGGCAACAACGCGGGATGAATGTTGATGATCCTGCCGGGAAAACTTTTGAGAAGGTAGTCGGGGATAAGCCATAAAAATCCGGCTAGTACGATATTGGTCACGCGCGCATTGTCGAGTTCGGAACGAATAAGAGTTCCGTCCTGGAATTCCTGGCGGTTGAAAACCACACTTTTGATCCCGTGGTCTTTCGCGCGCTGCAAGACGAAAGCGCTCGGCTTGTTGCTCAACAGCAGGACCACGTCAATGGATGAATGGTTCTTAAAATATTTGAACACCTCCTCCGCATTGGTGCCGCTCCCCGAAGCAAATACCGCCACCCTGAATTTTTTTGACGACATGACCGCAAATATTAGGATGCAAAAAAGGGAAAAGAATGATGCAATCAAATAAAGGCCATGCTGAAAATGCCCAACAGCAGTATGATTTTGCAAAAACTGCTCAGCCATGCGAAATCTTTTTTTGTGTCTGCCCTGATAAGGCGGATGAGGAACCACAATAAAGGGAGAAATAAGAAAATCAAAAGGTAATGCAACGGCAGATTTCCGTAGTAAAAATTCAAGAGCATCACGGTCATAAGGAAGATGGCGAGAATGGCATAAATAAAATATTTTGTCTTGCGCATACCCCAGACGATAGGGAGCGTCTGGCATCCAAAAGTATGATCGCCTTTAAGGTCTTCCATATCCTTGATGATCTCGCGGATCAGGGTCATAAAGAACGCAAAGCCGGCGTAGGTGATGATGAGCATGTGACCTGTCTTATATAAGGAGTCAACGAGCCAGATGGCAATGCCTGTAAGAAGGGCTACCACAAGATTTCCGATAAAGGGTTGCCGCTTCAGATCATTGGAATACCACCACAGAACGGTGGCAGAAGCAAAATTTACCGCTGCAATTTTCCAGCTCAGAAATAATCCCAAAACAACGCCGGCTACGGATAAAAGCGTATGAAACAGGATGGCGTAGCGGCGGGTTATGCTTTTGCCAATCACCACCCGTTGTGGTTTATTGATAAGATCAATCTTAATGTCGTAGTAATCGTTAATAGTGTAACCGGCGGCAGCGATCAGCACCGTTGATGTGGAAAGAATAAAAAGGCGGGGATCTAAAACTGTTTTCATGTCGATCAAAAAGGCAGCCGTAAAATATTGGGCAAAGGCAATAATGACGAGATTCCACACCCGCGTGAGCCGTGCAAATGAAACAACAAATCTTTTTAAGCGGAATTTTGCATCCATGGAAAACGGCTGGGATTATTTTCAAAGGTACTGTTTTTATCAGGCTTTCGGTCCATGCGAATGGCAGGAGCAGGCCGGCAGTTTGAAGTATTGAGGGAGTCCAATAACTCTATGATCGTGAAAATTTTCGGAACAAAACCCACTATCAAAAATCCTGCTATGCCAGGCCTTTCATGAATTCGTCAGGAGTATAAACGGGAAGTGAAGGATTTATCTGAAAGTTTTGAAATGGCATCTTTGATTTTATAGATATCAAAAGAAAGGTAGAATAAATTCGCTAAGCTGCATTCCGAGATCGCCAGTCGAACCCGGTTGTCTACCGCAAGTTGAAGCAATCTGACAGAGGAAGGATAATCGATCACAATTTTATCCCGATCATTCCCATAAAATTCCGGCCCGCCTGCGGGTAATAGAAATTTTCACGGTATTCGGTGAGCCCGGCCAGATATCCGTAGGTAAAACCATTCGATTCATACGCTTCATCAAAGATATTGTTAATGAGCAAGCTGAAATTAATTTCCTTTACAAATGACGGATGCCAGGAATAACTAAAACGCAGATCATTAACAAGGTAGGCGGCAATGCTACGGCCATCGTTCGCTGTATTATCGAGGTACTGGTCACTTACGTATTTTGTCAGCAGCGTAATGTCCGCATCTTTAAAAGGGCGAAAGGACAGGGAAGAGCCCGTGATCAACGCGGGGGAAAATGCAATATCCGTGTCTTTAAAAGTTTTTTCCATGAGGCCGAATCCGCTGAAACCGGGACCGTAATCTTCCATTATTTCTTTATACTCCTGAATTTTATTTCTGCTCACTGTAACGTTTCCATTCCACAGCAGCTTGTCGGATACTTTTAACATTCCCTGCAGTTCAAAGCCCATGCGATAGCTTTTTCCTGCGTTGGTTCTGATAAAAGCGCCGACGTCATTTAGTTCTCCCGTAAGGACCAATTGATTGGTGTAGTTCATAAGATAATAGTTTACCTGAATGGTGTGTGCTTTCCCGCTTCCCCGGTAACCGACTTCGAGATTTTTCAAGGTTTCATGTTCAGGGCTGTTCCCTTCAAAATCCAGAAAGTCGTCTCTGACAGGTTCGCGGTTGGCAACGGCGTAGGAAGCGTACAACTGGCTTTCGTCTGACAGTGAATACGTGAGGCCTGCTTTCGGATTGAAAAAATTGAATTGCGCGTTCACCTCTACCTGGCGGAGATTGTTTTCCGTCCCGGAAACTTCATAATTTATTTTCCGGAATTGAAGATCTGCAAAGACATTTAATCTATCGGAAAACTGGTAATTCACTTTCACGTAAGTATTGAGATCACGCTTATCGCCGTTGTTAAAATAATAGGTGTGCTCATGCGGCACACTTGCCCGGGAAGACCAGACGATCTGGCCAAAGTGGTTGCCATCATAACGGTTCCACGCGCCGCCGGCAATAATGTTCCAGTCATTCACGTCATAATTCAGCGACCAGGTAAAACCATAGAAATCATTATCGAGCCACCTCCGCCGAATCAGGTCTGTGGTAGTGATCGTGTCGTTTTCGGCGGCGCTTTCATCATCATCGATTATTAGATCAGGCAGACCGTAATCCGCAAAATTATTTTCATAGCGGTACTCTTCATAATACCCTTTTCCGGGAGTGTAATGCAATGATGCGTTTATCGTAAACGCAGACAGGGGCTGATGTGAAAAATGCAATTGATAATGGTCTTGTCTGTAGTCATCAACCTGATTGTCGTAAAGGTAGGGATTGAAAGTGCGGCTGTCGGATTGCAACAAATTATTCGTTTGTTCTTCGTTCCATCCCTCGTTCGTCGCTGTTACAAGCATCGCATCTGTGTCATTCTTAAGTCGCGATTCCGGAACACCGTACCAGCTTTGGTAGGTTCGTTCCTTTCCACCGAAGAAGAGAGCCTTCAGCATGGTTTTTTCGGAGTAGTATCCTCCGGAGAAATAATACGACTGCAGATCGCTGAATGCGCGGTCGATGAAGCCATCGGAAGCAATTTTTGAAAGCCGGCCATCCACGGCGAAATGATCATTGATCAATCCCGTTCCGAAGTTAAAGGTGTGTTTTCGGGTATTGAACGAACCGAATGCGTTGCTGACTTCAGCATATGGCTCATCGCGTCTCAGATTGGTTTGCAGGTTGATCGTTGCGCCGAATGCTCCGGCGCCGTTTGTGGAAGTCCCCACTCCGCGTTGTATCTGGATGCTTTCCGCCGAAGAAGCAATATCCGGGATGTCGACCCAGAATGTTCCTGCGGATTCACTGTCGTTGTACGGTATCCCGTTAATGGTGACATTTATTCGCGTCGGGTCGCTTCCGCGGATGCGAATCCCTGTATATCCTATTCCGGTTCCGGCATCTGAAGTGGTGACCACTGATGGGGTCCAGTTCAGAAGAAAGGGAACATCCTGACCGAAATTTTGAGCTTCGATCTTTTCTCTTGTAATGTTTGTAAACGTGGTTGGTGTTATTCCCGTCGCGCGTGTAGCCCTGACGACTACAGCATCGGTGATAATGGAAACAGGCTCCATCATTATCTCCAGTTCGGCATCCGCGGATATATCAAGGGTTTGTTCCTGATCTTTGTAGCCGACGTAAGTGACGACAACAACGATCTTGCCTGCGGAAACATTGCCGAACCGGAACCGGCCGAATGGATCGGTAAGTGTAAGATCTGTATCCTTTACCTGGACCGTTGCATTGACCAGGGATTCATTCGTTTCGGCATCACGCACCACGCCCGAGACTGAATGCTGCCCGTAGGTGAATGAAGACAGCAACAAAAAAATTGTGATCGGGACAGAGACAAGGCAGGCCTTGTCTCTACGACGTACAAAAAATTTTTTTAACATGATTGATTTGTTTAAACCTGCACTACACAGGGGAATGCAGTGCGTTTGTTTAACCCGGTCTGCGGTGAGGACTTTCGTGCTGCAGGCAGACCTTGCCTCCCTTCGGCCGCATTACCGGCATCAGGTTCTATGGGTATATTCTCAGCCCGTTGTTTTTAGGCACCCCTTTTCCTCACTATTTGAGGACGCACAAATTTAACAATAAATATGAATTATACCGTGAGAATTTTACTTTTGAGCCATGTACACCGCGCAGGTTAACAATCAGGAATTTGAAATTGTGATCACGGATAGTGGCTTCACCGTGAATGGAAAAACTGTCAATTGGGATGTGAGCGAAATTGAAGGACGGTATTTTCATATTTTGATGAACCAACAAAGTTATCGGGCTGAGGTGGTTGAAAGGGACGCGGCAGGAAAACGTTTTACTATTAAAATCAACGGCAGAAAGTACCCCGTCGTTTTAAAGGATAAGTTTGATGTGCTTCTCGAAAAAATGGGGATGAATGCGAACGCCGGAGCCAGGGTCAACAATGTCAGGGCCCCCATGCCAGGCCTGATCATCGACCTAAAAGTAAAAGATGGTGACGAGGTTAAAGCCGGTGATACCCTATTGATCCTGGAGGCCATGAAAATGGAGAATATAATCAAGGCCCCCGGAGATGCAAGGGTGAAGTCTGTGAAGGTAAAAATGGGAGAGGGCGTGGAAAAAAATCAGGTGCTTATTGAATTTTAATCTCCCGTAATTTTATTACTTCCCTATATTTGCACAATTTGTTTAGAAAGATTGGATGCTGTACTCAGCCGAAATTAGCTTAAAACCGGGAAAATGTTGTTAAAAAATCTATGAGTAAATACAAACGCATTCTGCTTAAGGTCAGTGGTGAATCGTTGCAGGGATCATCAAAAAGTACCAACATCAACCCTGCGATGTTGGAACAATATTGCGATGAGATCAAGGCAGTCAGGCAGGAAGGTGTTGAAATTGCTATTGTTATAGGAGGTGGAAATATATTCAGAGGAGGGCAGGCTGAAGCCCTTGGGATTGACAGGGTTCAGGGTGATTACATGGGAATGCTGGCTACCGTGATCAACGCCATGGCTTTGCAAAGCGCCCTGGAGCGACACGGATTATATACCCGCTTGATGTCTGGAATCAACATGGAGCAGGTGTGCGAACCATTTATCCGGCGCAGAGCTATTCGCCACCTTGAAAAAGGAAGAATTGTCATCTTTGGCGCAGGAATCGGTAATCCGTATTTTACTACCGATTCAACGGCGAGTTTAAGAGCTATTGAAACACAATGCAATGTTGTGCTGAAGGGGACACGGGTGGACGGTGTCTATTCGGCCGACCCCGAGAAATTTCCCGATGCCACTCGCTTCGAAAGCCTTTCGTTTCAGGAAGCGTACGAAAAAAATCTCAACATCATGGATATGACGGCCTTTACGCTGTGCATGGAGAACAAATTACCGATCATTGTTTTCGATATGAACAAAAAAGGCAATCTGTTGAAGATCGTTAAAGGAGGCAAAGCCGGAACCCTTATAAGCTGAAAGCTGAAAGTCCGTTCATGCGGCTGGAACGTTCTTGGGAAAAAAGACGTCTGGGTTTTTCCCAAGGCGGATGGAAAGGATAAGCAACAATATCTATATTTACTGTAATCATTTCACCTTATGGACGAACTTGATCTATATCTGGATGAAGCCAAAGACCTGATGTCAAAAGCGCTGAATCATCTGGCTTCCGAGCTAACCAAGATCCGCGCGGGTAAAGCAAACCCCGCCATGCTTGATGGCGTCATGGTTTCTTACTACGGGGCAATGACACCCCTCAACCAGGTAGCATCAATGACTACTCCAGATGCCCGAAGTATATTTATAAGGCCGTGGGAAAAAGGTATTATTCCTGAAATTGAAAAAGCGATCTTAACGTCCAATCTGGGTCTGAATCCCCAGAATGACGGGCAGCAAATCATTATCAATATACCGATGCTCACGGAAGAGCGCAGAAGACAACTAGTGAAACAGGTCGGCCACGAATGTGAACACGGACGGGTCAGCGTCAGAAACATCCGGAAGGAGACCAATGAACATTTAAAAAAGGTCAAAGGCGTATCGGAAGATAATGTAAAACGCGCTGAAGATACAGTACAGAAGCTCACAGATGAATATATCAGCAAGATCGATGCGCAAATGAAGAAAAAGGAGGCAGAGATCATGACGGTCTGAAAAGTCCTTGGTCGACAGTCCACAACCGCTTCTGCAGTTAGCTTTCTGCTTTATGATTGTTTTCTTATTTTAGTGAAATCCCATTAATCATGCAGTACCAGACTTTTGGAGCGCGGATTGCCCAAACCACGCGCAGGGTAATTAAAATCACCATGGTAGCTGCGGTTATACTGGCTATTGCCTTTCTTTGCCTCGCTTACTGGGGTGTTTATGATGAAGGAGTACGGGCTGGAACGGTACTTAGGATCAGCAAAAAAGGGATGATATTTAAGACCTACGAAGGGCAGCTGAATGTTCAAACATTTGGCGCTTTTAAGGGAGCGAACCCGATAATGGAGGCTTTTGATTTTTCAGTGTCAGCCACAGATGAGCAGGTGATACAGGATCTTCAAACGGTGGCTTTGAGTGGAGAACGTGTAAATCTTCATTATGTATCCCGATATGCATTATTCCCCTGGCGGGGGGATACCAAATATTTTATTACAAAAGTAGAACGTCTGGGTGAAGAACTTTAGCCCCTGTAATTCGTTTGAAAACTTTAAAGGAAGCGAAAGGCAAAATAACTATACATGACTAAATTTTCAACAGAGGTCGAGGCAGCCAATGCTTTGGCCACTTCTTATCAGGATCTCAAAGCGGAAATTTCGAAAATCGTTATCGGGCAGGATGCAGTTGTGAGGCAGGTGCTTACTGCGATCTTTTGTCAGGGCCATTCCCTGTTGATCGGTGTGCCGGGACTGGCGAAAACGCTGCTCGTGCACACTATTGCTACCGCACTCGACCTTCAATTCAAGAGAATCCAGTTCACTCCCGACCTGATGCCCTCCGACATTGTAGGCGCAGAGACGATGGATAAAGAAAGAAATTTCAAATTCGTGAAGGGACCAGTGTTTGCCAATATTGTTTTGGCAGACGAGATCAACCGCACGCCGCCGAAAACGCAGGCAGCCCTGCTTGAATCCATGCAGGAATATTCAGTTACTATTGCCGGTATGCGATATGAATTGCCAAGACCTTTCTTTGTACTTGCTACACAGAACCCGATTGAACAGGAAGGAACTTATCCTTTACCCGAAGCGCAGCTCGACCGGTTCATGTTTAATATCTTGCTGACCTATCCGGCCTTTAAGGATGAAGTGGATGTTGTGAAAGCAACGACCTCCGATGAAACATTTACAGTAAATAAAATACTTACCGGTCAGGAGATCGCAACTTTTCAGCATCTCGTGCGCAGAGTACCGGTTCCTGATAATGTCATAGAATATGCCGTGGGTTTGGCCAACAAATCCAGGCCGGGCGTGAATGGCGGCTCTTCCGTAGCCAATGAATACCTTGAATGGGGTGCTGGTCCGAGAGCCTCACAATATCTGGTGATGGGCGCAAAATGCAACGCACTTCTGAACGGAAAATATTCTCCGGACATCGAAGATGTCCAGGCGATCGCAAAACCTGTTTTACGTCATCGCATCGTCCGTAATTTCAAGGCCGAGGCGGAGGGCATCAGTGTCGATGATGTGATCAATAAATTGATGGCGTAAAAAGGTTGCCAGTTGCCGGTTTCCGGTTGCCTGTTATTCGCGGACCACGGCCAGCACAGAGCACATCACCGAATAATATTGCAGTATTGCTTCACCGATCACTCGACGATCTGATCGGTGATGATAAGGGTTGAGCCGTCCAGGGAAGTCGCGTATTGGCGCAAGGGCCTCCAGGCTGTTCCGCCAGTGGGCAATCCCGTGTTGAAATCAAAAGAGGAGGAACAGCAAGCACAAAACATAAAGAGGGTGGAGTCGTGTATCTGTACCGTTGCGCATGCGCTGTTTGGCTGAAATGAACAGTTCTGTTCGTATGCTAAATAATTGGAAACATTCTGCCGATACAGAATAATGCCCCGAACGCCGCCATCAAGATACATGCTTCCACCATCCTTTTTTACTTCTATATATTCCGGTAAATTTAAATTTATATTAATGACGTCAAATGGTTGCCATGGAATCGGGTCATCACTCAGGTCAGGCTCACATCCCGCCAATCCCAAGATCATTATATAAATGAATATTTTTTTCATTTCCATTATGCCCCTATGCCCCTATGCCCTTATTTCCTTTTTACCTTTCAAACCTCTCAACTTTTCACAATACGCTATCCGTAAAGCCCGCACTTAAATAAACATGCACAAACTGGCAACCGGCAACTGGCAACCGGCAACCTTTCAGACTTTCAAACCTTTCGAAACTCAGTACTCGTAAAACCCCCTGCCCGTCTTCCTGCCCAGGTGTCCTGCATCAACCTTTTGTTGCTGGATCCTGCTCGGACGGAATTTTGGTTCCTGGTGAAACGAATTGTACATCGACTGTGTGACAGAGAAATTGACGTCAATTCCGATGAAGTCCATGAGTTCAAACGGTCCCATCTTGAATCCGGTGGATTTCATAAGCGCATCAACCGTCCTGAAGTCTGCTGTTTGTTCTTCAACGATCTTCAACGGTTCCAGGTAAAAATGCCTTGCTACCCGGTTAACGATAAAGCCAGGGGAATCTTGTGCGAGTACGCATTGTTTGTTCAGCTGTGTGGAAAAGTCCATTAACACCTGAATGGTAGCTTGCGAGGTGGATGCCCCGCGTATCACTTCCACGAGCTTCATGACCGGGGCGGGATTAAAGAAATGCAAACCTGCGAACCGGTTTGGATGTTTAAGCGCCGCACCGATGCGCGTGACAGGAATCGAGGAAGTATTTGTAGTCAGAATACAATCCTTATCATTTAGTTTTTCAATCTCCTGAAAGATCTTTTGTTTCACCTCGAGATTTTCGATCACCGCTTCAATTACGAGGTCGACCTGAAGTTGTCTGAAATCGCTGACTGAGGTGATCCTGTTAACGATTCCCTCTGATTCCTGTGAGGTGATTTTCTTTTTCTCTACCAGCGATTCCAGATTTTTTCGAAGGCGTACAATGGCATCTTTGATAAGTGCGGATTGGATATCGTATAAAAGTACCTGGTATCCGGCGGCCGCGCACACCTGTGCGATACCCTGGCCCATCGTTCCGGAACCTATGACTGCTATTTTTCTTATCCTGTTGATCATACAATCCCTTCGCTTTGAAACTGGCGGAGAAAACGGATATCGTTTTCCGAATACAACCTGAGATCATTTACCTGATAACGCAATTGTGTTACGCGTTCGATGCCCATACCAAAAGCAAAGCCTGTGAATTCCTCGGGATCTACACCACAATTGCGCAGCACGTTTGGATGCACCATACCAGCGCCCGCGATTTCAACCCAGCCACTGCGTTTGCACACCACACAGCCTTCTCCCTTGCAGATCAGGCAGGTGACGTCGATCTCTGCACTCGGTTCGGTAAAAGGGAAGAAGGAGGGCCGCAACCTCAGCTGGATATCTTTGCCATACATTTCTTTTGCAAAGTGAAACAGTGTTTGTTTGAGATCGGCGAAGCTTACATTCCGGTCAAGGTATAAACCTTCAACCTGGTGGAAGAAGCAGTGTGCCCTGGCAGAGATAGCTTCATTCCTGTAAACTCTTCCAGGCATGATGGCGCGCACTGGTGGCTTTTGATTCTGCAGCAATCTGATCTGCACATTGGAAGTATGTGTCCTCAGAAGTACATCACCGCCTTCTTTATTAGTCTTTTCGATAAAGAAAGTATCCTGCATTTCCCTCGCCGGGTGGTTGGGCGGAAAATTGAGCGCGGAAAAATTATGCCAGTCGTCTTCAATTTCCGGCCCGTCGGCAACATTAAATCCAAGTCGTTCAAAGATCTCAATGATGCGGTATTTGGTTAAAGAAAGCGGATGGAGGTTGCCTGCCTTGTTCGGAACCGGCGGTAACGTGAGATCGATATCAGCATTGCCTGCCTGTGACGTTTCAAGTGACTTTGCCATTTCCGAAAATTTCTCTTCAGCAGCTTTTTTAAGGTCATTGAGAATTTTTCCAGCTTCCTTTTTCTTGTCCGCGGATAGCTGTTTCAATTCGTCAAACAATTCGCCAATAGCTCCTTTTTTGCTGATATATTTCAGCCGGAAGGTTTCCAGACTTTGCTTGTCAGCGGCGGCGAATTGTTTGACTTCTTTTAAAAGATTTTGAATCCGGATTTCCATAGTACTAAGTGACGGGCAAAAATAGTGTTTTTGGGGGGAATGCGGTAGTGCAAGAGGCCAATTCCAGAGACCAAAATAAGCGTCACGCAAAGGCACGCCTACGTAAAACACTTTGGCCCGGAACCGCTAAGGCGCATTGTAAGTCAGCTATTATAGCCTTAGCTGTGCTAACATGAGGGCATTTAATCCGGAACTTCCTTGACATCCAGTTTTTTCAGGATAAGTCTGTCAAGGGTCACACTGAGCGCGATTGAAAGGCCGAACACGGCCAAAAGTGTATAACGTTCAGAGAGCTCATGAAGAGTCAGAGCCATCGCGATATAAAAGAGGTGTGTTCCGGCGAGGATCAATGTTGTTTGGCTATGTGTTTTTCCCATGCGCATAATGGCATGGTGAATATGGCTTTTGTCTGGTTTAAAGGGGGATTTGCCTTTTATCAGTCGCAGAATAATGATCCTTGACGTATCGACAAGCGGAATAATGATAAAACAGGCTGCTGTTCCTATTGATGAGTGAAATTTATAAGGTGAATCCAGAGGTAGTTCATAGTTGACATTGATGAAATGGATAGCGAGGATGGCGAGCAACATACCGATGACCAGTGCCCCGGTGTCTCCCATGAACACTTCGGAGGGTTCCCAGTTGAAGATCAGGAAGGCGAGTATGGCCCCGAGCATTGTGTAAGACAGGATCGCGAAGGTGTTGTCGCCAATAAGATAGAACCAGGTTCCGAAGCAGAATAAGGAAATGATGGCAATGGTTCCCGCAAGGCCATCGAGGCCGTCTATGAGGTTGAAGGAATTGGTGATAATGATAATGGTGAAGATGGTAAAGATGTAGCTTATGCCATCGGGGAGGTCGTTGATGCCGAAGATTCCATAAAGGGAATCCAGTCGAAGGTCAAAGAGGAAAACGAGGAGGCTTGCGGCGAGGATCTGTCCAATGAGTTTGAGAATAGCCCTCAACGGCACGAGATCGTCCCTTACGCCGATAAAGAAAATTACGAATAAGGCTACGAGGATGAACTTGATTTCGCTCCACATAACGTCGAGCCAGATTAGTGACGAGATGAAGAACCCGCAAAATATAGCGATGCCGCCCATGGAAGGGGTTACCTTCTTGTGGATCTTCCTACGTCCGGGAATGTCAAGCAAATTTCTCTTAAGCGAATATTTGATAATGACCGGTACGATCAGGAACGCAATTACGAATGAGGTTATAGCAGCGGCAAGCTGTATGGCCATAATCCAGGGTCTGAGAGGCCAAAAATAAGGAAAGAAATGAAATTAGGAATATTTTAATAGGTAGAGTTTTCCTGGTCCCTTCATGAATCAATTAAAACTGTCTACAATCTCTGTAAATACTTGTTTTATTCTGATCTCCTCACTGGCCGAAGACTTTTTAAGCGTATCAATAAAATATCCAATGTTGTGATGTTCGCCATTTTTTATGGCTACGAATGACACATATTCTGAGAAATCCAGCTCAAGGGGTTTGTTACCTATTTTAATACTAAAACCGCTCTTGATATCGTTAGGATAGACCAATTCCACAAATAAACTTCCGCCGCGATTATCTACAGAAAATATTTTCTGATTATCGGAGACAGAATAAATGCTGTTCAGTTGCTTTTCGATTTCATTTGCTGCAGCCTGATCTGTGACCACTATTAAAAAGTCTCGACTCATTCTTGGTACTACTGATTTAATTCCTTTTGCCGGTACCTTATTTAGAAACGCAACATGATCGTTCAACCGCCAGTAGAACGTATTTTCAGTATGAGGTTTTTGGTGAAGTCCCGTCGCAAAAAATACTCTGCAATCCAATCCCATGACCTCTTTAACAATCTGGTCATACTCATTCAATATGTCAAGTAATGGATCTTCTCCAGAAGGGCAATACCATTCCGGATTTTTCTGGTTTCCATTATAAACTTTCGAATTGAACATATAATGATGTTGGATGTGGGCGCCACCATTAAGAAACAGAGATGAAAAGTCCGGTTGGTTTTTTTTCCAGAGGCTGATAAAAGTGTCCGCCAGCAAGTTATCCAGTATAATAGCTTTAGTGGCTTTTCTTTTCAAATTAAAAATAGCGAGTCTTGTGTAGTCAAAATATTTTTTGACTGGCGCAAACTTCAAAAACCCTTTTAATAGGGCTATGGCAGAATTTATTCCAAGTCTGTTATTTGCATTGTTGTTAACTGCGAAGGAAATTGCTTTGGATAGACTTATAAGTGTGTTGTTTCCGCTGGGCGGGGTTTGTGTCCATGGATCAGGAACAAAAAATTCCGGGTTTTTTAGATTGTTTCTAGCGTTAAATGGAGAAATTGCACCAACTCTTAGTCCTTTTCCTTCGGCTATTTCCCAAAGTTGTTTTAGATCCGTTCTATTAGCGATATCCCCTAATCTGAACACCTGATGCTCATCATACATTTTCCCAGTATGAATGCTAACCCACTGAATCCACGGTTCAAGGAGATTGTGGTCCGTCTCTGAGGAGGTTTGTTTATAGCCATGGTTCAAAAAAAGAGATTTGAAATTGGGCAAGTATCCTTTTTCGCAATATTTTTCAATAAGCTCAAAATTGAGTTCATTTAAGCCAATGAGGATAACCTTTTGTTTCATTCTGGGTTGGTATTAATATGAATGTACTACAATTTTGTTTTTTGTTTTCCGGACCTCACTAAGTCATTAAATGAATTCAAATACTTTTTGAATATACCGCGAGTACAGTTTGATATAATTACTTTTTATGCCATGAGTTTTTAAAATGTGTAGAAATTCTTTGTTGATCTTTAACGTGCTTTTTATTCCTGTAGTACTCTTTCCTCCCGTGTGCATATAGGTAGTGCACAACGGAACATATTTGCTTTTTATTCGATGTATTTTCAAGAATCGAACCAAAAGGTCGAAGTCAGCGGCAATATCATAGTTTAACTTATAGGTTCCGAATTGTTCAAAACAAATCTTGCGGCAAAAAAATGACGGATGGGCGGGCATGAATCCCCTGTCGAACTTGTCTACGCTGAAATTCGCGGACGAAAAATACCTGGTCATTTTATTTCCTTTGTTTGGATTTATGAAAGCAACGTCGCCGTAAACACACTGGAGGCTGTAGTCAAGAATGAATTCCTTGGCAATTTTCTCTATGGAATCGTTGGCATAGAAAATGTCGTCTGAGTGTAATACACCGATGACGTCGCCAGTTGCGAGCTGAATTCCCTTATTAAGGGCATCATACATACCCTTATCTTTCTCTGAGATTACTTTAGTGATTTTATTGCGGTAAGCTTCGATCACTTCGAGCGTTCCGTCCCGGGATCCTCCGTCAACAATCAGATATTCTATTGATGGATAAGTTTGCTGAAGAACTGACCGGATGGCTCTTTCGATGGTGGTTTTTCTATTATAGACAACCGTAATAATAGAAACTGTCATTGTTTTTCTGTGTTAATATTTTTATCAGTGTCTTAAGTAACGCTGTGTTTTTCAATAATCTCATAAAGTCTTAGATTAAAATGCTTCTCATTCCAGTTCAGGAAATGTTTTTCAGAAACCTTACGAAGCTCTGCACACAGATTATCTTGAGTCCAAAGCTGCTCTAGAACTTTTACAACATCCTCCAATCGCGTGTTATCAAAATATAATGCGGCATTACCCAGCTGTTCAGGCATTCCATAGATTCCGGAAACAGCGACCGGGCACCCCATGGCAATTGCTTCAAGCGGAGGTATATTGGTTGGACCATAATAAGTTGGCATAACCAATGCGCGGGCGCGCTTATAAAATCCTCCCAGGACATCATTTGGAACATAGTCCAGAAAAGTAATATTGTTCAGTAAGTCATATTTTTTACAGTAGTTATGAATCTCACTAAAGGCGTGATTTTTTGGGCCGGTAAATAACAAATGAAAATCTGGTAATCGTTCTTTTAGGATTCTTGTCGCTTCAATAAGAATTTTATGATTCTTATGCGGCCAAAATTGCGCAGGGTAAAAAATGAATTTAGCAGGCAGACTTATTTTTTCGAAATATCCATTGTGTTTTTTCTCGTCGTAGTTAACTATATGAGACGGCGCTATATAAGGAAGCGCTTCAATTACCGCCTGACTCGGTCCATAAGACTCTATTAATTGAATTTTGCCTACATTCGAGTCAACCAAAACCACGCGAGAAAATTTACACATGGATGCAAAAAGTCGATCTCTGAATTTCCGTCGCCCCAGCCCCGAGGATTCCTTGAATTGCTTTTCGTAACGATGCATCAGGTCATGCACAACATTTAACGGATTAGCAGCTAAAAATAGGCCCGCAAGATCCTGAGAGGGAAATAGGACTAAATCAAAAGAAGGGTCAGCCAGAGGTTTCAATGGAGACTTCAAAAACAGAAATCTCATCATACGATCCGAAAGCCCAATGCCGAAAAGAATTTTATAAGTCAGCTTGAGCTTTTCGGGATAATGCAATCTTCTTCTTTCAAAGCCTTTAGGAATCAAGTTGGCCCACGCATCATCAACGTAGAACACCGTTACGTTATATCGATGCTTTGGTAAGTATAGCAGGGCAGCTAAAATTTGTTGGTTGTATTGAAAGGTGCCGCCTACGCCATAAACAACATCTATAAAAATACAAATGTTCTTCATTTTTCCTTCTTGCAAACTGTGGTGATATACCAGGAATTCTTATCAGGTGTTTTCAGGGTCAGCCAGGCATGGCAGTCTACGATGCTGAAGCCGCAGCGCTCCGTAAAAAAATATAACTCGTTTTGAAAGAAATATCGCATCTTATGCTGCTCCTGGATAGTTTGCATTGTTCGCAGAGCTTTATCAAAAACATTAACCTCAAAATTCACTTCAACAATGGATTTGTTGAAGTCGACCGTTGGCCTGGTTATACGGATGACTTTGAGATTGGCGTCCTCCATTTCTTTCACCCGCAGGCCAGGGAGATCTAGTAGTACAGCAGGACCATACCAGCAGTCAAATATGAAAATGCCGTCGTCCTCGAGATGTTTGTGAATGGTATTGAATGAATTTACGACATCCTCATTTGTGGTTTGATATGACATCACGTGGAAAAGAGAAGTGATCGTGTCAAATTTCTGTTTCAGATCAAAATTGCGGATATCTCCACTGGAAAAACTAGTATTGGTTTTATCCGATTGAAGGGCAATCTCAAGCATTTGCTCACTGAGGTCTATTCCATGGATTTTATATCCTTTATCTGCTAATAATTTGGCATGACGACCTGTGCCACAGCCAACATCCAGGATCCGGGTGGTTTTGGGATGAAACCTTTTGATGAGAGAATCAATATAGTCTACTTCGCTTTGGTAATCTTTGTCCAGATAAAGCAGATTGTAGTATTTTGAATAATTTAAGAAGTGACTCATGAGGGGCTTAGAATTATCTCTCTCAATTTTTCAGCGACGTAGCGGATCTGTTTTTCAGACAAGGCGAGTCCGCTTGGAAGATAGAAGCCCCGTCTGGCCATGTTCTCACACACCGGCAGTTTTTCTTCTTTATAAAAGTTGTATTTCTTAAGAACCGGCTGTTCATGCATCCCCCAGAAAAACGGACGGCTTCCGACGCCGAGCATTCCCAACTGTTTCATTACATACGATGCATCGTGACGGAATTCTTTCTTAAGAATGATCCCAAAGACCCAGTAAATATTTTCCGCGTGTTTAGTTTTATTCAGTGGCAACGTTACCATCGGCAAATCATTCAGCAATTCCTGATAAAGCGATCCGATCCACCTTTTTTTACCAATAAATTCATCAATTCTTTCTAGCTGCGCCAATCCGATGGCTGCCTGCATGTTTGTCATCCTGGCATTATAGCCTAGCTCGTAGTGAACAAATCGCCTTTCGGGCAGAAAGCATAAATTTCTCAAAGACCGACACCGGTCTGCCAATGCTGTATCGTCAGTAAGGACCATTCCACCCTCTCCTGTGGTGATATGCTTGTTGGGATAAAAGCTTAATGTAGATATGTCTCCAAAGCTTCCGCATTTTTTACCACTATAGGTTTGTCCATGCATTTCTGCGGAATCCTCGATAATTTTTAGCTTAAACTTTTTTGAAATAGCAAGAACAGGCTCCATGTCTACGGGCAGTCCATATATATGGACAACCATTATCGCTTTTGTCTTTGGGGTGATTTTTCCTTCGACCTGGCTTACGTCCATATTCCATGTAGAGGCTTCCTGATCAACGAATACTGGAACACATCCCCTCCGAAGAATGCCACTAATACAGGAAATGATAGTGAAAGAAGGCATGATTACTTCATCACCCGGCTGCAAGTCGAGCGCATCGACTGCGATATCGATTGCTACGGTGCCATTGCAAACAGCAATGGCATACCTGCGGTTAAAATATTCTGCTATCCTTTCCTCAAACTCTTTTACAAAAGGTCCCTCCGATGAGATCCATCCACTATCGATACATTCTGAAAGATATTTTTTTTCATTCCCGTCAAGGAGAGGTTCATTAACGAGTACTTGCATGAATCGATTTTTTCGGTTTGAATCTGGTCTTGTCATGATCACCGGCATAGGGCCCTTGCTTTACTTCAATCATTTCGATCTCTTCAAGTATTTCAAAGCCATGGCCTCCCGTCATAAGAAGGATAACATCTCCCTCCCCCAGTTCCCGGCTTTCCAGGTATTCCTGAGTCTCATTGTAAAAATCAACTCTTATCCTGCCCCGTTTAATGAATAAAACCTCTTGTGTATAATGAACTTCCCTTTTAACGGGGTTATGCACGTGGGGTTCGATAATTTTACCCTTCGGGTGGTTCATGTAAGCGAGCTGCTGAGACCACTCGCCACTAGTGAAAAAATGGATTCCTGGCTTATGAAAGGAGTTTCTGACAATTAGAGCTAATAATTCCCCCTGGTATTTGACTTCTTCTACCATGATTTGATATTTCGATTGTTGTTATTTTGAGAGGTCAAAAATAGAGCTTTATACAATCATTACCAACCTTATTCTTGACCCAATGGTTGATGCTGTGCCCATTGCTATTGTCAGCATGTTCGGCTGGATCGGCATCGTATTGTTGGTTAAATTCCTGAGGAAAATTGTGGCATATCAAAATAATATGTAAAATGATTCAAGTTTTAGTCATCTGGTAAGTTGATATTCCTTAAAGCATCGATGATATTAAATTCTGCAGAATCTATGTACAGGCAAACTACCTTATTCCACATTAGCTTGGCTGCTGCCATGATTTCCATTTTTATGTATCTGGCGTGCGTGTTAGGTAGAATAGGGATGGGAGACGAGCTTAATATTCTACCGTTGCTATTGTCCATTTCAATTATATTGTTGCCTGCAGCTTTAGAAGGCGTTTTTAAATTACCTCTGGCTTTCTTACAGTTCGTTGTTTTGATCTTTTTTTTTGCGTTAGGGTGCATATCGAGTTCGTTGGAGATTAATCTGTCTCTTGTTCTCTACGCAACTGCCATTATTACATTATTCCGGTTTTTCAGAAACTTAAGAATTTCACTTACCAAGCAAACTATTATCGGCGGTTTACTAGTTATTTTTTTAGCCCTTAAGCTTATTTCAATATTATGGATGACCAATGGTTACCTAAGTCCTCTTGCCCCTGAAGCATATGCCATTGGTCATTTGCACATGGATACAATATATTTAACGGGGTTAACATCCATCATAAAAACCTATCAGGTAACCACTACAGGATTATTTGGTTTGGTTCCCATACAATACCACGCAGGTTCAAATTATCTTTTCGCCTCATTCTCACAGCTATGCGATTTAAGCACAGTGAAATTCTACAATTTTGCGTTTCCCGTGATTTTTGTCCCACTGTTTTTTCAGACTTTATTTTTCGCAACACTTCCGAATCTCAAGCGAAAATCTGACGCTTTCAGAATGATAATAAGTCTTTTGATACTATTTTTTGTTGTAAGTGGATTTGTGCCCAATAGCGTGGGGTACAGATATCTTACGCTTTCCGCCTTTAATAATCACTTTCTAAGTGAATCTTATTGTATTAGTCTGATCTTGATGTTTCTTTTTATCAGCCTTTACAAACCGTTCCTAAAAACTAATCAGGTTTCCTCCCATCCTGTTGTCAATGCCTTGCTCATATTGATGATTCCTGTTTGGTTTTTTGCAATCGGATACGCGAAGATTTCAACAGCGATTATTCTTTTTGTTGCGTTTTTTTACCTGATCGTTAGAAGAAAATTAATATTTCAAAAATGGATTTTAATTTCGACTGTGCTGACTATTGTCTTATTACCTCTTCTGTTGTTTCTAACCATTGAGAGTAACAGAAACGCTACTTTTTCGTTCGATATTGGTTCATTTTACAAATATTATGTGAAAGATAGCCTTGTCATATATTTCTTGTTAAACTACTATTTCGTGTTTTTTATGGTCTTATGCTTTATTTTTTATATTAGAAGAAGTGACCAAGGAATATTCAAGCAGATTATTGAGGGGAAATACATTGTGCCAGAAACTATCATTGTCGCAGCTATAGCGGGCATAATGCCTGGGTTATTGATAGAAATTGAGGGTGGAAGCGCTGCGTACTTTTCCGACGTACAAAATTGGTTGTCCATCATGGCCATTATTAGTGTGGCTCCGTACTTAATATATAAACTGTATAAACACCGTGGCAGATCCAGAACCGCATTTCGAATTCTTTATTTAGTTCTTCTCATCGTAATAGTTAGGGAGGCGGTATTCAGAAGCTTTTATTATTTTTTAAAACAAAATATTAGGGTACGGGAAGCTTTGATGTATGGTAAAGACTGGTCTGATCTTTCGCGGGCTGGCAGGAACACTGCCCGTCCTACTTTTATCGGCAAAACCTCTGCTTCTGCAATCATGGATAGATTAAAAGCCTGTTTAACACCTAAGGAATCTACTCATTTCAACGAACAAGTACAAAAACTAAAATTATCAGTATTAGAAGACTTGAGAAAATTACCTCTGGATGTAAAAAGGAGATCGGTAATTTATTGTGAAGATCCCGAAGAGTTGCCGAAGTTCAAGGATTGTGCTGAAGCCTTTTACCTTACTTCCTTCACGGAAATTGCGCTGATAAATGGCTTGTATTGGAAGGATTGTTTTTCCTCTGGTGGTTATTCTTTCAGATATTATGCGACATCTCCGACAGAGATCAATAAACAGGAGGCTTTCCAACTCGCCAGGGAAAAAGGATTTTCGAACGTCATTGTGTTGAACTTAAAGGGCAATACATTTAGTTTAGTCAATATTTGACGTTTATTAGTTAAGAGTAAAAAGGTTATATTTAGGTTTGTCTATTGCTATTCATTTATTTATGAATAACAAGAGATCGATCTAATTCAACAACCATACATTTGTTTGTTTGATCATTCTGCTTAATCTTTCGGATTTAAAAACACTTTGGAATGTATTTGTCAAATCCTACCCTTTGGCAAAGAAGATTGTGTGAGAATATTTTTAGTTTTTTCTTATGAATTTAGCTTTGATTCTCTTGAAAATATTCTTCTTCTCCCTTTATTTTCACATACAGCATAATGAAAAACCATAACTCGAATCGTAGATATTGGCCTGTACGCAATGAGTAGGTCACAATGAAGATGAGACACATCAGTTGGATGCTTCTCACGTAGCTGATTTCACTAAACTTAGACAACATGAAAAACCCGATTAAGAAAATCCCAATCAGACCAAATTCTACAATTATTCTGAAGAAGAGATTGCTGCCATCTTTTACCATTAAACTATCGGGATGGTTCATTGAAATATACTTATTCAATACCTCATTGGGAAACCCCTGTGCCATTATTTGCGAGGACACCATTTCATAGCCATCAATTCCTGCCCCGAAAATAGGGCGAGTCATAAAACTTTGGGTGGTTATATGATAGTTGAGGATCGTAACGAGAGCGGAGAAGTTGGCGTTAATGCTTAAATTTCCATGGAAGAAATCCAAAACACTGTCCGTTCTTGATTTAATAGAGGCAACATTTACTGCAGCATATAAAGTAAAAAGAACACCAAGTGAGATTCCAATGATCCAATTCTTTCTGAAAAGTACAACTAAGCAAAGAAAAAGACCAAGGTATCCTATAATCGAAAAGGTAAATAACAGTGCAGCAACAATGATTATTGCTTTTATTTTTGCTACCTCTCCACTGCGAAAAATCAAGCTCTTGAGAGAAAGGTAGGCTGCGGGAACCATGAATGGTGCAAAATAGCCTGGTTCGGTAAATATCGATGGCACTTTCAGAAAAATACCAGAATATGTAAGTTTGGCGTAGGCATTAAATAACCACTTAAAATCATATCCCGGTCTAAAGTTAGATAGGAAAGAAATCTCTTGAATGACACCCAAAATTCCGGCCAAAAAAGCGATGTTTAGGTACAATGCAAGAAGTTTTTCAATTCGCCCTTTGTGGAGATGAAAAACTGTGTTCAGAACAGCCGCATACATATTCAGCACTAGATATGAAATCAAAATATGGATAATACTGAATCCATTAATAAGGGCGATGACAATGGAGATAATAAAATAGAAACCAAGAAATAAAGTAATCTCTTTATGCAACATCAACCTGCTAAAAGCCAGTAAAATGAGAAACAAAATCACAAGCATGAGCTGTGCAAGATTAACTTGAAAGCCCTGAATTTGAATAAAAACAGCAGTGGATACAAAAACCAAAGCGACTAACGCCCTTGATATTTTTTCTAACGGAATTACTAAATTCCCTTCCATTTATGAAGTTTAAAGCTCATTGAACTTGATGCTCTCAAAATCTACTCTTTTAAAAACATCTAAGTATCCACGGTGTGTTGCATTAAAAATCTCCAGACCTTTTTTTCTGGCGATTTTATCCAAACTCCGATAGTTCCTCCACAGCCACAAATTCATTCTCATTTCTTCATCGTAGGGGATACGATCAGCTAACGGGACTGAAACAGACGCTTCGCCCGATATTGTTCCCCCTGAATAGAAATGGCGATCAACGCCGCGATTAGCCAAATAATCATGATCAAAGCCCAATAAATAAATTGGGCTGCAGCCCATGTAAATCGCCTGAGCCAAGGCAAATGCGCCTACTCCGGCAAATGATTGAACGACCCCATTCATTGCAATTTTACTATTCGGGGGTCCGGCTGTTGCAATGTAATAGGTGTTGCCTGGGGGTAGAAGATCATTTTTTTTGTTAGCAACGAAGCCTCTAAACAACGGAATGAAAAATATGCTCTCCTTTATTGATTCTTGAAGCTGTTTAAAAAAGTTAATGGTTGACTCTGTGCCGTTGAAAAAAGTTTTATCCAAAATACAATAATACTTTGGTTGCCATTTCTTGATCACGTCATGTTTGTAAAAGCCGGATACAACGAATGTGATCTCATTGGCCAGACAAGTGATATCCTGGTCCTTCAGTGATGGGCCGTTTACAATTACGAATGCACGCTGACCTTTATGTTTATCCTTGAATATCGTGTTTCTGCTTAGTATCTTCCGCTCCTCAGGCGTCAGTAGTGTCAAGCCATTGACTCTCCGAGCCAGATTACTCAACCAAAGCGATAGCGACTTGATTATTTTAGCTGAAAATTTAAAGACATGTGTGAGCACTAACTTTTGCATTACTGTGTAGTTTTAAATTGTGATTGCAAAAAACTTTTTACATCAGCAATGGAATAAATTCCAAGGTATTTCAAGACTAAATAGAATATAGCTAAAATACCCAGCTTAAAAAGACTTTTTACGATTGGAGTTTCAAGTTCAACTATTGTTGATCCAACGTAAAGAATTACCGCTATCGCGACCATTCCATTCATAGCTGCAAATTTGTAACGTACGGAGCTAAACTTTCGGTACGGGAGATAAGCAGTCGCAATCAATACCAGGTACGTAAGACAAGTTGCGAAGGCAGCACCAAATGCGCCTACCCTCGGAACAAGTAGAAAGTTCCCTCCGACTGCAACAGCTCCGGAAAAAATGGTGAGCATTGGTAAATAGATTGTTTTTTTGGAAAAGGAAAGAGGATTAATTATCAATATCCAGTAGCCATTACCAATAATATATGCCAAAAGTAGCAAGGGCATATAAAGCGAAACGTCTTGATAGCCTGGAGACATCGTCACTTTAACTAACTCTTCCGAGAATAAGGCGAATACCAATCCCATGGATGTGAGAACAAAAATGAGGAATTTTCCAAACGAGGAGAAAAGTTCGGATGATTCACTGACTTTGGCGGCTGAATAAAAAAGTGGGACCCATGCCATATTTATGGCGTTTGTAACTAAAATAATAATAGATGAAAATTGTTGGGCAACATTGTAGATTCCTAATTCGGATAACGATATATATCTTTCAATGAAATACTTAGATGAAAGCTCCGTCAGTGTACCGAATATGGCATAAACCATTAAAGGGAAACTAAAACCCAAAGCTGTTTTAACATAGTCCATCTTGACTTCAAATCTGCAATTATAAAATACATAGACGCTGTACAAAACAGCCATTGCAACACTGCTGATCAAATAAGCTCGAATACCTCCCATGCCACCTTCCTGTCGGTAAACAATAAAAAAAATCATAAAAATCGTTAATAGAATAAACGATAGTGTTGTAAACATTCGGTATAGGAGAGCTTTGGACTGTGCCTGGAGCAATGCCAGCGGGATTGCGGAAAAGGCACCAAAGAATCCAATCCATATTCCGGTTTTCAGAAAGGGATCATAGCGCACCTGATTGAAAAGACGGTCTAGAAAAATACCGTCAAGGACGACGAAAATTAAACATATAAAAAAAGAAATCAACACCTGGAATCCAAACACAGTGAACAAAAAACTGCGGAAGGCATTTTTATTATAATCAAAGTAAAAGCGCGTGATCGCTCCGTTTAAGCCAAAGACGAAAAAGGACGAAATAAAAGTGCTGAATAGTGTAGTACTGCTGATAATTCCGTATTCGGCGGTTTGGAGGTAATGTGTATAAAATGGAATAAGAAAAAAATTGCTTCCATTAATTAATAAACTGGCAGCACCATATATAAAGCTTTGGCTTAAAAGCTTTTTACCTGACATGGCAAGGAAAATTCATCAAGGCGCGCATTTAATAAGAGGCTTGTTTGATGTCGGTTTAATTAAGAAAAGATTCAGTTTTATTTCAATTGCATTTTGTCGATCATTCCCTTCAGGAATTACGATTCATATCGTTACTTTTCGATTAGGTCAAATCTTAATGGCGTCCCAGCCGATATATTCGCTGCGGTCTTCTTGCCAATTACCTCCTGATAGTATCTGGTGTGCAAACCGGTAGCAGGCCGAATCGATTTTATATGTTCTGCGGAAATAATTTCGCCTTTGCGAATGTCCTTGACAATGAACAATGAACGTTTATAGACAAGTGACTTTTTCTCTTTTTCCGACAAAGTATACGAAACTTGTCCTATGCCTAGCCAAGCTCTTTCTGATTCAACGACCAGGTTCTTCAACTCTGAAGGTTCCAGTGAAAACGCGCTGTCAACTCCTCCATCCGCCCTATTCAATGTGAAATGTTTTTCTATAACAGGTGCTCCTAATGCGACTGAGGCTACGGCAACACCTACACCCATCGTATGATCTGACAAGCCAACCGGGCACTTAAATAGTTCACGCATATGTGGGATAGTTGCCAGATTGGTTTGCTCAGGGGATGAAGGATAAGTGCTGGTACACTTTAAAAGTACGATCTGAGAACATCCCGAAGACTTTAATACTTCTATGGATTCTTGCAGATCTGCAATGGAAGCTACTCCGGTAGACATAATTACTGGTTTGCCAGTGCGTGCAACTTTCTTAAGCAAAGTATGATCGGTATTTTCGAAAGATGCAATTTTATAACAAGGGACATTTAACGTTTCAAGAAAATCTACTGCAGACTCATCAAAAGGTGAGCTAAAAGCCAATAGCCCTCTTTGCCTGGCCTTTTCAAATATAGCAGAATGCCACTCCCATGGAGTATATGCCAATGTGTATAATTCATGGAGTTCCTTCCCATTCCACAAAGAATCTTTGTCGTTAATTCTATACGCTCCCTTAAAAGTAATAGTATCCGCAGTGTAGGTCTGTAACTTAATCGCTTGCACGCCTGATTGGGCGCCCGCTTCAACAATTTCCAGAGCCCGGTCTAAAGACTGGTTATGATTTCCCGACATCTCTGCAATAATGAAGGGTTTACCAAATTGTTCAATATCGTATTTTCCAATTTTAAACATGATCTTCAATTTTTAAATCATCCAAATTGTTAATTTTTAAATCCGCTTCGTAAGCCTGATCCAACCTCAAATCTTTATAATTACCTCTTAAAACACGGACAGTTTTGAACCCCAGTGGCTTAATGCCAATAAAATCCTTCTTTGGATTGTCTGCGATGCAAGTCACTTCGCTTGGGTTACATTTCTCAATTTTACAAATTTTTAGAAAACAATAAGGCGATGGCTTTGAATGTTTGATGCCAAATCTGTAAGTAATAAAAGAAAACTTAACCCACTTCGACAATCCCAAGGCTGCAATTTTGCGCTGCTGCACAAGTTTGTTCCCATCAGTCACAATATACACGCTGCTTCCACGCAGCCTTTCTAAGCAACGTATCGCATCGGGAAATAATTCAATGACCGGATTGTGCTGACGGTAAATCGTAATACATTTTCTTACAGCGAATTTAGTATATACATCATAATCACGTAGCACAATATCGAAAACTTTACCTCTGCCGAATCCCTTCTCATAGGCTACCAAACGATCGAATAATTCAAATTCATTCAAGTTGTAGGATTGATTTAAAAACTTAGCCACGGCCTTAAAACCACTCTTAACAAAAGTCATCTCTTCAAAAAGAGTATCATCTAAATCGAACACGTAAACCATTTTATTCAATCAACTTATCCTCCGCATGACGGATTTGCTTGACCCCAACTTTTTTAACAAATGGGTAAGTATTTAATTCTCCCCCTGTACTTTCTAGTAAAACCCAATAGAATGTGTCGAGTCCTGCTGCGATCGACAAAGTAGAGGCGCCTCCAAATCTGCTGTTGCATTCAATTATATGATAGCCCTTCTCATTCTTAATAACTTGAAAAATGGCATGTCCTTCAAGATCGATAATTTTTGCGGCTTGTTCGATCAATTTTTCGAGATTAGGGTCAGCTATTACAGTGGTAATTTGGGATTCGCCATTGACGACAAAGTCCCGGCTCCTGATAATTACGCCTTTCAACTTTTTATTTTGTCCGACAAAAACATCGATGCTAAGCTCAATTCCGGGAATAAAGGGTTGGAAAATAGGATTCTCCAGTTTTGAGGCTTGATTTAAAGCTTGCTCTTTGTTCAAGTTTAATCCTAAGCTCTGAGAACCTGCGCCGAACCTTTCCTTAACTACAAAAGCGTGATTATCTTTTAGTTTTTCGATTTCTAAATAAGTCGGTATAACGGGTAACGAATGTTCTGACAACTTTTCATAAAACTTTAGCTTGTCCAGACAAATTTCCACGGCATGCGTTGAACTCACCATCACATAAATGCCGTGGTCTAGCAAAACAGATTTCCAATCAGACCAAAATGTCAACTCACCATCTCTCGTTGGTATTATTACTTTGATTTTATTTTCCAATAAAAAACTCAGGATAGACGGTCTATTTGAGCCGATTGTTTTAGGCATATTCCAAAAGCAATCGGAAAAATACTTGGCGAGCGCATCAGGGTGTATGTCTGCTGCAAAAAGTTTTATGTTACCACCCAATTTTAAGCATGCTTTCTTTAAAGCCTTAAGCATTGGTACTTTCTTTGAGGCAGATGTAACCAAAACATTGAAAGCTGGAAGATCTCCTTGATCTTCGTCGTGAAAGCTTGCTTTTTCATGCTCAATCATTTTCGGAATTGTTGCTTCAAGATCTTGCTCGGGCGCCCATCCTGTAAGCTGCCTAAACAGGTTCATGTCTGCCTGAGAACCTTCATAGGGAATGTCTATATTTTCCTCACTGCATTTTATTAGAGGAAAATATGTTTTTAGAATTTCCACTACTTCTTCGACTCTTCGCGCGTTCCCTCTTCCTAAATTTACTATTCCGTTAGCTTGCTCTGAGACAGCAAGGCGGATAAGCCCTTCGGAAACATCTTCAGCAAAAACATAATCAAAAATACCCTCTTTTCTATACAAGCTTAACGTATTATCTCCCTTAAGAAGCTGCCTGATCCAGCGGGATATAATATCACGGGAATGCTTTCCATAGCTCCTGTATATCCGCGCTGACACAGATTGGAATTGTTCTTGTTTGAAGTCGTTTAGAAATCTAAGCTCAATCTCATGATTTAATTTTGCGGCTCCTGTTAGATTACGTGGAAGAACTGGATCTGTTTCTGTCAGCGAGACAGCCTTGGGAGCGGGTTTATCAAATTGGTAAAGTTTCTTATCGTAGATCAGATAGCTCGAAGCGAAAATCACTTTTTGCAATGATTTTAGATCCTTCAAGACCGTCATCAGATGTGTGCTAAGCCTCACATTGTGCCAGGCATTCTCGTTCCAGAATTCATAGGATTCAGTGGATCTTTCAAAAGTTGCCGCGAGGTGAAAAAACAAGTTTGGCTGAAATGTCTCCAATTCTTCCTTTGTTATGTAATTCAAATCGCCTTGTCTGTACAAGATCTCATTTGGCCACGACGCTGGCCGTGGTTTAAGGTCGCCAACCAAAACTTTTGCTCCGAGTTCATGAAGGCGCTGAACCAGGTTTTTGCCTATTACACCATTCCCACCGCTTATGAAAACATTTTTACCTTTGATTTTAATCATGTCAAATTCTATTTTGTTTATAATATGACCTTAGGAGACCATGGATCACAGAGTCTACAGATCTGCCGCCAATAATGACGTGTTCTTTCATCACGCCCTCTCTCACAAATCCATTTTTTTCTAATGTCGTGATGTGAAGTGGACGTATATCGAATGTCTCTGTGAACAACCGGTTAAACTGAAGAATTTCGAAATTAACCTGTGTCATAAGATGGATAAATGCCGAAAAATCATTCTTATATAGTTCTTCTTCTGTTGCTCTGATTGTAGAAACGAGAAAAGAAAGCTCGCTTCGCTTATCTTCCCATGAACAGTTAGTAAGTCCTCCATAACCTATAAGTTCGCTATCAAATAGAAAACTGAATAGGATAATTCTTGGATGTGTTTCTTTGAAGGATGGTTCTATGATTTTCTGATAGTAGGCAATCTGATCTTCATCCGTTAACACTTTTTTTTGCCGCAATACATCGATTTGGCTATTTCTCCATTCTTTGATCTTAAACAAGTCCTGAAAACGATAAGGCTGCACTTCATACAACCCATATTTAAAAACCTGCATTGGCAGGCAATTGTATGCGGTATCCATTTATTGTTTTTTAAAAAATCCGATAATTCCTCGTCCAATACCCAGATCTGCCATAGCCTCATAATAATTATTCACTTTTTCAATGGAGATATTGTGCAACAGGTTTTCTATTTCCACCCTGGCCAGATGGATTAAGGGGCCAATGTTCGTTTTTTTCGTATAATTGGTTTCGTCCAGGAATAGCGAAAAATCTATCGGAAAGTCTGCGATAATTGTCATGACGCTCCAGCCAGCCTCTTTACAAATATTGATCAGTCCTTCTTTATTAAAGTAGGAGAGGTGATCTGGAAGAGAAATCCAAAATGGTTTATTGATTCTGTTTGCTTGCAAAAGATGCAGTTGCACTACTGAGAAGTCGTTGGGTACTTCTATCATCAATACTCCATCATCATTGGTAAGTTGGTTACAAATATAAAGCGCTTCCAGTGGATCGGGTACGTGTTCAAGGACATGTTTAAGCCAAACTACATCAAAACGAATTTTATCACGTATAAGCTCAGTTGCTTTTTCATACACATCACCCTTGATAACTTTATCCAGTAAGTGCGGATTGAATCTCGTACATCCAAAGTTGGAGTAGTCCAAACCCAATACGTCCCATCCACGTTTCTGAAAAAAATCAAGCGCAAAACCTTCCCCACAGCCAAAGTCTAACATCGAAGGCCTTTGTTTTTTTTTCTCAATGAATTTTAGCAAAAAATATTTCTGTTCGATTTTATTTTGAAAAAATGTTAATTCCATTTCTGTATAGGCCAATGAATAATTTCCTTTCTCTTTTTGATAATATTTCTGGCTGTAATATTTTTCCAGTTCTTCTTTTCGAGGTTTCTCCTTCACCCAATAAAAGCCATATTTATTCATTGTTACTTGATCGGTATACATAACTCGGAGTTTTGACGGGCAGTTTGTGGTTTCTTAAAGCCTAATTTCTTTTTTGTCGGAACTGGAATTTTAACTCTGCCAACTTCCAGTCTTCTTCATTATCAATATCCTGAACCTCCAATTCATTGAGTAATAAACCGTAGGAGTTATTGGTCATCATCGTTTCAGTTCCCGACTGAACGAACCTTTCAATCTTAAACCAATACCACTGACCCGCATCATGGTAAGCAGGTTGCAAGTCTTGCGATCGTTTTAAGAGATTCTCCGGCCAGATCATCGAGACACGCTGGTCATCAGTAACCTTAAGAGCCCGCCAGATTGGATAGCTGAACTTAACTATTGGATAAACAGAATCGTAATCCCCTGTCCTTAGCAGACTCAGACCTTCAATCAATCTTTTAGCTGAAACAAAAGGCGCTGTAGGATAAAGACAGCAACCTTCACTAAAAGACTTGTTTAGCTGCGATTGATAATTACTTAACACCTCACGCAGTACATTCGTCGTTGTCGCGTAGTCATCCGAATTATGGTTAGAACGTCTGAAGGGCACCTTTGCGCCAAATTGTTTTGCTGCCAATTCAATTTCTTCATCATCCGTTGAAACCATTACTTCATCAAAGACTTGACTCTCAAGCGCCGCCTCAATCGAATAAGCGATAATGGGTCTACCCAAAAATTGTTTAATATTTTTCTTTGGAATCCTTTTGCTTCCGCCACGAGCCGGTATAATAGCGATTCTACTCACTCAAGTACTTATTAACTTGTTCTATAACGTAGTCCTGCTCTTCATCCGCGAGGGTTGGATACATTGGCAAACTTAAACATTTTTTATAATAGGCTTCGGCGACTGGTAACGCGCCTTCCTTCCAACCTAATTGCCTGTAATAAGGCATAAGATGTGTAGGGATATAGTGAACTTGCGCAAAAATATTATGCTTCCGCAGGTGGTTATATAATCCCAGGCGATCGTTCACCTGAATAATATAAAGATGGTAGGCGTGACCTGAAACCCGCCCTTGCATTTCATTTTGCTGAGATTTAATATTTGGATGACCAACAAAAGCTTCATCATACCGTTTCGCAATTTCGCGCCTTTTGGCAAGTCCCTCCTCCGCGCGTTCAAGCTGACTTAATCCAAGAGCAGCCTGGAAGTCGGTAATTCTGTAATTAAATCCCAATTCCTGCATCTCCATATACCAGCCCGGGTATTGTGTGGCATCGTCGCCTGAATTGGCGAAGGCTTTTGCATTTTGAAAGATAGAAGGGTCGCGGGTTATTCCGTGCGTGCGAAGGACAAGCAATTTCTCGTATAACTGTTGATTGTTAGTGGTGATCATTCCACCTTCCCCGGCTGCAATGTGTT
>JBBDXJ010000008.1:0-1491 GCA_040902445.1 Cyclobacteriaceae bacterium | reverse complement strand
AGACTCCGCGGAGACGAAGGGAACTGGTATCCGGCAACCGGTAGCTGTTTCACCAGTTCGCAACTGACGCATTAAAAACATCATTGATGATCCGCTGAAAGATCTCTTTGATAAACCCTTCCTCGACATCACTGACGTTGAGTTCATTGTCAAAGTCCTTATAGAAGGAGAAGCTTTTGTCTTTGAAACTCATTTTTTCATCCAGCGTGTTGATGTAGGTTGCCCTTACCGTAATGGTGAGACGTGTAGATGAAGCGCGGTTAATTTCTGTAGGATCATCGGTGGCTGTAGGAGATATCGGTGTGATACGCAGGTCCATGATCTCTCCTTCCAGTTGAAGCTGCCCTTCTTCCGCTACTACCGAAAGATTGGAATTCTGAATAAAATAATTTTTGAGGTCATTGGTCAACACCTGCGACATGTTCGCCGGCCCCAGATCGGCATTATTGTAAAATTCTGCGATGCTTATAGTTTCCGCGTTGGTGGTTGAACCGCTCATTGAATATTTTGCCGACACACCGCAGGAAATAAACAAGGGCATGGATGCCAAAAAAATAAACAGGACCAACCGGGTAATTACTGCTTTCCCTTTCAGGTCAGGTGCGATATTATTCTTCAAGCTCGTATTGTTTTATTTTGCGGTACAAGGTGCGTTCGGATATTCCCAAATCCCGTGCCGCATATTTGCGTTTATTGTTATTTTTTCTCAGCGCGCGAATGATCAGCTCCTTCTCTTTCTTTTCAATCGACAGCGACTCATCCTCAGTTTCATGAGCAATGTCGTGAATATCCTCAGCCTCTTCCCCATTTGCCCGGGAAGGAGGGGTAGGCAGATTTAATACAACATGTTCATGTCCGATACCCGAACGCTCGCGATGAATGTCTTCAAATAATCCGGCGTGTTCTTTAGCCATATCCTCTTTCTCTCCCTGACCGTTCAAAAGATCGAGTACGATTTTTTTCAGGTCGGTTACATCCTTCTTCATGTCGAACAAGACCTTGTAAAGAATATCGCGTTCGGAAAGATTTTCTTTCTCCGGAATGGAGCCTCGGTAGAGTGCCGGCAAATTATTTTCTTTCGGTAAATACCGTTGTAATTGTTCTGCATCGATCTCCTTTTCTTCCGTCGAAAGGACCGAGATCTGTTCAACAAGATTTTTTAGTTGCCGGATATTTCCGGGGAAACGGTAGCGGACCAGTACTTCCTTTGCATCTTCAGTGAGCGTGATAGGCTTTACACGATACTTATCGGCAAAATCCGAAGCGAATTTTCTGAATAACAGCTCAACATCCCTGCTTCGTTCACGTAACGGAGGGACGAAAATAGGAACAGTACTCAGGCGGTAATAAAGGTCTTCCCTGAATTTTCCGTCCTCCACATTTTTCATGAGGTTGATGTTCGTTGCCGCAACGACACGGACATCCGTCTTTTGTACTTTTGAAGATCCAACCTTGATGAATTCACCGTTTTCAAGAACGCGCAGCAATCGG
>JBBDXJ010000007.1:0-55474 GCA_040902445.1 Cyclobacteriaceae bacterium | reverse complement strand
CCACAGAATATTCCAATCTTCCTGTAGGGCCTAATACAGTATGAATCGCTTTTTTTAGTACCGATACATAATTATCTTCAAGCCATTCATAAAAGAACTGAGAAGGAACCTGGATTGTGAGAACATCACCTTCGACGCGGAGGGGATTTATGGGTTTGAACCATGTATTGAAGTTTTCTTCTTCTACATTTATCCGAATTACTTCGAGACAATCGTTCCATACTGTACCGCAGCTTACTTCCATTAGCTCTGAATTCTTGAAGTTAGGTTCCCGTGGGGATAGGGGAGACAAAGATGTAAAAAAAGAGGTCATCAAAACAAGCGACCTGCCTCTTGATTTTTAAGAAAAAAAAATTACTATCATTATTTTCCTTTGAAACGCAACTGAATGCGGAAATCTTGACTAAAATTGCGTTGAATTTTTTTTAAAATAATGCCGGATAAGTCAATCGAAAGGTTATTAGAAATTTTTTTTTCAAAATCGACCAAATCAGATTGGAAAAAAATTGCGATCCAGGAAACGCAGGGGAAAGATCCGTATGAAATTCTTTCCTGGCGTGGGAAAGATAAAATTTTATTCTTACCTTACTATGATGCGCAGGATGTTGCCAATCTGCAATTTTTAAACGGTTTTCTAATACCGGCCGCAAAAAACACGTCTTCAGAACAACGCGCATGGGAAAATCTCCCCACCGTAAACGAAAAGGACGAAGCAAAAGCCAATGATTTGGTGTTGAAACATTTATCTCTCGGCGCGCAGGGTGCATTGATCGACTTGCGCAATGTCCCAAACATTGATTTCAGTAGATTGTTGCAGGAAATCGAATGGCCGTATTGCTTTTTAGCGTTCCATACAAATGCCGATACGTTCTTTCCGGATAAATTGTCAAACTTTATTCGAAGTAAACATGACCCCGCTTCTGTTAGCGGCGCACTATTTTGGGAATCAATTCCCAAAAAAAGTAAACTTGATTTTTATTTTGAAAATTGTCCGGATTTCAAAGCGCTCGGTTTGATTGTCCCGCCTTCCTCACCTGCCGAGGAGATCAGTGATGCCCTGCTGGCAGGCGTCAGAACTTTTGAAACCCTGGCCACTTCTTCTTCCAGCACCGCCCTTGTTTTCAGGTCCATCGCATTTTCTCTTTCTGCCGATGCTGTTTTAATTGAATCCTATGCAAAATTCAAAGCACTGCGAATGTTGTGGTACCAGGTGTCCCGGTCTTATGGTCATAATGACTATAATATTACTGATTTGCATATTCACGCTCGCTCACAATCTGTAAAGGATGGCGCCTATACACCGTATGAAAACATGTTGAAAGGCACCTTTGCTTCCATGGCAGCAATAATGGGAGGATGCAATTCCCTTACCGTCGAATGTGAGTCACAGCCGCCGCTTGTTCCGCGGTGGGCGAGAAATGTTTCGGTGATCTTACGGGAAGAATCTTTTTTCAATGAGGTATCAGATCCACTGGCAGGCGCCTATGGCCCGGACTTAATTATCAATGAAATGGCAAGTAAAGCATGGGAATTGTTTCAGGTTAAGTGGGAGCGATCATGAACCGACCTGATTTTTTAAAGATCAAATACAATCAGTTTCCCGGCGAAGAAATAACACTTCCGGGTGCGGCCAGTTCAAAAGATTTTGGCCCGGCAATAAACCGCAGTGGCTATAACGCCGGTATTCCCCCCTTTCTCAGAGGGCCCTATGCGACGATGTATACAACGAACCCGTGGACGATTCGTCAATACGCTGGTTTCTCTACCGCAAAAGAAAGCAATGAGTTTTACCGGAATAATCTCGCTGCCGGTCAGCGCGGCCTTTCGGTCGCCTTCGATCTGGCGACACATCGCGGTTATGACTCTGATCACTCACGTGTAAAAGGAGATGTCGGCAAAGCGGGCGTCGCTATTGATTCGGTAGTCGACATGAAGATTTTGTTTGACAGGATCCCACTCGATAAAATGTCGGTGTCAATGACCATGAACGGCGCGGTAATTCCCATCATGGCCTTCTTCATTGTTGCCGCAGAAGAACAAGGTGTGCAGCCGGTACAGCTCAGCGGAACAATACAGAATGATATTTTAAAGGAGTTCATGGTCCGGAACACGTATATCTATCCGCCCGGTCCTTCCATGCGGATCGTTGCAGATATTTTTTCGTATGCGTCGCGCCACATGCAGAAATTCAATTCTATCAGCATCAGCGGTTACCACATGCATGAAGCCGGGGCGCCGGCCGATCTGGAACTCGCCTATACATTAGCCGATGGGTTGGAATATATCAGAACCGGAATTAAAGCAGGAATTTCCATTGATGACTTTGCCCCGCGGTTGTCTTTTTTCTGGGGAATAGGAATGAACTTCTACGTAGAAATCGCAAAAATGCGTGCAGCCAGACTGTTGTGGTCAGCCATCGTGAAAGAATTTAATCCGCAAAACCCCAGGTCAATGGCGCTCCGAACTCACTGCCAGACTTCGGGCTGGAGTCTCACTCAACAGGATCCTTACAACAACATCACGCGAACCTGTATCGAAGCCCTGGCCGCGGTGTTGGGAGGAACGCAATCCCTCCATACAAATTCACTGGACGAAGCGATCGCTTTGCCTACGGATTTTTCAGCGCGCATCGCCAGAAACACGCAACTATTTATCGAAAAAGAAATGGGGATCACCCAACTCGTTGACCCATTGGGCGGATCGTATTATATTGAATCTCTTACGGCTCACCTGACAGGCAAAGCGTGGGACTTGATCCGGGAAATTGAAGGGCTGGGCGGCATGACTAAGGCCATTGAAGGTGGTGTGCCTAAAATGCGTATCGAGCAGGCTGCGGCAGCAAAACAGGCGCGGATCGATGCAGGCCGCGATGTGATCGTTGGCGTCAACAAATACCGCAGCGATGAAAGACCGGATTTTGAAATTCGTGAAGTAGATAATACAGCTGTCAGAGAAGACCAGATCCGGCGGCTGCACGAACTTAAGGCTGAACGGAATGGCGACGAGGTACAACGCGCTTTAGACGCATTAACTGCTGCAGCCGCATCGGGCAAGCAAAACTTATTAGAAGTGGCGATAATTGCCGCCAGGAAACGGGCGACACTGGGCGAGATCTCCGATGCTATGGAAAAAGTTTTCGGCCGGTATAAAGCAACGATAAAATCAATTTCAGGAATTTACCAGGCAGAAATGAAAAGTGCTACCGATTTTTCCGCCGTCCGCTCCCTGTCTGACAAATTCGCAGCTCAGGAAGGAAGAAGACCGCGTATCCTGGTTGCGAAAATGGGTCAGGACGGGCATGACCGCGGCTCCAAAGTGATCGCAACGAGCTTCGCCGACCTGGGATTTGATGTCGATATCGGACCTCTTTTCCAGACCCCGGACGAAGTTGCTATGCAGGCAGCAGAAAATGATGTCCATATTGTAGGCGCTTCAAGCCTTGCAGGTGGGCACAAAACACTTATCCCGGAATTAATCCAGTCGCTGAAAAAAATTGGAAGGCCTGATATAATGGTTGTTGCCGGCGGCGTAATCCCGGAACAAGACTATGAATTTCTCCGGTCAGCGGGAACATCCTTTATCTTTGGCCCCGGCACGGTCATCACAGTTGCCGCAAAAGAGATCCTGCAAAAACTGTTGAATAGCATTTCGTTAGAATAAAATCCGGAATAAAAATGAACATGAGTACAAAAAGACGGCTCGCGCCTCAAGGTTTACAATAAGGGACCCGGTAAATCATTTACCTGCACATTCAGCTATTTGACAAAATTAGAAGAAAGGTAAACAATCGGGGGGCAGAACATCAACACATCAACTCTTCAGCACATCAACTCCTCAAAGAAACATATCGCAATTCTCGGTTCTACCGGCTCTATTGGCAGGCAGGCGCTCCAAGTCATTGAGCAACACCAAGGAGTTTTTGAGGTAGAGGTCCTCACAGCTCAAAACAATACGCCCCTGCTGATTGAGCAGGCAAAAAGATTCAAACCCAACGCTGTTGTGATCGGCAACGATAAGCACTATGAAGATCTGAAAAGGGGATTGGTTGATGAAGATATAAAAGTCTATGCAGGGGAAAATGCGCTGGCTTCCGTCGTGCAGATGGATTCAATAGACCTTGTGCTAACAGCTCTCGTTGGTTATTCAGGCCTCCTGCCTACCATTAAAGCGATTGAAGCTGGCAAAACAATTGCACTGGCAAACAAGGAAACCCTTGTTGTCGCAGGCGAACTGATCACAAATCTGGCCAGCAAGAAAGGGGTTAACATTTACCCTGTGGATTCAGAGCACTCGGCAATTTTTCAATGCATTGTCGGTGAATTCCACAACAAAATTGAAAAGGTAATACTAACAGCCTCCGGCGGTCCTTTCCGCGGGAAAAAGCAGAACGAGCTTGCGAATGTAACCAAGGCGCAGGCCCTCCGGCATCCGAACTGGAACATGGGGGATAAAGTCACCATCGATTCTGCTACCATGATGAACAAAGGCCTGGAAGTAATAGAGGCCCGATGGTTATTTGGTCTGCGGCCGGAGCAGGTGGAAGTAGTTGTTCACCCGCAGTCTATTATACATTCGCTGGTCCAATTTGAAGATGGCTCCGTAAAAGCGCAACTCGGACTTCCCGATATGCGTTTACCCATTCAATTCGCCCTTACCTATCCCGACCGCCTAAAATCCGATTTTCCAAGGTTTGATTTTAGAAATTACCCCTCGTTAAACTTTGAAAAGCCTGATTTGGAAACTTTTCGTAATCTTGCGCTGGCTTTTGAAGCATTGAACAGGGGTGGCAACATGCCCTGTGTATTAAATGCCGCAAATGAGGTGGCTGTAGCTGAATTTCTAAAGGATCGGGTAAGTTTCCTGGAAATGTCAGGCATTGTGGAACATTGCTTGAATAAAATGGCTTATATAAAAAATCCCTCCTACGAAGATTACGTTGAAACGGACCGGGAAACACGCGCGAGAGCTTTTGACTTATTAAGGTAACGAATTAAAAAATACAATGGATTGGATGATCATGCTAGCTCAACTTTTGTTGAGTCTCTCTTTTTTGGTTGCGGTACATGAGTTTGGACACCTGATAGCAGCCAAATATTTTGGTATGCGGGTGGAACAGTTTTCAATAGGTTTTCCCCCGAAGATCTGGTCCTTTAAGAAAGGTGAAACCGAGTATGCAATCAGTGCTATTCCCCTCGGGGGCTATGTAAAAATTTCAGGGATGATAGATGAATCACTGGATTCTGAAGCGATGAAACAGGCTCCTCAACCTTGGGAATTCCGCTCAAAACCTGCGTGGCAACGACTGATCGTAATGTTGGGAGGAATTTTTGTAAACGTGGTTGTTGGTATCATGATCTTTATTGGTATCACATATGCGTTTGGAGATACTTATTTATTAAAAGATGTTATCAATGAAAACGGGGGTTTTCAGGTAGGCTCAGTGGGCGAAAGTATCGGCCTTAAGACAGGCGATAAGATTGTCAGGATCAATGGCAAGGATTACGAATACCTTGAGGATCTCATCAGACCCGAGATGCTGTTGGGCACTAAACCCTATTACACAGTTGACCGCGGCGGAGAGTTGATCGATTTTCCTATCCCCGGAGATTTTATTCAAAAGTTCAGCAAAAAAGAAAATGCCGGAAGCTTTATTTTTTATCGTTATCCACCCGTAATCTCTTCCACCGAGAAAGGCTCACTTGCCGAGGAAATGGGTATTCAAAAAGGTGATAGGATTGTCGAACTGAATGGCGCCCCGATCACCTATTACGACGAATTTTCCAAAATGCTAAAAAGTAAGCCCAATACACTCCATCTCAAAATTCAAAGAGGCGGAGAGGTGCTGACTTTTAACCAGGACTTCAAAGACCAACCCAGGCTGGGCGTTACTGGTGATGCTGCAAAGGATTTTTATGAAAGAGCAGAACGCAAGATCACTTATAGTTTTGTGGAATCCATTCCGTTGGGAACTGAACGCGCATTTACCACGCTCACTGTTCAGATTAAAGCTTTTGGCAAAATTATTTCCGGTGCCCTTTCTCCGAAAGAATCGCTGGCAGGTCCTATCGGAATCATGCAGGCGTTTGGGGTTGAATGGGATTGGGAAAGATTCTGGTCGCTGACAGGCGTACTTTCCCTGGTGCTGGCCTTTATGAATCTTTTGCCTATACCCGCCCTCGATGGCGGCCATGTGATGTTCCTCAGTTATGAGATGATCTCCAGAAGGAAACCTTCAGACAAATTCCTCGAAAACGCCCAAAAGGTGGGAATGCTTTTCCTGCTGGTCTTCATGGTATTCATTTTCGCCAACGATATTATTAAATTGTTTTGATTCCCATGGGGAGGTCATGTGTTGGGTGGTAGGGACGCCCGCCCGACCGAACTCGAAGGACTAAATGGAATTGTTAAATGAAATTTTATCAGTTATTGATAGTCGTTCGGGCGGGCATGATCATGCGTCCCTGCGATGCAGCCGCACATGCTTCCCAAAGTTGATGATCATCGTTTACTTTCCCTTTCCCTCTCAATATCAAATTCCACACGGCGATTTAATTTCCGATCCTGGTCATGGCGCTCTTCCACGATAGGTTTGGAACTTCCGTAACCAGTGGCGCTGATGCGGTTTGCATCGATCTTGAATTCGTAAATGAGATAGGCTTTGATAGCATCAGCGCGGGCCTGTGACAATCGCAGGTTTGAATCTTCACTGCCCTGCGAATCGGTATGTCCGGAAATATTGAGGCCGAAGTCGGGATGATCGATTAAAAAGTTTGCAAGCTTGTCGAGATCGGCGTGCATTGCCGGGAGAATATCCGCCTTGCCGTTTTCAAATTCCAGTGATGTAAAAGCGATCTTGCTTTCTATAGGATCGGTTTCCCTGTGCATTTCAACATCGCCGTCCATAAAAAATAATTCCTCGATCCTGAAAAAATCTTCTCCCTGGATGATGAGCAGATAATTTCTCTTGTTGATGAGATCGAAGTCAAACGAACCATCATCTCTCAAAAACTTCGGCGCCACTTCCACGCCTTTATCCATGTCGATCACAGATACGATCCCTTTGAAAGGTTTTTTCGTGTGTGTATTAATGAGTGATCCTTTTAAGTGTGCTACCGCCGTTGGTTGCGCTTCCATTGGCACAGGGAAAGTATGCAGGTCAAGATTTGCAATCTCATTTTCATCCGAGCGCGCGTAGAACAAATGGCTTGATTCTGAATCGATTGTAAAATAATATTCGCTGCCCGAACCATTTACCAGGGGCCCGATATTTTTCGGTTCACCCCAGTTTGCTTCTTGCCTGTAAGTTTTATAGATATCAAAATCTCCAAAATTCAGCGGTTGGCCGTCGGAGCTAAAATATAATACATTATGACGGTGGTGAAAAAACGGACTCACTTCGTTGCCCCTGGTGTTGATGATCGGTCCTATGTTCAGGGCTTTCAGCCAGTTTCCTTTTTCATCTTTGGTGCTGTAATAAATATCCGACAGGCCGAAGCCCCCCAGGCGGTCAGAAGCAAAAAATAAAGTATCCCCGGAATGTGATAAGGAAGGGTGTGAATCCCACGAAATGGTATTGATGTTGGTGCTGAGGTTTCTGACTTTTCCCCATACGCTGTCTGCTGTGAGTGTGGCTTCGAAAATATCACAATTGCCAAATGAATCGGGAGAATTGCAGCGGGCAAAATACAGATTCTTTCCGTCGCGACTCAGGCATGCCGATCCTTCGTTATAACGGGTGTTGATGGTTTTGAATTCCTGCGCTTCCATCCAGTTCCCGTTTACCATCGTCGTAAAAAAAAGGTCTTCGTTATAGGTTCTTTCAATGCTATGGATACCTGAATTCCGCTTTGAAGTGAATAACAACAGGTCATCAAGGTTGCCGATAGTAGGTCCGTAATCCGCTTTTTCAGAATTAACCCATTCAGCCATCTTCATCAGTACTCCATGTGGGGGCCTTAGTGTATCGATCTCTTTGCGAAAGGCAACGAGTTCATAATACTGCTGAAGGGGAACATAATTATCTTTTTTATTGATCGTAATGCTATCAAATTCCTCGCGTACTTTATTGATGTCTGTATCCTTCCGGTAATGTTTCAATACTAATTTATAAAGCAAAATTGCTTCACCGGGCGGTCCGTATTTCTCAGCAAGTTTCGCCAGCTTCCAAATCATGGAGGTGTTGACCGAGAAATTCTCTATTCCGAAATTACTCACATAACCTTTGAGGATATTATAAAGCTCTTCTTCAGCAAGCGATTGATCAAGGCGTTGCATGTGGGAAACGATATTTTCCTGGGTAAAGAACTTTGTTTTATTGATATTAGGGAAATTAAAGATGTCAGATTGGCCGTAAGTTGTCAGGCTATCGTTTAGTTGGACGACTCCACCGCTTTTAAATTTATTTTTTTTCTCCTGAGACCGAGCTGGAGAAGAAGCAATAAGGAAAAAACCGGTAATTAAGATCAAAAAATAGGTTTTCACTTAACCTTTGGTGTTAAATGGGGCTGAAACACACTAAAGTTGTTACATTTTTGCTTCTTTTACAACTCTGCTGGCACTACTATTGTCCAATTAACGTCTTATGAATTAAACCAACAATAGTTTCGTTGTTGTGTCAAACTGACATTCGAGCACATGTTTAAAACGTTAGCTATACAATTAGTGCAGGAAGAATCTGACGATCTGATTCAAATGATCAATCCTGAACAGGAAAGTCATCTGAAACCGGAAGATCTGCCGGAAGAACTCTCAATATTGCCTATTAAAAATACAGTGTTGTTCCCCGGGGTTGTTATTCCAATTACGGTCGGTAGGCAAAAGTCTATTAAACTTGTTAAAAAGGCTTACCAGGGCAACAGGATAATCGGTGTAATAGCTCAAAAGAACTCTCAGGCGGAGGAACCTGCCATTGAGGATTTGTATCGCACGGGCACCGTCGCGCGCATTATCAAAATGTTGGTTCTGCCCGATGGAAATACAACTATTATTATTCAGGGAAAAAACCGGTTCAGCATCCGGGAATTTATTCAGGAGGATCCTTATCTCACGGCAAAGATTCATTTGCTGTCCGAACCGGTGCTCAATATCAATGGCAAAGAAGCCAAGGCGCTGGTGCAATCGCTGAAAGATGCCGCGCTAAAAATTCTAAAGCTAAATCCGGAAATACCTCAGGAGGCACAGGTGGCACTCGACAATATTTCCAGCATGTCGTTTCTGATCCATTTTCTATCCAGCAATCTCAACGTGGATGTCTCCGATAAACAGAAGATACTTGAAACGCAAAACCTGATCGAACGCGGTACACTGCTGCTGCAGTACATGTTGCGCGATGTTCAGATGCTTGAGATCAAACACGAGATACAAAAAAAGGTACATACCGATATTGATCAGCAACAACGGGATTATTTTCTACGGCAACAGATAAGGGTACTTCAGGACGAACTTGGATACGACGGGCCGGATAAAGAAGTGGAAAAACTGCGGAAGCGGGCGGAAAGTAAAAAATGGCCAAAACCTGTATCCGAACATTTTAGAAAGGAACTGGAAAAGCTTATGCGGATCAATCCCATGGCCGCAGAATATCCGGTGGCTATGAATTATGTTGAGTTTATGCTCGATATGCCCTGGGGTGAGTATACCGATGATGATTTTGATTTAAAACGCGCAAAACGAATTCTCGACCGTGATCATTTTGGTTTGGAAAAAGTAAAGACCCGCATCCTCGAATACCTGGCTGTCCTCAAATTGAAAAAGGACATGAAAGGACCCATCCTGTGTTTATACGGTCCGCCGGGAGTTGGTAAAACTTCTCTTGGCCGTTCTATTGCCAAAGCTTTGCAGCGAAAATATATTCGCATGTCATTGGGTGGCGTGCACGATGAAGCAGAGATCCGCGGCCATCGCAAGACCTATGTTGGCGCAATGCCTGGAAAAATTCTCCAGAACATCAAGAAGTCGCAGTCATCGAATCCTGTTTTTATCCTTGATGAAATTGACAAAGTAAAATCCGACTTCCGCGGGGATCCTTCATCTGCTCTGCTGGAAGTGCTGGACCCTGAGCAAAACCATGCATTTGGCGATAACTACCTGGAAGTGGATTACGACCTGTCAAAGGTTTTATTTATTGCCACAGCCAACGCACTGGATACTCTCCACCCTGCCCTTCGCGACCGCATGGAAATTATCGAAGTCACCGGCTATACGCAGGAAGAGAAGGTGGAGATCGCCATGAAACATCTTATCCCCAAGCAGTTGAAGGAGCACGGTTTGAAAGCTGCGCAGGTAAAATTTACAAAACCTGCGATCGGCAAGATCATCAATAGTTACACCCGCGAATCGGGAGTGCGAAGTCTGGAACGTAAAGTGGGAAACGTAGTTCGCCATGTAGCCAAGTCGGTTGCGATGGAAGAGGATTATGATATGGTGGTAAGCGAAGGAACCGTTCGAAAAATCCTCGGCGCGGAAATTCACGATGAAGAACTCTACCAGGGGAACGATATCGCAGGCGTTGTAACGGGCCTTGCCTGGACTCAGGTTGGTGGAGAAATTCTTTTTGTCGAATCAAGTCTCAGCAAAGGCAAAGGAGCATTGACGATTTCCGGCCAGTTAGGTGAAGTTATGAAAGAATCAGCGATGGCGGCTTTATCCTATCTTAAATTCGATGCCGAAAATCTGGGTGTGGATGCGCGGGTATTTCAACAATACGACTTGCACATTCACGTGCCGGCGGGTGCAGTGCCGAAGGACGGACCTTCTGCAGGAATTACCATGCTCACATCCCTTGCTTCAATTTTTACCCAGCGCAAGGTAAAATCCAAACTTGCTATGACGGGTGAAATAACTTTACGGGGAAAAGTTTTACCTGTGGGCGGTATCAAGGAGAAGATATTAGCTGCAAAAAGGAGTGGCATCAGGGAGATCGTTCTCAGCGCAAAAAACCGCAGAGATATCGACGAGATTGAAAAGCACTATCTGAAGGGGCTGACCTTTTTCTATGTAGACACAGTCGACGATGTGTTGAAAGTTGCGTTGTTGAAAGAAAAGGTGGCGAAGCCTATGAATTTTTCCCTGACCGAACCGAAATTTCAGAATTATATTCATAATTGATGCCCGGAATTATCCACAGATTTTGATGTGATTCGTGCGTAAAATTTTAACGATTATTTTTTGTTCGGTTGTCACGGGTGCTATCGCGCAGATCGGTGGAACTCGCGCATTTGATTTCCTTCAGCTACCAGGTCACGCACGTGTGGCCGGCCTGGGGGGTGTCAATGTATCCCTGGCGGATAAAGACATCAATTTTTTTCATAACAACCCAGCGCTTGCAGGCGATACGTTGAATGGATTTGCGTCAGCCGGTTATCAGTTCTATGTTGGCGATGTGGGCAATGCATTGTTCACATATTCGAATCATTTCGGGAAAATCGGGCAATTAATCGCTGGCATTCAACATACGAATTATGGAACGTTGCAGGGTTTTGATGAAACAGGAACGGAAACAGATGAATTTTCTTCAGGAGAGACTGCAATCCTTATCGGAAAAACTCATCAGATCGGAAACATAAGGTTAGGAGCAACAGCCAAAGCGGTTTTTTCCAGTATTGCGGGATACAGGGCGAGTGCCCTCATGATAGACCTGGGCGGAATTTTCAAACATCCTGATCAGGATCTCACCATAGGACTTGCGATCAAAAATATGGGTTTGGTTTTATCTGACTATACCAATAGCAGTTCGAGTAACACTCCCTTTGACCTACAGGCAGGGGTGACGATGAAACCTCAATATATGCCTTTGAGGTTTTCCCTGACAGGGTATCACCTTGTTAAAAAAGATTTGTTGTATAACGGTGATAATTCCGCGGAAAAACTGTCGGCGTTGAAACGGGTGTTCAGTCACCTCAACCTGGGCGCAGAAATTTTATTTCACCGCAACGTCAATGTGTTGATAGGATATAATTATTTATTACATCAGGCTTTAAAAATGGAAACAAGTGGCGCCGGTGCCGGTATATCGTTTGGGTTTTCCTTATTTGTGAAACCGGTGGAATTCACTTTTAGCCGCAATGCCTACACCATTGGAAATGCGGGCTATTCATTTACTTTGACTACGAATACGAATTTGATTCTCAAAAAGAGAAAATAATATAATATGATATGATGGACTCAAAATATTTAACCCCGAAGGAAATCGTCGCTGAGCTTGACAAATATATTATCGGGCAATACGAGGCAAAACGAAATGTTGCCATTGCGTTGCGAAACCGATGGAGGAGGATGAATGTAAAATCCGAAATACAGGGGGAAATTGTCCCCAACAATATTTTGATGATCGGAGCAACCGGAGTGGGCAAAACCGAAATTGCACGGCGGCTTGCGAAAATAGCCGATGCCCCATTCGTGAAAGTGGAGGCTTCCAAATTTACTGAAGTGGGATATGTCGGCCGCGATGTTGAAAGCATGGTCCGTGATCTTGTGGAACAATCTGTTACCATGGTGAAAGCCCGAAAGAAAGAGGAAGTAAAAGAAAAGGCAGCCGTCATTGTCGAAGATATTATTCTTGACGCGCTGATCCCTCCGCTGAAGGCACAGACACCCCGCCCTGCCACCGGCTTTGGAAGCCATTCAGAAACGGGTACCCCTGCCTCTGATGATGAACTCAACGAACGGACCCGTACCCTCTTCCGCGAGAAAATAAAGAACGGTGAACTTGAAGAGCGAAAGATCGATATCAATATCAAAGGAGCGTCGGGCTCAAATGTCGGTATGGTGGGTGCAGGTATGATGGATGAAGTCTCCATGATGAACCTTCAGGAGATGCTCAATGGTATGATGCCGAAGAAATCAAAAAAGCGCAAGGTCACAGTCGCGGAAGCGCGCAGGATCCTGCTTGAGGAAGAAGCTGCCAAACTCATTGACATGGACGAGGTAAAAGAGGAAGCAATACGCCGGGCTGAAGACGCAGGTATCATATTCATTGATGAGATCGATAAGATTGCATCGGGTTACAAGAAGGGCGGCGGAGGCCCTGACGTGAGCCGCGAAGGTGTGCAACGCGATCTCCTTCCTATCGTCGAAGGCAGTTCGGTTAATACTAAATACGGGATCATTAAAACCGATCACGTGCTTTTTGTCGCGGCCGGCGCTTTTCATAGTTCCAAACCTTCAGATCTTATCCCCGAACTCCAGGGACGTTTCCCAATCCGTGTTGAATTAAACAATCTTACCAAGGATGATTTTGTCAGAATACTGAAGGAACCCAAGAATGCATTGTCAAAACAATACCAGGCTCTTTTTGAGGCCGAAGATGTGAAAATAACTTTTACTGATGATGCTATAGAAGAAATTGCAAGCACGGCTTTTCTGATCAATGCGGAACTGGAAAATATCGGCGCCCGGAGACTGCATACGGTAATGAGTAAATTGCTTAATGAATTATTATTCGACGTGCCCGATAAAATTCCCGCCGAATCCAGTATCACTATCGATGCTGCCGTGGTCAAAGAGAAGCTCAGTGGTTTCGTCAAAAACAAGGATCTAAGCGAATATATTCTTTGATGCGCTTACTTATCCTCTTCGCTTTCGTTCTGGCTTCCGTGAATTCATGGGCTCAAAATGATGAGCAGGTAACGGAAATTGAAACGCTCCCGCCTGTTACTGAGGATAGAGACTCCGTCCGGAGATATTATATCAAGCAGTTTCCTGACTATTTTTTTATTTACCCTGTGCTGAAACAGCGTACTTTGAATTTCGAGCTGGCAACGAGGAACCGGAGTTCGGTTTTAACCTATAAGCCGAATAATACGTATAGCCTTGGCGTTGGTGTATATTTGTTTGAGCTTGGCGTGGAACTGGCTTTTGCCATACCCCTGCGCGAACAAAGTCTCGAACGCTTCGGAGAATCCAAAGCGAGGGATATTCAGCTGAATGTTTTAACAAAACGGTGGGGTGTCGATGCATTTTATCAGCGGTACGCTGGCTTTTATATAGTGGACCATGAAAATGAACCGCTGGCAAATGAACCCTTTCCCCAACGACCGGATGTCCACACAATAAATTTCGGCCTCACCGGTCATTATGTATTTAACAATCAAAAGTTTTCTTTCAGGTCGGCCTATAACTATTCCGAAAGACAGCTCTACAGCAAAGGATCGTTTCTTTTATTCGCTGCGCTCAGCACATTTCGTGTTGCTGCTGATTCTTCCATCGTTATAGGTCAACAGCAAATAAATTTCGGTGACGAGGTAGATTTTATGCGCCTCCGATATACGACCTTCAGCATTGCACCGGGTTATACGTTCAACCTTATCTACAATCACTTTTTCCTTAATACAACGCTCGCGCTGGGGCCGGCACACCATTGGATCAATTTCGACCTCGATGCTACTCCATCAACCCACCACGATACGGCGATAAATTCTTTTGTCGTCGCCCGTGTTGCAATAGGGTACAATGGGTATCGGCTCTTTGGTGGAATCAGTTTTATCTCCCAGGGCAGTACCATAAATTTTGAAGACGTTAACTTTTCGAACAATAACAGCGTGTTCAAGATCCTCGTGGGTTATCGTTTCAATGAGGTGGGTATTCTAAAGAAAAGGATCTGGGATATGCTGCCGATCTGAGGTAACTACAACTTATATATAGGAGTATTTGCATCACGCAAAGGCGCAAAGAAATGCTGGTTTTTTTTCGGGGTTAAATTGCACTCTATGCGGCGTTCTACATTCTATTGTGTTCGATCTTAAGTTTCTGGGCGGCTAGGGCTGCGAAGCGAACGCGCGCCAGCTTTGTCCGACAAAGTTTTTAGGGTTAGTTGGATTCCATTATCCAATTCGCGGTGGAAGTTTTTTCTTGTTAGTTCATTTTCCAAACGTGGGGTCTTACTACTTACTACTTACTACTTAACTTACTGTAACTTACTTTTCGGGTAGTCGAAAAAATCCAATGCTCCTTTTTTCCACGTCACTGCTTTCCAGGAATTAACCGGAAACTTTAATGCGACAATACCGCAGGTAGGGATGTTCTCTGCTACCGGTTCGGGGCAAAGCCTGTTTCCAAAATCAGTGAGGCCGGGGTTGTGCCCAAAGATCATTACTTCATCATTTGCATCATTGAGGTGATGGACAAAAGATAACAATTTATCCTCTGAAGCATGATATAACTCTTCGTCGGTATGTATGTTGACAGGGGCATATCCGATTTTTTCAGCGATGATCATGCAGGTAGACAGTGCACGTTCTGCGGGACTTGAAATTAATATATCGGGATGGATGTCTTTTTCTTTTAATCGCTTACCCATACGGGGTGCATCACTTTTGCCACGTTTATTCAATGGTCTGTCCAAATCATCCTGGAAAGGATCATCCCAACTTGATTTCGCATGGCGAATGAGGTAAAGGGTTTTCATGGTGAGTTTGTCAGTGGTCAGTGTGGTGAGTGGGTGTGTGCGCCTCGTTTTTTTGCGTTCCATAGATAATTCAAATGCCACTCAGCGTTTTGTTTTCCAGCGCTCGTGCATCCACACCCATTGATCGGGATGTTCTCTGATCTTTTCTTCGATGAAATTGGTGAGTACCTGTGTGTTGAATCTGATGTCATATTCTTCATCACCGGTTGTTGTCATTGGGATTTCCGGCAGAATGTGCATGTGTTGCAGATCATCTTGGCCGAGGTAAACATATGTGGGCACGACTGCCGCCCCTGTTTTGAGTGCGAGGATAGTAGCCCCTGCCGGGGTGGCTGCCTGCATGCCGAAAAAATCGACAAAGACCGTTTTCACTTTTGTGTCCTGGTCAATGAGCAAAGCCACTGAACCACCCGATTTCAGGACCTTAATCATCCGGAAGGTTTCTTTCCCCCGGGCAATGGGGATGGCACCGTGGAGGTTCCGGTAGTTCCACAGAAGGTCGTTGAGCTTTGGGTCTTTTAGGGGAGTACCGATGATGTTGGGATTTAGCCCTCGCATCGACATGTTGGTGATCTGCAAATCAAATGCTCCGAGATGACAGGTAAGAAAAATAACACCATTTCCTTTTGCATGCGCTGCCTCGTAATTCTCAAGGCCCTCCGTAATAAGGAATGTTTCAAGCTGTTGCAGGTTTTTGACCCTGGAACTTCTTAATATGTCCCCTCCGTTTTTTCCCAGCATGCTGAAGGTATTTTTGGCGAGGCGTTTAATTTCGGAGGCGGATTTTTCAGGAAAAGCCATCGTGAGGTGCCTTACCGTTAAGGTCCGGGTTTCTTTTGCAAAGTAGTAGACCGCCGACCCCAGGCTACCACATATGCGCAGCCACATTTTTCTCGGCAACAACCCCGACAGAAAGATCATTGCACGTACCAGCCAGTACACAAGCGTATATCGAGCCGATCTCCTGAAAGCCTTTGCACCTGACATGGCTGCGAAGATAATATTTTAAATTAACACTGATATTCAAGGGCCAGCGTGTCTATGTTTTTGCTTTCCGTAGCTTATTGCCGCACTCTCGACTACCGTTAAGGTATCAATTGCCTCCGCCTTTAGGTGATGGATAAAAGAACTTATTGAAGCAGGGCTTTAGCCGCACTCCCTCACTCACCATTCACAACTCACCACTCACAAGGGATTTTGCAGCCATCAATCTATGAAAAGCGAAAATAAATGAACGCACCAGCCCAACTCACAACTGACCTCACCATCTCACTTCTTGAAAATAAAATACACCGCGAGCACAAGAAAAATAAAACCAATTACGTGGTTCATCCGGAAGGTTTCGTTTTTAAAGAATAGTATTGAGAACACAACAAACACCGTAAGGGTGATCACTTCCTGTATGACTTTTAATTGAACAAGAGAAAATGGTCCACCGTTTCCTTTGAAACCAATCCGGTTTGCTGGCACCTGCAGCGCATATTCAAACAGAGCAATACCCCAGCTGATCAATATGATCGCCACCAGAGGAAGGCTCTCACTCCATTTCATTTCCTTGAATTTCAAATGCCCGTACCATGCAAGGGTCATGAAGGCGTTTGAGAGCGTTAGAAGTGTGATAGTTAATAGGGCTTTCACTTTGTTAGTTGTCGGGTCAGTCCATAGTAACGAGTAGTTCTTATGAGGCTCTTCCGGAAACAGTTTGAAGTACTCATAAATTGTCAGCTAACCTGCGCACCATGAGTCCTGCTTACGGCCATGGTCCATGGACTATCGACCATGGACTATTTCACAAGCTTCTTGTATCTGATCCTGTGCGGTTGATCATCGCCGAGTCTTTTCTTTTTATTCTCTTCATACTCGCTGAATCCACCTTCAAACCAATAGGCCTGCGAGTCGCCCTCGAATGCCAGGATGTGGGTACAGACTCTGTCGAGGAACCACCGGTCGTGGGAAATAATAACAGCGCATCCTCCGAAATTTTCCAGCGCTTCTTCCAGCGCTCTCAGGGTGTTTACATCAAGATCGTTGGTAGGCTCATCCAGCAACAAAAGATTTCCGCCCTGCTTTAAGGCAATGGCCAGATGTGCGCGGTTGCGCATGCCACCCGACAACTCTTTTACTTTTTTCTGCTGATCATTTCCGTTAAAATTAAATTTGCCGACGTAGGCCCGCGAGTTTTGTTGCTTGCCGCCGAGTTCGATGATCTCATTCCCACCCGTGATCGCCTGCCATACAGTTTCTTCCGGTCTTAAATCGTCGTGCTCCTGATCGACGTAAGCGATCTTTACGGTCTCTCCGATTTCAAAAGTACCTTCATCAGGTTTTTCTGTTCCGGTGATCATCTTGAACAGGGTTGTCTTTCCCGCGCCGTTAGGACCGATGATTCCCACAATGCCCGCTGGCGGAAGTGAGAAGGTGAGGTTCTCATATAACAACTTATCGCCATAAGCTTTTGACACTACCTTTGCTTCAATTACTTTGTTTCCCAGACGCGGGCCCGGTGGGATGAATAGCTCCAGATTTTCCTCTTTTTCGCGCGTCTCCTGACTCATCAGTTTTTCATAGGCACTTAAACGCGCTTTACCTTTCGCCTGCCGGCCTTTTGGATTCATCCTAACCCATTCCAATTCCCGCTCAAGCGCTTTCTGTCGTTTCGATTCTGATTTTTCCTCCTGCGCCAATCTTCTCCTCTTTTGATCAAGCCACGATGAATAATTTCCTTTCCATGGAATACCTTCTCCGCGATCCAATTCCAGTATCCACCCCGCAACATTATCCAGAAAATAACGGTCGTGAGTGACCGCGATAACTGTTCCTTTGTATTGTTTTAAGTGCTGCTCCAGCCAGTGTACCGATTCGGCATCGAGATGGTTGGTCGGCTCATCCAGCAAAAGCACATCAGGTTCCTGCAAAAGCAAGCGGCATAAAGCGACGCGGCGTTTTTCGCCCCCCGAAAGGTTTTCAATGTTCGTATCAGGTGGAGGACACCGCAGTGCATCCATCGCCCGCTCAAGTTTATGATCAATCTCCCAGGCGCCGGATGCATCAAGCTTTTCCTGGATCTGTCCTTGCTTTTGGATCAGCTTATCCATTGCGTTGGGGTTTTCCAACACGTCAGGGTCTCCAAATTTTTCGTTGAGTGTTTCAAATTCTTTCAGCAAAGACATTATCTCCTGAACACCTTCCTCGACAATCTCTTTAACCGTTTTACTTTTATCCAGCATAGGCTCCTGTTCAAGCAATCCAACACTGAAACTTAAATCCGAAACCACTTCGCCCTGAAATTCTTTGTCGACACCGGCAATGATCCGAAGCAGCGATGATTTTCCGGAGCCGTTCAAACCCAGCACACCAATCTTCGCTCCATAGAAGAAAGAGAGATATATGTCCTTTAATACCTGTTTATTGGGCGGGTAAATTTTACTTACACCCGTCATGGAAAAAATGATCTTTTCGTCAGCCATAGAAATTTTTATTCGCAGTAATGATTCCAACAATTTGACGCCCGAGTGGTCGTTTCAACATCAATTTGCGGTTTTGTGGCGCAATATGGCAAATAACTTCCGCCAAGAGGAAGTGAAGTGGTTACATTTTTGCTGATTATTTTATATAAAAACGAACTTTTAGCCTGATTTCCGCTGTAAGGAAATAAAGAAAAACGGTGTTTGATTTCATTAATTAAAGTTTATTTTTGCGAAAAAATAAAGGAGGACTACTGGATATGTACTGGACGCTTGAACTTGCCTCTTATTTGGAAGATGCCCCCTGGCCTGCAACCAAGGATGAATTGATCGACTATTCTATAAGGTCCGGTGCTCCTTTAGAAGTTGTTGAAAACCTTCAGGAACTCGAAGATGACGGGCAACCGTATGAGAGTATTGAAGAAATCTGGCCTGATTATCCTACAAAAGAAGATTTCTTTTTCAACGAAGACGAATATTAGCCTGACATCAGCCAATCCGCCACATGTATGCTTTAAAACTAAAACATACGGATTTGTATGTTTTATAAATATGCAAGCATCAGTATGTTGATCAAGTAAAAACTTTCGTTGCCTTTTCGTGCTTTGCCAGCGTCTGAATGGTCTTCAGAACCGAATCGGGCGTAACAGAAATGCTGTCAATTCCTTCTGCCACAAGAAAGGCGGCAAAATCAGGAAAATCTGAAGGTCCCTGTCCGCAAATACCAACTTTTATGCCTTTGCTTTTTGCCACTTTGATCAGATGTGAGATGAGCCGTTTTACGGCTTCGTTTCGCTCATCGTAAAGTTCGGCCACCAACGATGAATCGCGGTCCAGTCCAAGCGTGAGTTGTGTCAGATCGTTGGACCCGATTGAAAATCCATCGATATGATCCGCAAACTGTTCTGCCAGTATGATGTTGGAAGGAATTTCGGCCATCAGATAAACTTCCAAACCATTTACGCCTCTTTCCAATCCGTAATTTTTCATTACCTCGTACACCCGATGCAATTCTTTCACCGTCCGGCAAAAAGGAATCATGACTACGAGATTGGAAAGCCCCATTTTTTCGCGCACGCGCTTTACAGCGAGACATTCAAGTCCGAAAGCATGTCGGTATTTATCTGAATAATATCGCGAAGCCCCGCGCCATCCGATCATTGGATTTTCTTCTTTTGGTTCAAAGTACGAGCCTCCCAGTAAGTTCGAATACTCGTTTGTTTTAAAATCAGAGAACCTTACGATCACCTTATTCGGATAAAATGCCGCGGCAATTTTCCCTATCCCAAATGCCAGTTTTTGAATAAAGAATGATTCTTCGGAATCATAACCTGTGATAAGGCTTTGGATCTTTTCCGTGAGGGCCTTATCACCCAATTCGCGATGGTGTAGCAGCGCGAGCGGATGAGCCTTGATATAATTATTGATTATGAATTCCTCACGTGCCAAACCGACGCCAGCATTTGGAATATGTGAATACCTGAACGCAAGTTCCGGAGAGGCGACATTGAGCATTATGGGAGTGGAGATCGTTGGAAGATCGCGAAGGTTGGTCTCTACTTTTTGAAACAAGATTTCTCCCCCATAAACATATCCGTTGTCACCTTCACAGCAGGAAACCGTAATGTATTGGCCATCCCTGAGAAGATCCGTTCCGTTTCCTGAACCCACGATCGCCGGAACACCAAGTTCACGTGCAACGATTGCTGCATGGCAGGTCCTGCCTCCTTTATTCGTCACGATCGCGGAAGCTTTTTTCATGATCGGCTCCCAATCCGGATCGGTCATTTCTGTAACCAGAACATCGCCTTCCTGGAAATCAATACCATCATGCGAGCCATCGCGGCCATCGAGCGAATACATGATCACTACCTTTCCGCTGGCAATCTTGCTTCCAACAGCAATTCCCTGAAGGATCCTTTTCTCGGGTTGTGGAGCGAGTATCTGGTATTCCAGGAGTGATTTGTTGTCGGCTTGAGAATGAATGGTCTCGGGCCGTGCCTGAACAATGAAGAGTTGATTGGTGAGTCCATCGATTGCCCATTCCACATCCATGGGGCACCAATATCCTCTTTTTTCAGAATAGTATTTTTCAATGGCGCATACCCACCTGGAAAGTTCCAGCACCTGTTCATCGTTGATGCAGAATTTATGTTGTTGATCCTTCTGAACAGCTATAATTTTTGTGAACTGACCGGGATCATCCCCGTAAATCATTTTCCTGTCTTTGTTCCCGAGATTTTTTTCAATGATGGAAGAAAAACCTTTTTCAAGTGTAGGCTTAAAAACTATGAATTCATCAGGCGAGACCGAACCCTGGACGATCATTTCACCCAGGCCATATGATCCGTTTATGATCACCGCGTTCCTGAATCCTGATTCGGTATCCAAAGAAAACGCAACTCCTGAACTCGCAAGATCCGAACGAACCATTTTCTGAATACAGACTGAAAGAGCAACATCAAAATGGTCAAATTTGAAATGCTCACGGTATGAGATAGCCCGGTCAGTGAACAAAGAAGCAAAACAATTCCTCACAGACTCGAGTATACCTTCCGGCCCGCGGACATTAAGATACGTTTCCTGTTGGCCTGCAAAGGAAGTGTCAGGAAGATCTTCCGCCGTGGCGCTTGACCGCACGGCAACATCGGTGGCCGCCTGATCATACAGTTTCGACAACTCTTTGTACCGCCAAACGATTTCAACCTGAAGATCTTTTGGAAATTTTCCATTCCGGATCAGTTGCCTTACGCGGGTGCCCCCTTTCCGCAACGATATCAGATTGCTCATGTCAATCTCTCCGATGATGCGGTAGATGGAGGCTTCCAGGTTATTGAATTGCAAAAAAGCCCAGTAGGCATCGACAGTAATGGCAAACCCTGCGGGTATAGTTATGCCAAGTTGTGATAGATGCTGGAGCATTTCTCCTAATGAAGCATTTTTGCCCCCAACAAGGTTGAGGTCCTCCAGCGTGATATCATGAAGTTCGAGGGTGTATTTTTTTTCCATAAGACGGTTCAGTTATACCGGCGATAAAGAAAAAACCGTTCCCCAGGGGCATTTCAATCGTTTTCGGAAAAAATTCCCGTATAAGATGGGCAAAGCGGGAATTTCAGTGGAAGTAATTCTACAAGCCGCTTCGATTTTTTAGTAACGCCTGAGCAATGATCAGGTCTTCCGGGGTGGTGATCTTAAGATTGTCGTAACTACCTTCAAACAGAAACACGGGATGACCGGCGCGTTCGGCAACACTGGCGTCGTCGGTAAGGGAAGAATCTTCCTGGATTGAGTACGCGTTTTTAATCAATGCGACAGCAAAAGTCTGGGGTGTTTGAATGAGGCGGTAAAGTGAACGGTCGACTGCTTTTGTTTTCATCGCCGGGCTGGTTACGCCCCGGTAGTCATCAATCATCCTTATAGAATCCTTTGATCGCACCGCAGCAACTGCAGATTGGTGGAGTCTTGCCAACCGGAATGAAGATTCAATAATTTCGGCGCTCACCAATGGACGGACGCCATCGTGAATTGCCACAAATCCATCATCGTTAATTTTTTCCAGTCCTTTTTTCACGGAATGAAAGCGAGTTGAACCACCTGCCTCGATGATCAATGGTTTGTTGAAGTGATATTTTTTTGAGATCTCCTGCCAGGTGATTATGTCCTGGCCAGGCAAGACGAGCACGACGTTAATTTTATCAGAATAGCGATAGAACGCTTCCAGTGTATGCAGTAAAACCGGTTTGCCATTCAATTCCAGGAATTGTTTTGGCTTTTCACTCCCGAAGCGTGTGCCCTTGCCTCCTGCCACGATGAGCGCATGTTCTTTTTGGGTCAAAGTTTTCGCTGATGTTATCTGAAAAATTCTTTGCAGGAAGCACCTGCTTATTTTCTTAAAACTACAAAGAAAACAGAGCTGGATTCATGCCCGCCCCACTAAACCTGGATGAATTTTTTTTGAAGACTTAACCTATTGGTTAGTCCAAAGGTTTTCAGCAGTGTGGTTTGGACGGGGAAACCTGCTAACTTTATAAAACAATCGCATATGGCAGTACTGAGGTTTGTATTAGTTGTGTTCAATGTGGCCATTATCAGCTTCCTTGTTTATCGGATGGTCGACGTTATCAGAAGGCCTATGGAAAAGTCGAAAAAGGCGATGATATTAATAGGAGGCACGTTGTTATTGCTTGCCCCGTTGGGAATATTCTTCCGATTCTTCGCAGCAACGCCCCAGTATTTTATTGTTTATCCTGTGGCGATCTTTATGTTTTTATATCTGACCAAACAATTGTCGATCAGATGATGAGCATGGCATCGCCGTAAGTAAGGAATTTATACTTTTCTTTTTTGGCCACTTTATAGGCTTCCAACACTTGCTCAAATCCCCCAAATGCTGCAGCCATCATTAATAAGGTAGACTCCGGCATGTGAAAGTTGGTGATCATGGCATTGCAGATCTTAAAATCATAGGGAGGAAAAATGAATTTGTCGGTCCATCCCTCGCGCGGTTTTAAACGGTTGTTCGCTGACACCGCGGACTCAAGAGCGCGCATGGTGGTGGTTCCAACTGCGCATACTCTGTTCTTATTGTCTATAGCTTTGTTGACCATGTCCACAGCCGGATTGCTGACGATGAAATTTTCAGAATCCATTTTATGCTTGGTGAGATCTTCAACATCTACTGGTCTGAAGGTGCCAAGTCCGATATGAAGTGTAACATAAGTCATTTCAACGCTTTTTATCTGGAGCCGTTTTAGCAACTGACGAGTGAAATGCAAACCCGCTGTTGGAGCGGACACCGCCCCTTTGTTTTTCGCATAAATAGTTTGAAACCTGTCTTTATCCTCAGCTTCAACCTTGCGTTTTATATATTTTGGAAGCGGAGTTTCTCCCAGGGTTTCGATCACTTTATCAAAAGCGGTAGAGTCGCCATCGAACAGGAAGCGGATGGTTCTTCCGCGTGAGGTGGTGTTGTCTATCACTTCCGCTACCAGATCGCCGTTTCCGAAATAAAGTTTATTGCCCACCCTGATCTTGCGCGCAGGATCAACCAATACATCCCAAAGGTGCATATCAGCATTGAGTTCGCGCAGCAGGAATACTTCAATCTTCGCTCCGGTTTTTTCCTTGCGGCCGTACAACCGGGCGGGAAAAACCATGGTATCGTTACCTACCAGCACATCACCTTCCGCGAAATACCCGACAATATCCTTGAAAATTTTATGTTCGATCTTGCCCGACTCCTTGTGAAGCACCATTAACCGGGACTCATCCCGATTTTCGGCCGGGCGATTGGCAATTAAATTTTGGGGAAGTTCAAATTTGAATTCTGATAGCTTCATATTTTATATGCACAGTATGCCCAATGAAGGGTATTTTTAAATAAGGTTGCAAAAATAAGGCAATATTTAACATTTACGAACAATGACCTCCGATTTTAGTTCGTCTGCTGGAATGCATGATTTTTAACTTAATTTCAGTAATTCAAGCGCCGGAAAATCGACTAACTAAAATCCGGAAAAATGCGTATTAACCCTGAATGAAGACTCTAACCCAAATATTTGAAAGCTTTCGCTTTGCCTGGGGGGCGCTGAAATCCAATCTCTTAAGAACCATTTTATCGCTTTTGGGGGTCACAATAGGCATTTTTGCCATTATCACTGTGCTCACCCTGGTGGATTCGCTGGAAAAAAATATCAAAGACAGCCTTAATTTTTTGGGTACAGGAGTCATTTATATAGATAAATGGCCGTTCGTAGCGGATAATAGTGGTGAATATAAATGGTGGGACTTCTGGCGCCGGCCTAATCCATCTTATAACGAATTCGAGTTTTTGCAAACGAATCTTAAACACGAGAGCGGCATCTCAATTTTTGCTGACCGGGGCAATATTGTAATAAAACGCGGCAGCAACAGCATTGGGCAGGTGAGGCTCGTCGGCGGGGCTTTGGGGTACAGTACACTTTTTGAGGTCGATATCGAACATGGCCGTTTTCCCACCGCTGAAGAAATTTCTTCAGGAAAAAGCATTGCTATTGTTGGTCACGAAGTTGCGAATGCTTTATTTCCCAATGGGGAAAATGCGATTGGCCAGGAAATCAAAATCAAGAATCTCAAATATGTGGTGGTGGGTGTGATAAGAAAAGAAGGACAAAGTTTTATGGGTACGCCCAGTAATGATTACGTTACCATAATTCCCTATCAATCATTCCGCAAGCTTTATCAGACAGGAACCGGTATGTGGAACGAGACCGGCTCGACGATCGGGATAAAAGGGTTCGAAACGGATATCGGGCTTGTGGAACTGGAAAACGAAATCCGTGGCCTGATGCGTGTACGCCGGGGGTTGCGTCCCACCGAAAAAGATAACTTTGCCATGAACCGCCCGGAAGCCATTGCGAATGTGATCAGTGGTGTGTTTGACATACTCAGCCTGGCAGGCTGGATCATCGGGGGATTTTCTATTCTTGTCGGCGGTTTTGGAATTGCCAACATCATGTTCGTATCAGTTAAGGAGCGCACGAGCATCATCGGGCTGCAAAAATCAGTTGGAGCCAAAAACTATTTTGTGCTGTTCCAGTTCTTATTTGAAGCCATCTTTCTGAGCGTGATCGGAGGTCTCGCTGGCTTGTTCCTCGTTTATTTAATAACCTTTATTCCTTTAGGCGACCTGGTCGTTACTCTGACGATCAATAACATCGTACTGGGACTGGGCGTCTCTTCGGTTATCGGACTTGTTTCAGGAATTGTACCGGCAGCCATGGCCGCGAGACTGGATCCGGTCATCGCGATACGGGCAACTTAGTGAGTGGTGAATAGAGAATGGTGAATGGGCTCGTGCGACAGAACGTTGTCCTTTCTTTCGCTTACAGGCTTCTCAATTGAATTGAAGCCGTGAGCTTGATTGGCAAATAAGAATAGTAGACGGAGTGACTACAAACGATTTAATACTGCGCACCATTCACTATTCACTATTCACTATGTCTTCTCCGCAAGCACTGCAGGTTTCTGCTCCGGACCAATGATCTTATCCTTGATCTTTCTCTCCAGTTCCTCCATTAATTCAGGATTATCTTCAATCAATTGTTTTACAGCATCCCGGCCCTGGCCGAGTTTATTTCCAGCGTAAGAAAACCAGGATCCGGATTTCTGAATGACATCCAGTTCCACACCCAGGTCGACAATTTCACCTGACTTGGAGATTCCCCTGCCGTACATGATATCGAATTCCACCACTTTGAAAGGCGGGGCAACTTTGTTCTTGACGACTTTAACTTTCACGCGGTTTCCAGTGATATCATCCGGGCCTTCTTTGATTTGTCCGATCCTTCTGATGTCCAGACGAACTGAAGCGTAGAATTTCAGGGCGTTACCACCTGTTGTTGTTTCCGGATTTCCGAACATTACGCCGATCTTTTCGCGAAGCTGGTTGATGAATACACAGGCGCATCCGGTCTTACTGATCGTTCCTGTAAGTTTTCTCAAAGCCTGAGACATCAGGCGCGCATGAAGGCCCATCTTGCTGTCACCCATCTCACCTTCCAGTTCACTTTTGGGAACAAGGGCTGCCACGGAGTCGATCACAATAATATCGATCGCACCTGAACGAATGAGATGATCAGCGATTTCAAGCGCTTGCTCACCATTATCAGGTTGTGATATCAACAGGTTTTCCGTATCAATGCCCAACCGCTCTGCATATGACCGGTCGAATGCGTGTTCTGCATCAATAAATGCGGCCAAACCCCCGCGCTTCTGCGCTTCTGCAATACAATGCATGGTCAGTGTGGTTTTTCCCGAAGATTCCGGACCATAAATTTCAGTTACTCGTCCACGCGGAATGCCTCCTATGCCGAGGGCCAGGTCCAGTCCCAGTGATCCGGTGGGGATAAAAGGAATATCAACCACCTTTTCATCACTCAATTTCATCACCGTACCCTTACCATAAGTCTTTTCCAGCTTGTCGATGGTAAGTTGCAGTGCTTTCAATTTTTCTTTTGCATCACTCATGAGGTTCTTTTTTTAGTTATGCGTTAATCATTATACTAATCATATTTTTTGTATTTCGCTTTATACCGGTAAGGTATTCTTCTCAGTAGTAAACAGATTTTTGACGACCAGGTTAGAGGGTTGAAATTACTACATCGGCTCAAATTTAAAAATGAACGCTGTCAATTGCTGTCACAAATCTCAATGTTTGTTTACGCCTGCCTTCAAGCTGACTTTAAGCTTTTTGGGATAATCAAAAAAGGATCAAACAGTTGACTTATTTCCGGAAAGCGGAGGAATTCAGGCAAACCTTTATATTGTGGCCGGATAAATTACTTTTCTGATTCAAGTACCGAATATGCCAGGAACCCGTAAAACAATAAAGCGCATTTTCCTGGCCTTATTATTTATGATCACGGTCCTTGTTATTGCCCAATGGGAACTCGTCAAGTATGGAATTCAACAGGCAAAAGGGCAATTGCACATTGTATGGAATGCAAAGCCGGTGGAGGAATACCTGCAAACCCCCGGTTTCCCTGATTCACTCAAGGCAAAGCTTGTGCTGATCGACCTGGTGAGGCAATATGCCATCGATTCCCTCAGCCTGAAAGACACCAAAAATTATAAAACCCTTTACGATCAAAAAGGAGAGGAAGTAATGTGGGTGGTGATGGCAAGCGAACCCTTTCAGTTGAAAGCGAAGGAATGGGATTTCCCCGTAATAGGATCTGTTCCCTATAAAGGTTTTTTTGACCGAAAGAAAGCCATTAAGCTGAGAGATGAACTCGAAAAAGAAGGGTGGGATGTAAATATCCGGAACCCCGGCGGGTGGTCAACTCTCGGGTGGTTTACAGATCCGATCCTGAGTAAAATGCTTGATCGCAGTGAAGGCGACCTGGCGAACCTCATCATTCATGAGATGTCGCACGCAACAATCTTTGTGAAAGACAGCATAGATTTTAATGAAAACCTCGCCACGTTCATCGGCGACCGCGGCGGAGAAAAATTCCTTTTGTCATTCTATGGTCCGGATTCTGAGGAGTACATCACCTACATGAACGAAGATCGCGATTACATCATGTTTGCAGATCATATGTTGCGCGGATCGGAAAAACTCGACAGCCTGTATCAAACACTGAACGAAAATGATCCGCTGGAAAAAAAATCGCACCTTAAAAGAGAAATGATCCAAAGGATAGTCAATTCGCTTGACACCCTTTCTTTAAGCGGAAGTTCTCCTAAACCGTCGCTCCGATATCAGGAAAGGCTGCCCAACAACGCGTACTTCATGAATTTTATCCGCTACCAGGCAAAGCAGGATATTTTTGGGGAGGAATGGAGGAATAAATTTAGCGGTGATCTGAAAGCTTATATAGAGTATCTGAGCGATAAGTATCCGTTCTTGTAATAAAGGTTTAAATGCAGGTTGAAATTCCGGCCCAATGCAGGTATAAAAATACAGGTTTATGCAGGTTCTAAGCATTAATCCAATAATCCTCTAATCTGACGAATCCAAATCGTATTAAGGAATTGTTAAGAAATCAGCCGGAGGTTTTATACCATTGCTTTCTGGCCTATTTTTGCAACAAATAAAGCACTATGGGAAATAAACCAATGCACAAAGTGCTTGTAGTAGACGATGAAGAGCCGATTCTGGAATTGCTGAAATACAACCTCGAAAAAGCGGGTTACGAAGTTAAAACTGCTGCAGATGGGTTAAAAGCAGTGGAAATTGCGAAAAAATTCCTGCCCGACCTTGTGTTACTGGACATTATGATGCCGGTGATGGATGGCGTTGAAACATGCAGACGCATTCGGGAGATACCTGAAATTCAGAAAACATTCGTGATCTTTCTCACCGCGCGCTCGGAAGAATATTCCGAAGTAGCCGCTTTTGACGTAGGCGCCGATGACTATATAACAAAGCCCATTAAACCACGGGCATTGCTCAGTCGCATTAATGCATATTTCCGCAGAGATTCCAAAACAACATCTGCATCAAACCTTATCGAGGTTGAAGATCTAACCATTGACCGGACCAGCTATACTGTCACGGTGAAGGGAAAGCAGATCAGTCTTCCGAAAAAGGAATTTGAATTATTGTTTTTTCTTGCACAGAATCCCAACAAAGTGCTGAGTCGCGAAGACCTGCTCCAACATATCTGGGGTATGGATGTCTATGTAGTGGCTCGCACAGTAGATGTTCACATCCGCAAAGTGAGGGAAAAAATTGGTGAGGATTATATAACCACCGTTAAAGGGGTAGGATATAAATTCAGATCGAATTAGTTTATTGCTCCTGCAAGACGTTATCTTTTACCCTGAGCCTACTCCAAACCAAGTTTAAGGAAAAAAAATGGATAAGGAGTTTCAGCGCAGGTGCAGTGGAGACAGCCAACTTCGTTATCTTCGCGCATGGTTTATAACTCAAAGGGCCTGGCCGTTTTACTCTCAGGTTGTATTGCCTTTGTCGTTACTTTATTCCTTTTCCTGTTTGAAAAGTTGGGTTCAGATGCGCTGATATTTACATTCCTGATCAGCTTTGTTATTGCATTCCTTTTTATTTTTTCTGCCCTCGAGTTTTTGATCTTTCGCGAGATCAAAAAAATCAGGAAGGTTATAAATAAACTTGGCGGAAAAGAATTTCAGGGATCCCAAAAATCATTTTCATTAAATCAACTTCAAACCATCACGGAAGATATTCGTTCGTTTGTGGCGCAAAAGCAGGAAGAGATCGACCGGTTAAAAAACCTCGAGGCATTCAGAAAAGACTTCATCGCTAATGTTTCCCATGAGTTGAAGACTCCGATTTTTGCAGCACAGGGTTTTGTGCACACATTGATCGATGGTGTAAAGGAAAAAGACGTCAGAAAAAAATTTCTAAAAAAAGCAGCTAAAAGCCTGGACGGCCTTGATATGCTTGTGCAGGATCTTCTTATGCTATCACAGATCGAAACCGGCCAGATCAAAATGCGGTTTGATGAGGTCGATCTTTATGCACTTACAGATGAAGTGCTGGAACAATTCAGAGGAAAATCGAATAAAAAAGAAGTTGCTCTGCGAATGGAAGGGCCGGTTCGCAAGGTCATGGCCATCGCCGACGGGCAAAGGATCTCACAGGTTATGACGAATCTGATTTCGAACGCCATCAAACATTCTTTTGAGGAAGGTGAGATCGTGGTAAGTTTCACGGAGAAAAAAAAATCAGTGATCACCAGGGTACGTGATTTTGGTGAAGGCATACCGGAAGACCAAATCAACCGTATCTTTGAACGCTTTTACCGGGTGGATAAAAGCCGGAGCAGGGAAAAAGGTGGAACGGGATTGGGTCTGGCGATTGTTAAACATATTTTAGACGGACACCAGAGCAAAGCTGAGGTTGAAAGTGTACCGGGTAAAGGCTCTACCTTCAGTTTTAAGCTGCCAACAGTAGAGAATGAGGAACCGGATGATGGAGAAGATCACGAAACCGCAAAGGATTAAATCATTGAAACAAAAACTATCAATCAAGGACATGATCCTTTCTGAGGACGGTGATTACATTTTGGTAAACAAACCTCCGTTTCTTTCCACGCTGGAAGACCGCCATGGAAAGCAGAATTTACTGGCGCTTGCACGGGAATATGTACCCACCTCGCAGGTCTGTCATCGTCTGGATAAGGATACCTCAGGTGTTCTGGCCATTGCCAAAAACCCGGAGGCATATCGCCACCTGAACATGCAGTTCGAAAACCGGCAGGTAGTAAAAGCCTACCATGCCGTTGTTGATGGTATTCATAATTTCAATGATGAATTGGTGGATGCTCCTATCTTGAAACTTGATGATGGGGTTGTTAAGATCAGCCGATCGGAAGGCAAACCGGCCCAAACCCGGTTTACGGCACTGAAATCCTATAAGTATCATTCTTTGATAGAATGCCGGCCAGTTACCGGCCGTATGCACCAGATCCGTATTCACCTTGCAACCCAGCGCGCGGCAATAACAGGGGATGAAACTTATGGTGGCAAACCTTTTTTGCTTTCGACTATAAAAAGAGGTTATAAATTAAAAAAAGGTACGGAAGAAGAACCGTTCATGAAACGGATGGCACTGCATGCCTATTCACTGGAATTCAACGATTTATCAGGCAAAAGGCAGATCATTCAAGCCCCTTATCCCAAAGATATTCAAGCCCTCATCCGGCAACTCGAATTGAATTCCTGAATAATTTCCCTTGTACCTTATTCCTACGGCCTTATGCACACATCCATTTGGGCTAAAGCCCCTCATCATACCCATATACTCTATCCACACCACCTAAAGGTGGAGGCAATTGATGTTCCTCACCTATATACCGAATACTTTATATACTTCTAACCCCCTCTAATATTCCCAACGGGGCTTGCATTTCAGAATTAGTCCTTTTACCTTTGTGTCCCTTTTTAAGAGTAAGAGGGCATTTTATTTGAATTTTAAGTAAAAAAATGGATCATAATAGCTATAAGACCACTTATGCCAACAAGGCGACAGTTGAAAAAGGCTGGGTTGTTGTAGACGCCAATGCTCAGGTGTTGGGCCGGGTGGCAAGTCAGATTGCAAAAGTTATCAGGGGCAAGCACAAGCCGAGTTATTCTCCGCACGTAGATTGTGGCGACCATGTTATTGTCATCAATGCTGAAAAAGTCAGAATGACGGGTAAAAAATGGACCGATCGTGTTATTTTCACCCACTCCGGTTATCCGGGCGGACAGCGCGAGCATACGCCTGAGCTCATCCGTTCCAAGCATCCTGAGCGGCTTATTGAACATGCTGTGCGCGGCATGTTACCGAAGAATACTTTAGGCCGTGAACTTTTCAGAAGCCTTCATGTATATAGTGGTGCAGAGCACCCTCACCTGGCACAACAACCAAAAGAATTAAAATTCTGATAAATGCAGATTATCAACGCTATCGGTAGAAGAAAAACTTCCATTGCCCGGATTTATTTACAACCCGGAAAAGGAGATATAATAGTGAACAACCGCGGTCTGAAAGAGTATTTTCTGTCCGAAATCCACCAAACGACAGTTAAGCAAGCGCTTGCTGCCATCAAAGCCGAAGATCAATACGATGTAACGGTGAACGTGGAAGGCGGTGGCGTAAAAGGACAGGCGGAGGCCGTTCGACTTGGAATTGCGAGGGCATTGGTAAAAATCAGTGACGACCACAGACCTGCTTTAAAAAAAGATCGCCTGTTAACCCGCGATTCACGTATGGTGGAGCGCAAGAAACCAGGTAGAAGAAAAGCAAGAAGGAAATTCCAGTTTAGCAAGCGTTAACAGAAAGAAATCAATGGCAGACAAATTAACTTATCAGGAATTGTTGGATGCAGGTGTTCATTTTGGTCACCTCACCCGTAAGTGGAATCCGAAGATGGCGGAGTACATCTTTATGGAGAACAACGGGATCCATATAATAGACCTAAATAAAACACTTGCCAGGATCGAGGAGGCTTCTTTTGCGCTGAAGAACATTGTTCGTTCAGGTCGCAAGATCATGTTCGTAGCCACTAAAAAGCAGGCTAAAGATGTTGTTACCGAAGAAGCAAAGCGCCTCAACATGCCGTTCGTTACAGAACGTTGGTTGGGTGGCATGCTTACGAACTTCGCCACTATCCGCAAATCGCTGAAAAAACTTTCGCAGATTGAAAAGCTCATGAAAGACGAGGCTTTTTTAAATCTCGCTAAACGCGAACGCCTCATGGTCACCCGCGAGAAAGCCAAACTGGAAAAATTACTTGGTGGTATCGCGGATCTGAACAGACTTCCCGCAGCTCTTTTTGTGATCGATGTAAAACGCGAACACATCGCCGTTACGGAAGCTCAAAAACTTAATATTCCTGTTTTCGCGCTGGTGGATACAAATAGCGATCCCTCCGGCGTTGACTTCCCCATCCCTTGTAATGATGACGCTTTCAAATCTATCTCTATTCTTACCAAACACATCGGTAAGGTGATCGAAGAAGCTTTGACCGAGCGGAAGAAAGACAAGGAAGATGCGGCGATGAAAAAAGAGGAAGATGAAAAGCGCAAAGTTGACGAACCTGTAGAAGAAACAAAAGCTTGATCTGCCGCGCGGATGGCCGCTGTGAGCTGCAAGTCATTGAATAATAAACTTTCCACGAAACATCGGCCTCCCTGCCGGTGTTTAGTTTTTTTAAGGGATTCCAATGTCGTAAATCTAAATTCCTAATTCGTAATTATATGTCAGCCATTTCAGCACAAGATGTAAACAAACTCCGCCAGATGACGGGCGCAGGTATGATGGATTGTAAGAAAGCACTTACCGAAGCCGAGGGCGATTTTGAAAAAGCTATAGAGATACTGAGAAAGAAAGGTCAGAAAGTTTCCGCTTCCCGTTCCGACAGGGATGCCAGGGAGGGATCAGTATTTGTAAAGGTAAGCGATGATAAAAAAGAAGCCGTCCTGATCGCCCTGAACTGCGAAACAGATTTCGTCGCCAAAAATGAAGAGTTTCAAAATCTGGGAAAACTGATCGCTGACACGGCATTCAAAAATAAACCCGCCGATAAAGCAGCACTGCTAAACCTTAAACCCGACAACCTTACATTAAATGATAAGATTGTTGAACTGGTCGGAAAGATTGGAGAAAAAATAGAGGTCAGTGAGTATGTACACATGAAAGGTGAGGCGGTCATCCCTTATATCCACGCGGGCGCAAAGCTTGGTGTTCTCGTCTCCCTGAAAGGCGTTAATGGAAAAGATGTAACCGAAGCAGGCAAGGATGTAGGAATGCAGATCGCTGCCATGAATCCCGTGGCTGTAGATGAAAAGTCTGTTGACCGCTCCATCATCGACAAAGAACTTGAAATTGCAAAAGCACAGATCATCGCCGAAGGAAAACCCGCCAATATGGTGGATAAAATCGCACAGGGTAAACTTCAGAAATTTTTCAAGGACAGCACGCTGATGCATCAGGCTTTTGTTAAGGACAGCTCAAAAACAGTGGCGCAATACCTGGATACCGTTACAAAAGGACTTACCGTTGCAGAGTTCAGACGCGTTTCGATCGGATGATTTCCCGGTTTCACACGCTCACCTGGCTTTGTCAGGAGCGAGTGACTGCAATGTTACCGTAGAGGATAAACTTGAGGTGGAAGCAACCGGCGCCAGTCATGTTGTCTACAGAGGGCAACCTGTGGTTGTGTCTGATGTATCGGGATCAAGTTCAGTTCACCAGTATTGATTTGGATTCGTCAGATTACCGGATTATTGGATTGTTTTTAGATTAATCGGATTAATCAGATTAAATTAATATCACTTTAAAGAAAATGCGATGTTAAAATCTGTTAATCCTTATGATCTTTCGGTTATTGAGGAATTTCCCGAAGACGATGGGCAAACCATAAATAAAAAAATAGATGCGGCGGCGAGGGCTTTCAAATCATGGAAAGGTGAAAGTTTTTCCAGCAGGGCTGCGCTGATGAAACGCGCCGGTAATTTGCTCCGGACGAATAAAAATAGATATGCAAAAATCATTTCCCTGGAAATGGGAAAGGTGCTGAAGGAAGCCGAAGCGGAGATCGAAAAGTGCGCCGGGGCGTGCGATTATTTTGCCGATAACGCAGAGGGATTTTTAAAAGATCAGATCATCAAAACCGATGGCTCAAAAAGTTTTGTCTGCTTCCAACCCCTTGGCCCGGTATTGGCGATCATGCCCTGGAATTTTCCGTTCTGGCAGGTATTTCGTTTTGCTGCACCTTCGTTGATGGCCGGAAATGTCGGGTTACTCAAACACGCCGGCAATGTTTCACAATGTTCATTGGCTATCGAAAATATTTTCCGGGAGGCGGGATTTCCGGAAGGAACCTTCCGGTCTTTGCTGGTGGATTCAAAAAATGTCGGGGAGATTATTGCAAATAATAATATTGCCGCGGTGACGCTTACAGGCAGTGAATTTGCGGGAACAAAAGTTGCCGCTGCCGCGGGAAAAAATCTAAAAAAAACTGTATTGGAATTAGGCGGAAGTGATCCGTTCGTTGTGCTCGAGGATGCGGACCTTGACCTTGCAGCCCGCGTGGCTACGCAGTCGCGGATGCAAAATGCCGGACAATCCTGTATTGCCGCGAAGAGATTTATAGTCATTCAATCTGTGCGCGAAGCTTTTCTGGAGCGCTTCAAAAAAAATGTAGAAGCCCTGCGGCAGGGAAACCCCTTGCTGGAGAATACAACGACCGGGCCACTGGCACGCGTTGATCTGGCAGAGGATCTCGAAAAGCAGATGAACAATTCACTTTCGGCAGGAGCCAGGCTGATCACGGGAGGAAAACGCGATGCCGCCAATTATCAACCTGCAATTCTGAGCGATGTTTCCCCGGGAATGCCCGCGTTCGATGAAGAAATGTTTGGTCCCGTGGCCGCCTTGATTTCAGCAAAAAATGAAAATGATGCAATAGCAATAGCCAATCAGAACCGCTATGGACTTGGAGCTTCTGTATGGACTGACGATCCGGAACGCGGCGAGAAGATCGCAAGGCAGATCGAATCAGGATGTGTATTTGTGAATTCCCTCATGCGCTCCGACCATAGACTGCCATTTGGCGGCATCAAAAAATCCGGATACGGAAGGGAACTCTCAGAACTGGGTATTAAGGAGTTTATGAATGCAAAAACGATCTATGTCGCGTGAGGTGAGTTGTGACAAATGGTGAATGGTGTTCTTCGCTGATTTTATCTTCTGTTGTTGAATATTCTTTCTGATCAATAAATATTTCAATCTTTTTTATCAATTGGCACTAGCTTTTAGCTAGTGGATCAGTTTGCAAATCATCATGGGCTTTAGCCCACAACCAACATTGGGCTAAAGCCCTGCTGCAATGGTTATTCTTTATCCACCACCTAAAGGTGGAGGCAATTGATACGTCAACTTCCAGCTATTTTTCCTTATTCCTTCTCTTATACCCTTTACCTACCTACACTTTTCAAACTTCTCAAACTTTTCGACTTTCAAACCATTCCTTATACCCTGACCGCTAGGGATTTCTCTTTTTAAAGGCTGCCTTAAAAGCATTACTCAATTCATCAGCCGCTTTTTTGAGATTATTCTCCACTTCTTTCCAACGCTCATTGCTCTCTGCTTCTTTTTTCAGCTTATCAGCTGTTTGTTTTAACTCCTCAAATTTTTCTTCAAACTCTTTTTGAAGCTTTTCGCCGGCCTCATTCAACTCTACAAGGAACTGGTCGACCTTTTTGCCGAAGCCTTTGAATGTTTTTTCATTCTTGCCTTCATCTTTGATTTCCATATGTTTTTATTTTATCGAAGTTAATAAACAGCGTTAAACCAACAATGCTACCGGCTGGGTCATGCGCGGTAGAAGGTACTTCGTATTCAGGCATAAAATTAGATAATTGAGGAATATAACAACTAAAAAGTTGGAATGGGGCTTAATTCAGAAGATCCGATCAGGTTTATCAAGCACCAGCTGGAAAGTAACTCATCAGCCAAACAAACCGCCTATAAACACATTTGCAGAACTTTTTCGATCTTGTCCCAAAAAATTGGCTTCCGCATGTTATGAACGCAAAACGGAGGGTTGATTTTTTTTTTTTACTTTTACAGCCTAACCTAACATACAACCATTGAAATTCAGGTCTATAATCATTTTAATATTTGCACTCATCATTTTGATTGCAGATGGCTGTGCATCCACGCAGAATCATAAAAATAAAAGGCTTAAACCCGGTAAACCCATACCCTGTCCTTTAAAAGATTGCTAATGCACCTGAAGAGAATTGTTATAGCAATTGATGGGTATTCGGCCTGTGGAAAAAGTACAACCGCCAAACAAGTTGCCAGCATTCTGGGTTACCGCTACATCGATTCGGGAGCAATGTACCGTGCTGTGACATTATTTTTTCTGGATAACCATGTATCGCTGACAAATCCAAAGGAAGTCGCCAGGGCCTTGCAGCAAATTCAAATAACCTTTAAAGTCAATTCCAAAAACGTTTCTGAAACCTATTTAAATGGATTGAATGTCGAACGGCAGATCCGCAATATGCGTATCTCAGAAAATGTAAGCCAGGTGAGTACCCTTAAAGACGTGCGGAAAACACTGGTGGAACAACAGCGAAAAATGGGAAAGGAAAAATGCGTTGTCATGGATGGCCGCGACATCGGCACAGTAGTATTTCCAAACGCCGAGCTAAAACTTTTTATGTCCGCCGATATTCTCGTGCGGGCATTCAGAAGGCAAAAAGAATTGTTGGATCGCGGGCAACTTGTTGACTTCGATGAAGTAATCGACAACCTGCTACAGCGCGATAAAATAGATACAAGTCGTGCGGAGAGCCCCCTGCGACAGGCGGAGGACGCCATTGTGATCGATACCACACACATCAGCATAGACGAACAGGTGGATGAAGTGATACGCCTTGCTATCTCGAAAACAATTAGGCCCCTAAATCCCCGCCCCTAAATCCCGCCCCTAAATCCCCTAAAGGGGACTTTAATGCGTTAAGCCTCCGGCTTTCTGCTTACCTTGCGGTATGAACTCCATTGCAAGCAGAATCCTCCGCTACTTTTTCAGCGGGATGGTATTTATTGTTCCACTGTTAGCGACGGCATATTTTATATACATCTCTTTTAGGTGGCTCGATGATCAGCTAAACCTCCCTTACCCGGGCCTGGGTTTCATAATCATTCTGACCGTCATCACATTGATTGGTTACCTGTCGACAAATTATATTTTCAAAACCCTGGGCCACTGGTTCGACACGGGCATGAACCGTATACCCCTGGTGAAAATTATTTATTCTACCGTCAAAGATCTTCTGGGCGCGGTTGTGGGTGATAAAAGAAAGTTCCACAAACCGGTGCTGGTGAGAATAAACAAGGAAAATGACCTGCATCAGATCGGTTTTATCACTCAATCGGATCTGAGTGAACTGGGCCTTCACGAGATGGTGGTAGTGTACTTCCCGCATTCCTATGCGTTTTCAGGGTTTCATTATTTTGTGCCGAGAGAAAATATCAAACCGTTAAAAATTTCCGGCCAGACAGCGATGAAGTTTATTGTCTCGGGTGGCGTGAGTGGGTTCAGGGATTAGCTGCTGTTGGCCTTTGGCGATGGTAACCCGTCCGACCGCTTTGAGCGGTCAGACGGGTACTCCAGGCAACTAACTAATCACCCCCGACCCAATCAACTCTTCACCCTCATACCACGCGGCAAACTGCCCGGGCGTAATACTCTTTTGCGGCTTGTCAAAAATGATATAAAGACCTTCGGATCTTTTGTAAAGTGTACAGGAATCGAGTCGCTGACGATAACGGATGCGCGCGAGGTATCGTCGCGACTCTCCTATGGCAAGTTTTAGATCTTCTCTTATCCAATGCTCATCAGAAGAGGAAATAAATAAGCCCTGCCTGTAAAGGCCGGGATGATCTTCGCCCATTCCGGTATAAATGATATTTTCCTGCGTATCCGTGCCAATCACAAAAAGCGGTTTTGCATGCCCTCCGAGGTTGAGGCCCTTGCGTTGACCAATGGTATAATAGTGGGCGCCGTTGTGTTCGCCTACGATCCTGCCTTGTTTCGCCTCCAGCCTGTAAGCCGTTGTCAGCCCAACCAGGTCATCTTTGTCAAAACCATTTTGAAAAGCTGCGGCTGTTGGAGGAAGTTCAACCACAATACCCTTTTTTGTTTGCAAACGCTGTTGCAAAAAATCAGGAAGATGTACCTTGCCGATAAAACACAAACCCTGTGAATCTTTTTTCTCCGCTGTAACGAGTCCGAGTTTTTTTGCAATTGTCCGTACTTCGGGCTTAAGGAGTTCGCCAACGGGAAACAACGACCGGGATAGCTGCTCCTGCGTAAGCTGACACAGAAAATAACTCTGATCTTTATTCGGGTCTTTACCGCTCAGCAACCGGTACATGCTGTTTCCGTCTTTTTCAAATTCGGTTTTGCGGGCATAGTGACCCGTAGCAACAAAATCAGCGCCGAGTTTTAACGCATTGTTTAAGAAAACGTCAAACTTGATCTCGCGGTTACACAAAACGTCCGGGTTTGGAGTTCGGCCGCGCTGGTATTCGGCAAACATGTAATCCACGATGCGCGCCTTGTATTCAACACTGAGATCGATTGCCTGGAACGGAATTCCCAGATGCTGGGCAACTATCATTGCGTCGTTGCTGTCATCCAGCCAGGGGCATTCGTTGCTGAGCGTCACCGAATCATCATGCCAGTTTTTCATGAACATACCAATGACCTCATATCCCTGCTGTTGCAGAAGATACGCCGCGACACTGGAGTCCACTCCACCTGATAAACCAACAACGACCCGTTTTTTCATTTAAATCTATCTTACGGCAGTGAAATCTTCCTTTAAAAGCTCATTCACCGTCTCGTTGAAATCTTCTATGAATTGTTCATAATACTGACGCGTACCAGGTCCGTTAAAACCTGTATGGATCTTTTTTACCTTGCCGTCTTTTCCTATAAAAATGGTTGTAGGAAAAGCGACGAGCGCATTTAGCATCGGCAATGTTTTCCCCGCCTTTTCCTTATCATCCGTTCCTGCGATAAGAATATCGTATTGGATATCCATTTTATCGACCATCTTTTTAACCCGCGCGCTTGCGTAATTGAAATCATCCTTGCGCTCGTAGGCAAGTCCTATCACCTCGACCCCGCGCTGTTTGTTTTCATTGTACCACGGCGAAAGGAATTTTGTTTCATCCATGCAATTCGGGCACCACGTTCCCAGGAGTTGAAGAATTATGACTTTGCCTTTATACTTTTCGTTATTGAGGCTTACTATTTTTCCGTTCACATCGGGAAAGCTGAATGAAATATCCTTATATCCTCCTTTGAGATAGGTCAGAGATTCTGCATCCGGCAGCACCGCTTTCTCATTCTCCTCCGCTACCCAGGTTTCATACCAGGTCTTTCCGGAAAAGAATTCTCCGCGGATCTTTCCATCTTCACCATGCACTCCCTTGAATAAATAGGCATAGTTTCCGTCAAAAGCGCTGAGCTGCAGCTTTGGGCCCTGAGCATTCCCCTCAAGAAACCGGTAATCTCCCGTCGGGGTCATGAAGGTTCCCATAACACGATTTTCACCCCTTTGACGAAACAGGGCAATGGCTTTGGTGGTATCTCCTTCATGTAAAAATGTTACATCGAATTTCCCTGAAAAGTTAGCCGTATTTTTGATCGTATCGTTTTCTTCAAACCGGTACTGCACGCCGTGCACGGCTTCAAAGGGGAGCCGGTAGTCTTCTGCGAAATTCTTGATGAAAACTCCCCGGAGGGTGTCCCCGGAAATTTTCGCCTTTATATTTGCATCAAAAATGTGGAGGGCGATATCTACAGAGTCTTTCGCAATGGTAACTTCATCCAGCAACAATCGATCATCCGCGTTGAGCAGATAAATATCGTAGCCGCCCTGGTCATCGCTGGTAACTTCAAAATTGAAAGGTAATTCCTGATCCTGGATCTCAACTAATGCTCTCCATATTCCGGTTTTCAAACGCTTGCCGTTGTCGGATTCGGATTTGCAGGCTGCCAGGGTTATTAGCAGTAATCCACCTGTGATAAATCGATTCATGACTTCACTTAATGTGGTGACAAAACACAAAAATGCGAGAAATGATTTACAATTTGGGTTATCCTTTTCATTTTGCCCCTAAATTAAGTATATAGGTGTATAAGTATATATATAGGTATATAAGGTCGCCTCCTTCTTAATGCGGCACCTAATTCCTTGTGTCCCTATATCCTTATATCCCTATATCCCTATATACTAATTAAGTGGGTCAGTTTAAAGAAATCAGGGTGCTGGAGCTTGCCTCCGTTCTGGCGGGGCCCGGTGTAGGCCAGTTTTTTGCAGAGCTTGGCGCGGAAGTCATCAAGGTGGAGAATCTCAAAACCTCCGGAGATGTTACCCGGAGCTGGAAATCACAGGATGAAAATAGCGACGATCGCTCAGCCTATTTCTGCTCTGTAAACTGGGGGAAACAATCGATTGCTATTGATCTTACCACCAACGATGGCCGCGAGATCGTACACCGCCTTGCCCGGAGGTCGAATATCGTCATTGCCAGTTTCAAACCGGGAGATGCGGAAAAACTGGGGGTCGATTACGCTTCTTTATCAGCAGATCATCCCGAATTGATCTATGGACAGGTCACGGGCTATGGGAGTAAGAATCCCCGGGTTGGATATGATGCAATTATCCAGGCCGAAGCCGGTTTTATGTTTATGAATGGCGAACCGGGGGGAAGGTCCCTTAAAATGCCGGTTGCACTGATGGATATCCTCGCCGGCCATCATCTGAAAGAGGGATTGCTGCTCGCCCTCCTGGAAAAAGTACAGACAGGAAAGGGAAAATTAGTGGAGGTTTCCCTCATTCAGGCCGCTGTTGCAAGCCTGGCAAATCAGGCAACTAACTATTTGATCGCGGGAAAATTGCCGGAAAAAAAAGGCTCCGCGCATCCGAATATTGCTCCCTACGGGGATGTTTTTGTGTCAGCAGACAAAAAGGAAATTTTACTGGCAGTCGGAACGGACCGGCAGTTCGAGCATCTAATTAAGTTACTGAAAATCAGCGACTTTTCCAAAGATTTTTCCCTCAAAACCAATGTCCTCAGAGTCAAAAACCGGACCTATTTGAACAAAATTTTGACCGATGCGATCGCGAAATTTGCTGCGCACGAAGTCCTTGAAATGTTGCACCACGAAAAGATCCCTGCCGGATTGATTCGCAATGTTCAGGAAGTTATGAAAGATCCTGATATTCAAGATATTATCGTTACCGCAGGCAATCTTCGGGGTATTCGATCCTACGCGGGGAGGTCGGCAGACTCCATCCCCGCCCACATTACACCACCCCCACATCTCGGCGAGCATTCACGGCCTGTTCTTGAAGGATTGTTGAAATTCAGCCCCACCGCCGTTTCAAACCTGTTCCAAAAGGGCGTTATCCACTAACTTATAAAGCCCTTTCCCTGATCCAAAAGCCGGTTTTTAGCATAATTTCCTCCGTTTTTGGCCAGAAATGCAAAAAAGTGGTTCAAAGTGGTTGAAAGTGGTGCAAATTTACTATGTTTGCTTAGGAGGACTTGCCTGATGGCGGGTTTTAAGACAACCACTACGTCTATGACTTTCTTCACCAGCGAGTATGAAAGTAAGCTTGATGCCAAAGGAAGACTAGTGCTTCCGGCGAGGATCAAGGCTCAGCTTCCCGAAAGTGGGGGTGAAGAGCTGGTGATCCGTCGCGGGTTTGAGCAGTGCCTCATACTGTATCCCATGGTGGAATTCCGGAAAGTGTTTTCAAAAATCTCAGGACTAAATGAATTCAATGAAGAATACCGGAAGTTGCAACGCAATTTTCTATCGGGCGTCGTTACAGTAGAACTGGATAACAACGGGCGGTTTCTCATTCCCAAAAACATGTTGGCTTACGCGCACATCGAAAAGGATGCGATGCTGGTGGGTATGGGCAATAAAGTTGAGGTTTGGAATCCGGCTATTTATGAGAAGCATATCATTCTGGATCCGGGTGAGTTGTCGAAGTTGGCGGAAAAGTATTTGAATGAGTAAAGCATTTGGCTGTCAGCTATTGGCCTTTAGCCGGGTTGTGCCAATAGCCAAAAGCAAAGTGAGATGAGATGAATGTGTACCACCAGCCTGTGATGTTAGACCAATGCATCGAAGCATTGAAAATCAATCCGGACGGAATCTATGTTGACGCAACATTCGGAGGAGGAGGGCACAGTGTAGAAATATTGAAGCATCTGAAAACGGGGAAACTGATTGCTTTTGACCAGGATGGCGATGCAAGGATGGAAGCTGAAAAAATTAAAGATCGTTCTTTCACATTTTGTCATGCAAATTTCATGTACCTGAAAAGGTATCTGAAGTTGAATGGGGTCGCGAAGGTAAATGGTGTATTGGCGGATCTCGGGATATCGTCTCACCAGATCGATTCACCCGAACGCGGATTCTCCACAAGGTTTGACGGACCACTTGACATGAGGATGGATAAAAGTATTTCGCAGACGGCAGCGGTGGTGCTGAATAGTTATCCGGAGGAAGATCTGCATAAAATATTTGGCATGTACGGCGAACTGCGAAATGCGAAGACCGTTGCCAGGCTGATAGTTCAGCTCCGGGTTCAGAAGAAGTTTGAACGCACGGAGGATTTGAAAAATGCTTTAAAGGAAGTTGCTCCGAGAGGAAAGGAGTACAAGTATTTCGCCCAGGTGTTTCAGGCGCTGCGCATTGAAGTCAATGATGAAATGAAAGCACTTGAAAATTTTTTGCACCAATGTGGCGAAATAGTTGATACCTCCGGAAGGTTGGTAGTGATGTCCTATCATTCACTGGAGGACCGGATGGTAAAAAATTATATGCAGAAAGGAAAAGTATTCGGCGACGTAGAAAAAGACTTTTATGGTAATCCCATAAAGCCTTTTGAAGTTGTCAACCGTAAACCCCTGGAAGCATCGGAAGAAGAAATTGCCGTGAACAACCGCGCGCGCAGCGCAAAGTTAAGAGTGGCGGAAAAGATATAAACCATGGCCTTGGGCAGGCGTGTGCGGTGGAATCGAAGAGACGCATAATCATGCGTCTGTACCACCCAACGCACATCCTTCCCATGTGATGCAAATGAAATTTGAGAAAATGAGCACGAATAAATTCAAAGTAAAAACGCAGACAGGCGCCTTAACGGGTGGTTTTAGTGTTTTCTCCGCGATTGAAAAAAAGCTGAAACTCGAAAATTATTTCGAGGAGGGATTTCCCGTGCATTATCTGCCCAAAATATTTTTCGTGCTCGTGTTGGGGTTGGTTTACATTGGCAATACGCATTACGCGGAACAAACCGTTCGCAAGATCAATCTGATGCAGGTGGAGGTAGAAGATCTGCGCGCGGATTATACCACGCTGAAATCGGACCTTATGTTCAGCAGTAAACAGTCGGAGGTGGCGCGAAAGGTAAAAGCGTTCGGTCTGAAAGAGAGTTTGATTCCTCCTTATAAAGTAGTGGTTGAAGAAGGTGAATATTAAAAGATCCATATTATTACGTGTTCGTGTAGCATTCATTTTTGTAATGCTTTTTGCAATTGCGGTTGTTTTGAGGATCGGTCACATCCAGTTTGTTGAAGGTGAGAAGTGGGCAGCTATGGGCGAGCGCATTTCGTTTGACTATAAGCGTGTGAAAGCGACCCGTGGAAATATTTATTCAGATAACGGAAGTTTGCTGGCAACCTCGCTGCCTTTTTATAAGATTGCATTTGATGCCACCATACCAAAAGATGAAGTTTTCAAAAAAGGCATTGATTCTCTGGCGTGGCATTTAGCGGTATTTTTCAGAGACAGGTCTCAGAATGACTACAGGCGGATGTTGATCGATGCCCGTGAAACCGGGAAACAATATATTATCCTCAACCGCAGGAAAATAAATTTTCAGGAGAAAAAGTTGATGATGGGGTGGCCGATCATACGGGAGGGAAGATTGCGCGGAGGGGCAATTTTCGAAAAAGTGGACGTGCGTTACATGCCTTTTTCCAACCTCGGCCGCCGTACCATCGGGTTCATCAATGAAAATGATCGCGGTGCAGGACTGGAATACAGTTTCCGCGAACACCTCGGGGGCCAGGATGGCTATGCCTACTACCAGAAAATTGCCGGCGGTGTGTGGAAACCGATCTTCGACGCGAACAATGTAAAGGCAGTGAATGGACTTGACCTCCAGACCACACTTGATATCAACCTTCAGGATGTAGCAGAGACCGCATTGCACAAAGCAATGGTTCAGCACGACGCCGATGACGGTATGATCGTGGTGATGGAAGTTGAAACGGGAGAAGTAAAGGCAATCACCAACCTGAGTTCAGACAGCAATGGGAACTTTACGGAAAAGTTAAATTTCGCTGCGCGATTATTTGAACCTGGTTCAACCTTTAAGCTGGTCACTATGATGGCCTTGCTCGAGGATACGAATGTTGAACTGACCGATAGTATCGACACCGGTAATGGCGAATATCATTTCTATGATGTCAAAGTGCGCGACGATGAAGAAGGTGGATTGGGTAAAGTCACCATCCAGGAAGCTTTTGAGCACTCATCCAATGTGGCTATGGCAAGACTGGCTGATCAGCATTTCGGTTTGAAGCCCGGAAATTTTGTAAGCTACCTTGACAAATTGAATCTCTCCAGGCCACTGGGTATCCAGATCGCGGGTGAACCCGAACCCAAGATCAAGCGGCCGGGTGAAAAAGGGTGGAGCGGAATAAGTTTGCCCTGGATGGCTTATGGATATGGATTTGAGATCACCCCCCTGCATACGCTTGCGCTGTTCAATGCTGTTGCAAATGATGGCGTCATGATCAAGCCTGTGATTGTGAAGTCGGTAAAAAAAGCCGACGAAGATGAAGAGACGTTTGAAACGGATGTGATAAACAACCGCATCTGTTCGCGCGAGACGCTGCAGAAGCTGAAGCTGTTGCTGGAAGGTGTGGTTGAAAATGGTACTGCTAAAAATATTAAGGGCACCCATTATCGCATTGCGGGCAAGACCGGCACCGCGCAGATCCTTCAGAATGGCCGTTACACCAAAAACTATATTACTTCCTTCGTGGGATATTTTCCCGCGCACGCGCCCAAGTACAGCGCCATGGTGCTGATAAAAAATCCCCGCGGTTGGTATCAGTACGGAAGCAACGTTGCAGCTCCGGTGTTTAAGGAAATTGCAGACAATATCTACGCGCGAGATATTCACCTTCACCAGCCTATGAGCCTGCAGAAATACGTGAAGAACGATGTGTTGCCTTTTATCAAAGCGGGAAATCAGCAGGAATTGACTTTGCTGTGCAATGAGTTGGGTATTTCAAACCATGCTTTGACAGAGGAAGAATGGGTCCGCACGGCACGGGTAGGAAACGGAGTGAACTGGAAAAAAAATCTTCAGGGCCAGGGAATGGTGCCTGATGTTAACGGAATGACTTTTCGCGATGCGATCTATTTGCTGGAGAAATCAGGATTGACGGTTTTTTACGAAGGCAAAGGCCGGGTAGTGAACCAATCACTTGTTGCCGGCGCCAGAATTTCAAAAGGTGATCGGATATTTATAAGACTGGGATAAGAATACGTGCCTGAACTAAAAGACATACTGTACAAAGTTTCGCTCACTTCCTCGCTCGGTGATATGGATAAGGACGTGAAAGGCTTGTCTTTCGATTCCCGGAAGGTGTTACCGGGATTCGCTTTCATCGCTGTGGCGGGTACGCTTTCCGACGGACATAACTTTATCGAAAAAGCGATCAACTCCGGAGCGCGCGCAATTGTTTGCGAACGGTTACCGGAGACCGTGAAGGAAGATATTACTTACGTCACCGTGAAGAACAGCGCACAGGCCCTGGGGATCATGGCTTCGAATTTTTATGATAACCCATCAGAACATTTAAAATTAGTCGGGGTTACTGGCACCAATGGTAAAACCACCACCGTCACACTTTTATATCAGTTGTTCAGCGCACTGGGATACAATGTTGGATTGATCTCTACCGTGGAAAACCGGATCATAGATACTCCTATTCCGTCAACCCATACCACCCCGGATCCTCTTCAGCTTAATGAACTATTAAAAAAGATGATCAGCGCCGGCTGCACCCATGCGTTCATAGAAGTAAGCTCACATGCCGTTGACCAGGAACGGATCGCCGGGTTGAAGTTTGCAGGGGCGTTATTCACAAACATCACACACGACCACCTGGATTACCACAAGACTTTTGAAAATTATATAAAGGCCAAAAAGAAATGTTTTGACGAATTAAATAGCGATGCTTTCGCACTGGTAAATGCAGATGATAAGCGCGGAATGGTAATGCTGCAGAACACCAAAGCGGCAAAATATACTTTTGGACTAAAAAAAATGGTCGATTATAAAGCGAGGATCATTACCAACTCACTGGAAGGTCTGGAACTGGAAGTAGCAGGGAAAAATGTCTGGTTTAAAATGATCGGTGATTTCAACGCCTATAATCTGTTGGGAGTATATGGAGCTGCTCTTCAGCTCGGCGAAGAATCGGATGAAGTGTTGCTGCATCTTTCTGCGTTAACCGGTGCACCCGGACGCTTTGAACGTGTGTTGCCCGGTTCAAAGATCACCGCCATCGTAGATTATGCGCATACGCCTGATGCGTTGAAAAATGTGCTTGAAACAATCGGCGCTTTTCGCACGGGCAATGAACAGGTTATCACTGTGGTTGGGTGCGGGGGAAATCGCGATAAGACTAAACGACCGCTCATGGCATCGATCGCATGTAAGATGAGTGACAAAGTGGTACTCACCTCCGACAATCCCAGAGATGAAGATCCCATGCAGATCATACGCGACATGCAATCCGGTGTGCTACCTACCGAAGTGCGGAAGACCCTTGTTTTGGCAGACCGGGAGGAGGCTATCAAGACGGCCTGTATGATGGCAAGAGAGAACGATATCGTACTGGTAGCCGGAAAAGGACACGAAACTTACCAGGAAATAAAAGGCGTGAAATATCCGTTCGATGACCGGCAGGTGATGGAACGGGTAATAAAATTATTAAGCGAAAACGACAACTAACCCCGATGCTATATTACCTGTTTGAATATTTGAATGAACTTGATCTTCCGGGTGCGGGGGTGTTCCAGTACATCTCTTTCCGCGCAGGCATGGCGGCATTCCTTTCCCTGCTGATCACGATCCTCTTTGGGAAAAATCTGATTCAATATCTCAGGAAGAAACAAGTCGGTGAAGATATACGCGACCTCGGTCTGGAAGGACAGCTGAAAAAGAAAGGTACACCTACGATGGGCGGGTTCATTATCATTGCCGCGATCCTGATCCCTACTTTATTATTGGCAAAAATTGATAATGTCTATATCATCCTGCTGATCATTACTACCGTCTGGCTGGGACTTATAGGTTTTCTGGATGATTACATCAAGGTATTTAAAAAAGACAAATCAGGTCTGGCTGGAAAATTCAAGATCGTGGGGCAGGTAGGCCTTGGGTTAATTGTTGGCCTCACCTTGTACTTCAGTGAGGAGGTAGTTGTTCGCGAGCCCGGCACTGCGGCCGAAATTTCGACCATTCAGGCGAATGAAATTGAGGGTAATGAAGACGCGAGTGCAAATTTCAAGGACGTCAAGTCCATGCGTACTACCGTGCCTTTCACGAAGAACAATGAGCTGGATTATAACAATATCCTGCCGATGCTTCCCGACGAATATACATGGATTATTTATACAATCATTGTCATCATTGTCGTCGCCGGCGTATCGAATGGTGCAAATATTACGGATGGTATAGACGGACTAGCGGCAGGGGTTTCAGGCATAATCGGTATGACGATTGCTATACTGGCTTATCTCTCAGGCCGCGTTGACTTCAGTTCTTACTTGAATATCATGTACATCCCCAACCTGGCAGAGCTTGTAATTTTTTGTACGGCTTTCGTGGGAGCATGTCTGGGTTTCCTTTGGTACAATACTTATCCGGCGCAGGTTTTCATGGGAGATACAGGGAGTTTAACGCTCGGCGGCGTAATAGCGGTTCTGGCTCTTGCGGTGAGGAAGGAATTGTTAATACCATTGTTGTGCGGCATTTTTCTTATCGAGAATCTGTCGGTGATCATCCAGGTATCTTATTTCAAATACACTAAAAGAAAGTATGGAGAAGGGAGACGGATTTTTTTAATGTCGCCTTTACATCATCATTATCAGAAAAAAAATATTCATGAATCCAAGATCGTGACCCGGTTCTGGATAGTAGGAATATTGTTGGCAATATTAACACTGGCAACATTAAAATTGCGATGAAGGACAAAATCGTCATACTCGGCGCAGGCGAAAGCGGAACAGGTGCAGCTTTGCTGGCGAAGGCAAAGGGCTTTGATGTTTTTGTGTCCGATGCCGGTATGTTAAAGGAAAAGTATAAAGCGGAATTAAATTCCAATGGCATCTCTTTTGAAGAAGGCGCGCACACGGATGAAAAAATATTAGACGCAAAATTACTGATCAAAAGTCCGGGTATCAGTGACAAGGCGCCGATCATGCAAAAGGCGGCAAGCTTGAATATTCCGGTAATAGATGAGATCGAGTTTGCGTTCCGGAATACCGATGCGAAAATAATCGCCGTAACGGGAACGAATGGCAAAACCACCACCACGTTGTTGACCTATCACCTGATGAAGCAGGCCGGGTGTAAGGTCGGCCTCGCGGGAAATGTGGGTTTCAGCATAGCCCGGCAGGTAGCGCGTGAGAATTTCGACTGGTATGTTCTTGAAATCAGTAGTTACCAGCTCGACGGTACCGAAACTTTTAAACCTGAGATCGGCATCCTTTTAAACATCACGCCCGATCACATGGACCGGTATGACTATACCATGCAGAACTACGTCAATTCCAAGTTCCAGCTGATCGAGAACATGACGCGGCAGGAACATTTTATTTATTATGCCGATGACGAGGTCATTGCTAAAGAGATCAAAACCCGCTCGGTGGTTCCCCAGCAAATACCCGTCTCGTTGAAGTCGGGTGTGTCAGCGCAAGCGCATTTCGACGGAACAAAGATGGTTTTTAATCTAAAGGAGAAATTCACTATTGGCCAATCAGAAACAACCTTGAAGGGTCCGCATAATCTCATCAATACTATGGCGGCGGTCACCGCGGTTTACCTGGCTGGAGCGTCCCTCGGGGCGATCAGGTCAGGATTGAAAACTTTTGTGAACGCACCGCACCGATTGGAATCTGTGGGGACTGTAAAAGGTATTGAGTTTGTTAATGACTCAAAAGCTACCAATGTAGATTCAGTAGTCTATGCGTTAGGAAGTTATGATAGACCTTTGGTGTGGATAGCCGGCGGAATCGATAAAGGAAATGATTATAACCTGATCAAAGATGAAGTGAAGAAGAAAGTGCGTGCTTTGATCTGTCTTGGAAAAGATAATGATAAACTCAAGAACGCATTTGGTGATCTAGTGCCGGTGATCAAAGAAACGGAAAGCGTAACGGAGTTGGTGAAGATGGCGCTGGATCTTGCAAAAGAAGGGGATGTGGTTTTGCTGTCTCCCGCCTGTGCGAGTTTTGACCTTTTCAAAAACTATGAAGATCGGGGAGACCAGTTCAGGAACGCGGTGAAGGAATTGATGAAGGACATAGGGAAATAGAATGGTTTGTCCAAAAGACTCCTGTGGAGAAAAGTTTGAGAAGTGCAGGTATAGGGTATGAGGGCATAAAGGTATAGGGGACTGGTGCATAAGGCAATTAACTATGTGGCAATTGATAAGAGGAAAGCTAGAATTGAAAAAAGGTTAAAATATATTGATGAGGAAAGTGTATTCAACAGATAAAATAAGAATAGCGAGACACTCACGATTCACGACTGACAACTCACGGTATTTATTGATGAGGAAAGAGTATTCAACAGATGAAATAAGCGAGGCACGATACTCACAACTCACGACTCACGATTCACGATATGATTAAATTGAAAGACTGGGCTGACAAAAATTTGCAGGGCGACCGGGTGATCTGGACCGTGGTGTTTGCGCTGTCGATCATCAGCGTGATGGTGGTATATAGTTCCATTGGGACGCTGGCGTACAAGCGCATGGAAAGTCCGGAGAGTTATTTATTAAAACATACGATCACCGTCCTGGTTGGTTTGGCCGCCATGTGGTTTGCCCATAAGGTTGACTATCGGTATTATTCAAGGCTTTCGAAACTTGCTTTATGGATCAGTATTCCTTTGTTGATCTATACTTTTACACATGGCACTACCATCAACGATGCAGCGCGCTGGATTGCAATTCCGATTGTAGGGTCTTTTCAGCCTTCGGATTTTGCGGGGCTGGCCTTGATCGTCAACCTGGCGAGCATGCTTGCCAAACGCCAGCAGAACATTGATGACATCAAAGATTCGCTGATCCCGATCTTATTCTGGTGTGGTATTATCTGCGGCCTGATTGCTTTGACGAATATGTCAACGGCTGTGTTACTGCTTCTGACCTGTATGCTGATCATGTTTATTGGCCGTGTACCAACCCGCTATCTGGCTATGCTGATGTTTGTGGGAGTACTCTTCGGGGCGCTGGCTTTCAAATTTGGCGTACGCGGCGGAACCGTGAAGGCGCGTATCAACGATTTTGCTGCCGTGATCCAGGGCAATAAAGAACTCGCGTTTCAGGCACAGCACGCGCGCATCGCCGTGGCTACCGGAGGAGTAACAGGAAAAGGACCTGGCAACAGCGATCAAAGAAATATTCTTCCGCACCCTTACTCGGATTTTATCTACGCTATTGTCATCGAAGAATACGGGATGGTAGGGGGTGTCATTGTTGTGATATTGTATTTAGTGCTTTTACATCGCGGTATGAAAGCCGCCTATAACAGCGAACGTGCTTTCGGAGGATTGTTGTCAGCAGGATTGAGTTTTGACCTCGTTTGCCAGGCCATGGTAAACATGGGTGTGGTGGTAGGGCTTGGGCCAATTACCGGCCAACCGTTACCACTCGTCTCGATGGGTGGGACTTCGATGGTCTTTACCGGGTTGGCTCTTGGAATCATTCTTAGTGTGAGCCGGGGAGAGCAGGATCAATCCTGGGAGCAAAGTGATAAAGCTGAAACAAGGGAGAGAAAAAATACTTCAAATGCTAAAGTAGCCGCTTGATAAATCCAGAACCATATCGCCTGATCATCAGCGGAGGAGGAACCGGTGGGCATATTTTTCCCGCCATCGCTATCGCGAATGCTTTCCGTGAACGTCACCCGAATGCGCACATATTATTTGTCGGCGCGCGCGGAAGAATGGAGATGACGCGCGTGCCTGAAGCAGGGTACGAGATAATCGGGTTGTGGATCAGTGGCATCCAGCGGAAGTTCACGTTTTCAAACCTTTTATTCCCATTCAAACTCGTGGTGAGTTATCTGCGTGCCGTGGTCATAGTAAGGAGATATAAACCACATGTTGTGGTGGGTACGGGTGGATTTGCAAGTGGACCGATGATGATTGCGGCAACGCGTTTTAAAGTTCCGTCTGTAATCCAGGAACAAAATTCTTTTGCCGGACTCGCCAACAAACAGGTGGCTGACAAAGTAAGCAAGGTATGCGTGGCCTATGAGGGAATGGAAAAATATTTTCCGGCATCCAAAATAGTCATTACGGGCAATCCCGTGCGAAAAGATATTTTGAGTGTGAAAGATAAAACTGAGAAAGGGTTAGTTCATTTTGGTTTTGAAGAAACGCATAAGACGCTCTTGATTATAGGAGGTAGTCTGGGAGCCAGAACAATAAATGAAAGTATTCTGGCGGGGATAGATAAACTAATTGATGCAGGCGTACAGGTGATCTGGCAAACCGGCAAAGCGTATCACGAAACGGTTCAGTCTCAACTTGGCAAGTATGATAAGCGACGGCTCCGTGTCACTGATTTTCTGAAAGAGATGGATCTTGCCTACGCTGCAGCGGATGTTGTGATCTCGCGGTCTGGGGCGCTGGCAGTCTCAGAATTATGCATCGCCAACAAGCCCTGCATACTGGTGCCTTCACCTAACGTGGCCGAAGACCATCAGACCAAAAATGCCATGGCATTGGTAGAAAAGGACGCGGCGGTAATGATACCTGACAAAGAAGCCAGAAACAGTCTGGTTGATGAAGCGCTCAAGTTGTTGTTCGATGAACATCGTGCGAAAAAGCTCAGTGAAAACATTTCTACGCTGGCGAAACCGTCGGCAACGGAAGATATTGTGAACGAAATTGAAAAATTAATAACTGTATAAGGACCGTGAAGTTAGCGCAATACGAAAATATCTACTTTCTGGGAATCGGTGGCATCGGTATGAGTGCGCTTGCCCGCTGGTTTATAAAACAGAATTTGAAAGTGTCGGGGTATGATCGTACAGCCACTACGTTGACATCGGCGCTTGAGAATGAAGGTATGAAGATACATTTTGAAGATGCGGTTGAATCCATTCCGGCGGAGGTGTTGAAAAATAAAGAGAAAACGCTCGTCGTGTTTACTCCTGCTATTCCCGAAGATCACAAGGAGCACCAGTTCTTAAAGGAGAAGAACTACACCATCATGAAGCGCTCTGAAGTACTCGGTTTGATCTCAAAAGATTACATAACGGTGGCAGTTGCAGGTACGCACGGCAAAACGACGACCTCCTCGATGGTCGCTCATCTGCTTAAGACTGCCAAAAAGAACATGGTGGCTTTCCTGGGTGGCATTACCACCAACTACGAATCGAACCTTGTTATGCACGGTTCGGTTTCGGCGGATACCATCGCGGTAGCGGAAGCGGATGAATTTGACCGATCTTTTCTCAGGTTGTTTCCGAAAATCGCCATCGTGACCTCAGCGGATGCGGACCACCTGGACATTTATGGTGATCATGAAAGTCTCATTACGTCTTTTAAGGATTTTATTAAACAGATTGATGCAGGAGGACATCTCATCATCCATGAATCAATTTCAGAAAAACTTTCTTCTGACATCGACCAGGTTCATAAGCATATTTATAGCATGAGCCGGGGACAATTTTTTGCCGGCAACATTACCGCCAAAAGCGGATTTTTTGAATTTGACCTCCATGGTTTCGGAAAGGTCCAACACATCAGGCTAGGCGTCCCCGGTTTTCATAATATTGAAAACGCAATAGCAGCGTCCATCGCGGCATGGAAATGTGGTGTGGATGTACCGACTATCAAGAAAGGGCTGGAGTCATTTACAGGTGTAAAGCGCAGATTTGAATTTGTTATCCGCCATGACCGGCTGGTATATGTGGACGACTACGCCCATCACCCTACCGAGATTGAAGCTTTTCTGAGATCGATGAAGTCAATGTACCAGAGAAAAAAGCTTACGGTAATTTTCCAGCCACATTTATATACACGGACGCGCGATTTTGCTGAAGGTTTTTCTCAAAGTCTCAGTCTTGCAGACGAAGTATTACTGATGGATATATATCCGGCCCGCGAGTTGCCGATCCCGGGTGTGGATTCCGATATGGTATTTAAAAACATTACCAGTGCTGTGAAGATACGCTGTGACAAAAAGGACCTGCTTGAAAAACTGGAGAAACTGGATATTGAGGTGCTGGCCACCATTGGTGCCGGTGATATCGATACGTTTGTTGAACCGATCCATAAAATGTTGCAGAAAAAATATGAAGTTTAAATTTAACATAAGACGTGAATTGACAATTGTAGCGGTATTGGTTGTGCTGTTTGGTTTAATTGCGTTTACCGAAAGAATGAAAGGCGAAGTGACGGTGAGCGCCATTCAGATCTCCATGGAGAACATCCATGAAAATCATTACCTGGATGAAAAGGATATTGTGAAACTCATGCGTCTAAATGCTGAGAACCTTAAAGGCGTTAGTTTGAATCAATTGAATTTCAGCGCGATTGAATATCGGATCCGCCAAAGTCCTTTCGTCAGCAACGCCGAATTGTACAGTGACCTCAAGGGAAATTTGATGGTGAAGGTCGCACTCCGCCGGCCAATTGCCAGAATTATCCAAAGCGACGGACCGGATGCCTATATTGGTGAAGATGGGACCATCATTCCCATTTCAGATAAGTTTTCTTCCCGCGTGGTATTGGTTAGCGGCGACTTTGTTCCAAAACTTTTGAAACTTGACAACATCCACCAACTGGATGAGGGCAGGCAGCTGATGCTGTTATTGAATACGATCCGCGAAGATCCGTTCTGGAACGCCCAGGTTGCGCAGATTGATATGGATAGCAAAGCAAAAACAATTTTATTTCCTCAGGTTGGTGACGAAACTATCGAGTTTGGCAAAGCCGAAGATCTGGAAACAAAATTCCGGAAACTGAAAATTTTTTATAAAGAAATTCTCCCTCGTGTGGGGTGGAATAAATATGACCGGATCAATGTGGAATATGAAGGACAAGTTGTTGCGGAGTAGTCATTGGTCATTAGCCATTAGTCATTAGTGTTTGGGATTGGTGGAAATATTCGACAGATGGAGATTAAAGTGGTAAATGAGAATAGAAAAAAGAAATGCAGTTAAGGGCAAACTACACAACCGAGATAAATAAGCATGCAAGAATCAGCTTGATGAATGATGTAAGCAAGGCAATGACTAATAACTAATGACCGTTATCAGATACTGATTAAACTTGAAGGCAGATAAATTAATCAAATAGACACACAACAACCACGAAATACAGAAAACCATGGAACAGGAGAAAATTGTAGTCGGGCTCGATATAGGCACAACAAAGATATGTGTCATCGTTGGCCGCAAAAATGAATTCGGCAAGCTCGAGGTGCTTGGTATGGGCAAGGCTGAGTCTGAGGGAGTGGTGAAAGGAATTGTCTTTAATATCGATAAAACCGTGCATGCCATTGAAAAAGCCATTAAGGAAGCCAGCGATCAGTCCGGGATTGACATTGGTGTGGTGAATGTAGGGATTGCGGGTCAACACATCCGCAGTTTTATTCAGCACGGTGGTATCACACGATCTTCCAGGGAAGATGAGATCACCATTGACGATGTTGAGCGGCTGACACAGGATATGTATCGCATGGTAGTTCCGCCGGGAAGCCAGATCATTCACGTCATGC
>JBBDXJ010000006.1:0-55708 GCA_040902445.1 Cyclobacteriaceae bacterium | reverse complement strand
CCACGATCACCCTTCGGGAATACGATTGCGCATGGTGCAAACCTTCAACTGCCCTGTCCCAGGCGTTGATATTAATGGAGGCACCTCTGCCGTGGTTACCATCGAGTGGTTTTATGACGATGGGATAACCAATCCTGTCAATGATTTTTTTCAGCTCTTCCTCTGAAGAACAGATATCGCCCAGGGCTACCGGTATAGCAGCCTTATCCAGCAAACGTTTCGTCTGTGCTTTATTACCGGCGATATCCACGGCAATGTGACTGGTATTTTGTGTTATGGTAGCCTGGAACCGAACCTGGTTCACCCCATAACCGAGTTGTATAAGGGAATTATTGCCGAGGCGGATCCATGGAATCTCACGTGCCACCGCTTCGTCCACCAATGAGCCAGTGCTTGGTCCGAGGCGTACTTCTTCCCGTATCTCACGCATTTTCTGGACGTCAGTCCCCGGGTCATATTCTGCTCCGGAAATTAACGCTTCAGCTATACGCACAGAAGCTTCGGCGGCAAACATGCCCACGTTTTCTTCGGCATAGCTGAACACGACATTGTAGATGCCCTTGGTTTTCGTCTCACGGGTCCGTCCAAAACCCGTTTCCATTCCTGCAAGGGTTTGAATCTCCAGGGCTATGTGCTCGATGACATGACCCATCCAGGTCCCTTCCTCCACACGAGAAAAGAAACCACCTGGCCGGCCTTCCGAACAGCGGTGTTCATACATGCTTGGAAACATTGCTTCCAATCGTTTTCCAAATCCATCGATCTTGTTTGTCGGACGTTCTTCAAGATCCTCGATATCGAGTCGCATCTGTATCAGCTTCTTGCGGTTCACACTCCATATATTGGGACCCCGAAGAGCCTGGACTTTAAGTATTTTCATGAACGGAATTTAATCATGGATTGGCTTTCCTGGCTAAGGTTAAGCAAAGTAATTGCTGAATTCAATTGGTAATAGGTCCGAATACATTAACATTGCGATAATTTTTTTAACAATCGGGGGCATATGGAACCGAAGGGTAAGCTCATTGTGGTCGGGGGAGCTGTCGATAAGGGCAGTTTTACCGAAAAGATTGACGAAAAGGGGATTCTCAAGAACTTCAATTTTTTCGAGCAGGGAATTCTCCGCCGGATCATCACGGAATCACGTCTTAACGGTGATTCACGCATTGAAGTGATCACCACTGCGTCACAAATCCCCGAGGAAGTTGGTCATGAATATCAGAAAGCTTTCAATTACCTCGGTGCCATGAATCTGGGTTTATTGGGCATCAAGACGCGGGAAGAAGCAAATGCCCAAGAGGTCAATGACCGGATGGCGCAAGCTGACATAGTGATGTTCACTGGTGGGGATCAGTTGCGACTTACTTCCATTTTGGGCGGCACAGCCTTTCACCGTTCCTTACTTGCGAAATATCATAGTGAAGATGTTGTTATTGCCGGTACTTCTGCCGGCGCGGCGGCGTGTTCGCATAATATGATCTATCAGGGGTCGGCAACAGAAGCTTTGCTGAAGGGACAGGTGATGATCACCAGCGGTCTGGGATTCATCAACCATGTTATTATCGATACACATTTTGTTCATCGCGGTCGCATTGGAAGGTTGTTCCAGGCCGTGGTAGGTAACCCGATGGTATTGGGAATAGGATTAGGTGAAGATACGGGGCTGCTCATCCTGAATGGAAAAAAGATGGAGGCGCTGGGTTCCGGGCTTGTGATCCTTGTAGATGGCCGATTCATCCACGATACGAATCTGACCGAAATCGAATTGGGAGAGCCCATTTCAATAGAACATCTTGTGGTCCACGTGATGGCGAAGGGTAGCCTTTACGATCTGGAAACGCATAAGCTCACGGTACACAAAGCCGACAGAAGGCTGCAGCTGAAAAATTTACCACCGGATTAATGGCCGAAGCAAAAATTATACTCCACGGCGGATTCTTCAGTGAAGCCGACACGACGGATGCTATTAAGAAAGCCAAGCAACAAGCCCTGGCAGATATTGCAATTAAAGGATATGAGTTTCTTCAACATCATAGCACATTAGATACCGTTGTATTTACAACCGAACTTCTGGAAGACTGTGAACTGTTCAATGCAGGCACGGGTTCACAAATCCAGCGCGACGGAAAGATCCGAATGAGCGCATCCCTGATGGATGGTGTGAGCCTTAAATTTTCCGGTGTTATTAATATTGAAGATGTAAAAAATCCTATTCGCGTCGCAGAACATTTAATAAGTGGCGAGGACAGGGTTCTCGCCGGGGAGGGCGCACTTCAGTATGCGCGCGCTCAAGGCTTTGAATTTTTCAAAACGGAAACTACGCACCGCAGGCAAGAGTTTGAGGCAAAAAAGGGCTCTGCAGGACTGGGAACAGTAGGCTGTGTTGCTCTCGACCAAAACGGTAACCTGGCCGCAGCAACATCCACGGGTGGTAAAGGATTTGAAATGCCCGGAAGGGTATCTGATTCAGCAACCGTAGCAGGCAATTTCGCCAACGCAGTTTGTGGCGTCTCCTGCACTGGAGTCGGCGAGGATATTGTCAGCGGTGCGGTGGCAGTCAAAATCGTGACTCGTGTAACCGATGGTTTGTCGCTGCGGGAAGCATGCGAAAAAACCTTTGCGGAGCTCAGACCGCTCGATGGCTTCGCCGGCGCGATTGCCATCGACAAAGCAGGCAACCTGTTTTACATCGACTCTCATCCAAGGATGGTGTTCGCTTTGTATGACGGGAACAAACTAATTGTGTTTGACTGACCGGCCTCATTGAATTAAAATCCGAAGTAGTTTCTTTGGAATACGAAAATGAAAGTTGAATACGAGAATGAAAGTTAACAGGTCCCGGTATATCTTGAGATCCCGTCTATGCCATTTTCTCAATTCCCCTCACGTAGCCCACAGATTCAGCAAGCCCGATGACAGGATCATCGCCATCTTTCTCATATTCGAACGCGACATAACCCTGGTAATTTATTTTTTTAAGAGTTTTAATAACATTGGGAATATCAATGATGCCCCGGCCGATTTCTACAGGGGTCCCTTCGGCTTCTGCTTTGTTCACGTCTTTCATGTGCATATCGTAGAGCCGGTCTTTGTATTTTTCAATCATGGCCACCGGATCCTGGCCAATTCGTTTTACGTGGCCGATGTCGATACACAAACCTATTCTTTTGTCGAGGCTCTTGATTTGTGCGAAGACATCGTCAGGGCTTGAATATAGATCATCGCCAGGTCCGTGGTTGTGAATAGCAACTTTAATGTTATGCTTCTTTACCTTCTCGTTTACCAGTGGCAATAAGTCGTGATTGGGAACACCGATGATCATTTCCAGCCCTGCGTTAGCGGCATAATTGAAGGCTGATTCAACTTCCTGGGCGGTTTTCATGTAAATAACACCCGCCCCATATAAACCAAGGCCAGCACTCCGGATCTTCGCAGCCATCTTTTTAATGTCATCAGCCGAACTTTCCAGAGGCATGTGCATACTTTTCAGGGCAACTGACGACAGTCCTAAACGCTGGGATATTTTGATCACTTCCTCCAGACTGAATTTGCGCAAAGTGTAAGAGGCTAAACCTAATTTTAGTGCTGAACTCATATTGATGGAATGATCAATACTTTTGGGCTGTGCTGAAAATCCGCTGATGCTCGTCAGTGTCGCGGTAGCTGAAAGGCCAAGTACTTTCAGGAATTCGTTTCTGGTAATGCTCATGGTTCTTGTTTATTTTTCGATTAAGATAAGAAATTTAAATTTTCCATCTTTAATAAATGGCGTTACTTATTGGAAAGGTAAAGAGAATGTAATTATCCCATACCGACACCCCTCTTCGACCAATCATTAAAATCATAGCTGCTTGTTGAATATTGGCGCACTTAGCCCGCAAAATGTCGGATTTGCGCACTTTTCGCTAACAATCTCCAGTTAAATTTGCAGAGTTCAATGGCTAATGGCTATTGGTTTTCGCCTGTTGGCGCGTTGAAGAAAATTATTGAATGGTTTCTTAAACAGGTAGTGTCTGAGTGCGACTTAAATTAACGGAGGAATAGAACATGGAATCTTTAAATAAGAATCTGGCATCGGAGCAGGCTCCTCCATTGCCGTCGCAATCTGTTTGGCAGGCGCTCAAAGATGCCATCCGGGGAACGGAGGCTGACTACACCAAGATCAGTCTTAAAAAAGCGATTTTTCTTTTAGCTGTACCCATGATCCTCGAATTAGTTATGGAGTCCACCTTTGCTGTTGTAGATATTTATTTCGTTGGCAAGCTTGGTTCTTCAGCTGTGGCCACCGTTGGCCTGACTGAAACCTATTTGTTTTTACTGTATTCGCTTGCAATGGGTCTTGCGACTGCGGTGACGGCAATTGTTGCAAGACGGATTGGCGAGAAAAACAAGGAAGTTGCGGGAATAGCAGCGATCCAATCTATTTTTCTTGCGCTGTTGTGTTCTGTACCCTTTGCGATTGCGGGCATTTTCTTTTCAAAAGAACTGCTTGCACTTATGGGCGCGGATGCATGGAGCATTGAGCATGGCTACCGCTATACCCAATGGATGCTCGGCGGGAATGTTGTTATTATTCTTTTGTTTGTTATTAATGCCATATTCCGCGGAGCTGGAGATGCTGCTATTGCCATGCGCGTGCTCTGGATCGCGAACATCTTTAATATTCTGCTGGATCCGCTACTCATCTTTGGTTGGGGGCCAATCCCGGCCATGGGAATAGAAGGTGCGGCCATAGCTACCAATATCGGTAGAGGTGTGGGCGTAACAATGCAGTTGTGGATACTTTTCAATGGAGGAAAACACATTCAGGCCAAGCTTTCAAAAATCTATTGGGATGCTAAGATCATACTCAACATCGTGAAGACGTCCCTTGGCGGGATAGGGCAAATGATCGTGGCCATGACCTCGTGGATCTTTCTCATGCGGATACTCGCCGATGTGGGAAGTGAAGCAGTGGCGGGCTCGACCATCGCCTTGCGTATAATGATGTTTACCATGATGCCCGCATGGGGATTGTCAAATGCCGCGGCAACATTGGTGGGTCAAAACCTCGGTGCCGGAAATCCGGATCGCGCAGAGTCGTCGGTATGGAAGATTGGTTTTTATACCATGATCTTTCTGGTTGGCGTTGCCGTAGTGTATTTTTTCTATAACGATTCATTGATGCGGATTTTTAGTGATGACGCTCGTGTCGTTGAGATCGGCGCTGAGTGGCTTCAGATAATTTCATATTCTTATTTTGTTTACGGATGGTGGATGGTGTCGGTCCAGGCGTTCAATGGAGCAGGTGATACAAGGACGCCTACGATGATCAACCTTGTCTTCTTCTGGTTGATTCAGATACCCTTGTGTTATTTGTTAGCCATCAGATTTGAATGGCAGGAGACAGGAGTATTCTGGGGTGTATTTTTCTCCGAAACATCGGTGGGCTTGTTTACACTTTGGCTGTTTACAAGGGGAAGCTGGAAGAAAGTTGTGGTTTGAAAAATTTTGAAAAGTCTGAAAGGTTGAAAGGTCTGAAAGGTGGAAATGTTTGTTCAGGACTCCTATGGAGGGAATGCATTTTTTCTTTGACGGATCTAAAACCTTATTACCTTAGTAACATCCAGGCAATAAACTAAACCAACCTTATTAGCTTATTTGACTACAAGTAGAAATATAATTGCTGTATTGTGGAGACGAGAAGCGATTTTGGCCGGGTGGTCCTCTTTAAGTTTTTTTCATTCTGAAAATGTGTGCGCAATCAATAAGGTAATAAGGCTGGTTCAGATGTAAACTACATTGTTACTAAGGTTTGTTGAGTCTGATAGCCAAAAGTGTATTCTAAAACTGGCAACCGGTTCGCCACCGAATCGTTTTGGCAGGAAAACCAGCTATTCAACCTTTTCCTTCCCCGGTATCTCACCTTTATCCTGTTTTTTATCAACCACGATCTTTGGAATTTCCTCGGTGAAAATAAGCCCGTTCCTGGCGGCGTGCTCCGCTGCTTCGACGGTATTATCCACGATGATCATCTCGACCTTGTCTTCTGTAAATGTTTTGGATATTTCAATTGCCATCTTTTCGCGGTCAGCCAATTGTACATCCCTGATGTAAATGGCCAGTATTCGACCTGGAAACCTGGAGACAATTTCGCGGTAGATCTTTGGGTCCTCCTGGCCTGAGTCGCCGATCAATACAAAGTTAAGGTGCGGATAGGCCAGCAAGATATTTTTAATCTCCTTGAACTTATGCCCCATGTGATCGGAGCTTTCGTTTTTTGGATTCAATCCAAAATCCCGCAACAAGAGCGGACCTTCCGGAATATCGTTCAGGTCTAAAAAATCGATGAGAAGATCGTAGAGATTCCACGGACTGCTAGAGACATAAAAAAATGGATTATTGCGTTTTCCGTTTCTACCCAGCTGAAGTGATTTGTAAAATTCGGATACCCCCGCAAAGGGCAGTCGACTGTGTGCATTGTGAAAAAATGTGTTGCGCGACATCGCCAGTAGATTAGTCGCCGTCGTTTTTACGACCGTGTCGTCAATGTCACTGATTATTCCATACTCTGCATCCGCGGGTGGAACAAGGACGTGCGCTGTATTCTTTATTCGTTCAACAAAAGAATAAGGAGCTTCAATAAGTTCAACTTCGATCTCGTGCCACATATCGATCCACGTTATCGGCACCTTAGTAATGAGATTTATTGTAAAATAACCTTCATCATCAGTCGTCGCAGTATAGGTCTCATCCTGAAAAGTAAGTTTTAAGCGGGCATCCGGTACCTCATCGCTTTCAAAACGTTTATACATGCTGAGCAGGTTGTTCCAAACCGTGTCCCTGTCTGTTGCTTTTCGGATCCCTTTGTCCCGCAGCACGCGGCCTTTCACATACAAACGATTGACGGTTCCGTAGCTGCGATAGGTAACAATCTGCAAAGGATCATCGGATCTTAGTCTTTTCCTCAACGTAAAAGCCAGGTCATCAAAGTTCGATTCGATACCGGCGGCAAGTTTTGTAAGCCGTTTTTTCAGCGACATGAGAATAGTTTAAGGCATTGTTTTTTGCTTAAATCTAACCTTCGACTGACCTAAAATCAATGCGCCCGAAGATTTGTCGAAACTTAAATCAGTTTTGTCCTGCCTTCTCATAATTGTTCCACAAAGATTCTGACAGCAAGCTGCGAAGTTTAGTCGTATCGGTAGTATATTTATTATAAATCCTACTCGTATGAAGGCCACAGAATTTTATGTATACTGACAATGAGGGAGGAGGAAATCCGACTGAAGAGCTGAACCTGCTTGTTAAGAACGGATTTTATGGACACAATCCGGCGAAGTATAAATTCGAGTCGGTAACAGCACCCGTCCTTGATCTGAAAACCGAAGTGGCGCCCGCGGGAATAGAATTCAACAAACCCGACAATGATTTTGGCGGTACGGCCAGTGATCTTTTTGTTGCTTTTTATGGACCCGGCGAGCGCTGGACACGCGGCGGGCTTGGTCGCGTTAAAATCCAACGATTGTCCGACGGAAGCTACTCCTACAATGAATTTCCGATAGCCGACATACCCAAGCTTTCTGATCTCGCATTTGCAAAGGATGGAGCCTTATACCTCACACAGCACGGTAAAGCAGACTACTGGTACAATGCTGTTTATGAGAACGAAGGCAGTATTTATAAATTGATCTATGATCCTTCCGTCTCAGCAGCAGTAAAAACCAAGACAGTTGCAGATAAATCATTTTCTGAAAATTCAATAGATGCTGGTAAGCAATTATTTGCTGAACAGGCCTGTCTGGCTTGTCATCAGGTTGATGGTGTCACCGAATTACTCGGTCCAAATCTTAAAGACGTGGCAGACCGGTTAACGCGGGAAGAAATTCTGGAGGAGATCACAAAACCATCGGAGCGAATCAAGCCCAGTATGATGGCCATGCGCGTGATCAAGAAAGACGGACAGGTATTGATCGGCCGGGTTGTGAACGCTGATCAGGAGCAGATATCGCTGATGATTGTTGGTAACCATATCGTTAAGGTACCCCGTAGTGAAATAAAAAGCAGCGAGAACGAAAAGAAATCGTTGATGTATGAAGGCCTTCTCAATGGCCTCGCGGAAACAGAAAAAGATGCATTGTTGAATTATATCGCTAGCTTATCCAACTAGGATCAGGATTTGCAGAATTCTCAGAAGACGCCTGTCTCCCGCTCAGAGTCACTCGCGCCTCGCGACGGACTCGGAGCCTTCGGAGGATGAATAGTTCGTTAACAAGACTTGTTCAGGCGAGCCGAATATTCTCGTTGCGTGACATACCCGCGCAAAAACCTCATGAAAAACAAATTTCACACTCCGCGCGCATCAGAGTCACCCGAGAGGCTCGGGTGACTCTGATGGGGAGTAAAGACTTTTCAAACCTAACCTTTCAACCTTTCACACCTTTCATCCTTTTAAATGACCCTTGCCAAATCAATCGGCAGCTTTCTTATCCGCTTGCCAGTAAGATCAAAGATGGCGTTTGCCAACGCTGGGGCTACTGTTGGCAAGCCTGCTTCACCGGCGCCATCTGGTGCCGCGTCGCTTTCGAGAATAAAGGTTTCGATTTCCGGGCACTGGTTGATCTTGAGCAACGGATAGGTGTGGAAATTTTGTTCAGCCACAGCGCCGTTTTGAATTGTAAGTCCGGTGTAGGCAGCTCCCAATCCCATGACAATAGAGCCTTCCGTCTGTGCCTTGACGGTATCCGGATTAATGCAGATACCCAAATCGATAACAGTAGTAACTTTCACAGGCACAATTTGCTTCCCGCGTTGTTCGACTTCGACGACTTGCGCAAAATACGCTCCTGATCGTTCAACGGCAGCTACTCCTTTTCCCCTTCCTTTTTTCCGGGATGCATTCCAATTTGTTTTTTCTACTATGGCCTCAAGCACTCTGCGGTAACGCGGATGGTCAAGCATATCGAGCCGGAATTGTATTGGATCCCGCTTAGCGCCATGGGCGAGCTCATCGATAAAACACTCATGCGCAAATGGATTCGTGGAATGATATACAGATCGCCAGTAGGAAATGGGGATATGTCTTTTGCGGAGAACGCCCTTCACCGATAAGTTTGGTACGAGATAATCCGTGTTAATTCCGCCCATGATCTGCCGACCGGCTTTCATGTTGGGGCCAGTCTGATTCTGAATTTCCTGCGCAACAACTTTATGCTCAAGAGCAATTACCTTTCCCTGATCATCCGTCACTGCCTTGCATACATTCAGACTGCAGGCCCTGAAAGGTCCCTGCGTCTGATCATCTTCGCGGGTCCAGATTACTTTGACGGGCTTCCCTGATTTTTTCGACAGATCTGCAGCTTCCTCCGCTACATCCGTCATTGACCGTCGGCCAAAACCACACCCCATGAATGTGTAATTGATGTGAACTTTATCCTCGGGAAGTTGATAGGTTTTCGAAAGGAAGGTGCGTATGCCATTGGGGTTTTGCGTCGATCCCCAAAAAGTGGCTTCCGTATCCGTTACGCTGACGATAGCATTCATTGGTTCCATGGGCACGTGAGCCTGATAGGGCGTTTCATACGAGGCTTCGATAATATTTTTTGCGCTTTTGAATGCTGCGCTGACATCTCCTTTGCCAAACAACTCATCGCCTTCAGTTTTAGCGGCCTCATATGAATCCTTGAGAATAGTTTCATCCGAAATTTTCTCCAATCCCTGCGTGTCCCATTCCACCTTCAGCGCTTTTCTTCCCTGAAGAGCATACCAATAGTTATCGGCCAATACAGCCACACCTTCACGATTTTGTCCAAATACTTCGCGTGAAGTTTGTAAAACTTGTCGCACCCCAGGCATTTTTAAGACTTCATCTTTGTTAAAGGTCTTCACTTTTCCCAAAAACACAGGGGACCGCTCTACAGATGCATATAACATTCCGGGTACGTTTATGTCAATGCCGTACTTTGCATCGCCATTGGTTTTGAGCGGAATATCTTTTCTATTCACAGCTGTTCCGATAATTGAAAATTCGCTTCGTTTCTTTAACGGCGGATTTTCCGGGGGTGATAATTTACTGGCTTCCTGAACAAGTTCCCCGTATGTGAGTGTAACACCGGAGGGGTTGACAACAGTACCTTTCGTTGCTTTGCATTGTGAAAGATCAATCCTCCATTTATTCGCTGCAGCCTGGCGAAGCATCTCCCGCCCTGCCGCACCCATCTTTCTCAATTTTTCGAATTCGGTTTGAATACTCCGACTTCCAACCACCATCTGGCTCCCGTACAATCCTGAATTCGCAATCGATGGCCGCACTTCCACTTTGTCGATTTCAACTTCTAACTCTTCTGCCAGTATCATGGGGATAGACTGAAACGTCCCCTGGCCCATCTCCGGCCGGTGGTTGAATAGTACGATGCTGCCATCGCTTCCTATTGAGATAAATTGGTTCAGATCGACTCGTGAAGGATCGGTGTTCAGACGCGCCACCAGTTTACCATGGCCAGTTGACTCCGGAACATAACCGATTGCGAGGAAGGCACCCGCCACTGAACTCAATTGAACGAATTTTCGTCTGGAGATCGTTTTCATAATTTCATTTTTGAAGCTTGCTTAATGGCCTTTCTGATCCGGGGATAAGTTCCACAGCGGCAGAGCACATTACTCATGGCGGCATCGATATCCTCGTCCGACGGATTCGGGTTTTGCTTTAACAACGCCGCTGCGCTCATGATCTGTCCTGACTGGCAATAACCACATTGAGGAACCTGTTCTGCAATCCATGCAAGTTGTACGGCGTGGTCATTATTTTTTGAGAGCCCTTCGATCGTGGTGATCTCTTTGCCGCTTGCGGAAGAGGAGGGAATAACACAGGATCTTACCGGGACACCATCCAGGTGCACAGTGCAGGCCCCGCATTGGGCAATGCCACATCCGAATTTGGTACCGGTAAGCCCGACAAAATCGCGGATTGCCCATAACAAGGGCATGCGCGGATCGACGTCAATTTCTTTGGTTTGTCCATTTACATTCAACGATAATTTTGCCATATGAGGGGATGCTGTTGGGAATTGAATTTAGTAAATTCAATTCCCCTATCCAACTCTTTGTTTATTCTGCTGATTTCATGTTTTACCGGTCTGCCGCTCAAAGCTGTCGGACTGTATATCGAACTGGTATGAAAGTTGAAATCAATTCACTATCGCGGGTCCGGCCATCGCCTGTGAGAAAAAGACCCGCAAACCTTCAGAAATTTTGAGGCAGAAGGGAGATTGCTTCATGGTTTGCAACTCAATTAATTTCGCGTAAGACCTTTGTCAGATGTTCGCTTTCGGTATTGGCAATGCTGTGCAGGATTTTGACCAGGATCTTAAAATCGGACGGTTTTGTTAAAAATCCCAAAGCACCTGATTCTATCGCTTTTTTTTTATCGCGTTGGTTGGAGGATGTGGAGTAGATGATCACGGGTATATCTTTGTAATCTTTTTCATTTTTAAGCTGAGCAAGGCATTGCCAGCCGCCGACTTTCGGCATGTTCAGATCCAAAAAGATTATGTCCGGTTTTCTGTTTTGCTTGTTTAAGAATTGAAGAACCCGGCTACCATCGTCAACATGGAAAAAATCTACCGGAGGATGGATCCCGGCCAACGCTTCACTGAATAATTCAGCATCGTCACTATCATCATCTGCCAACAGGAAAAACCTTTCCACTGATAAAATTTTAATTCAAAGGGAGCAGCACAGCAAATTCCGCGCCATTATTTTTCTGGCCGCTTGCAGTAATGAATCCGCCATGCCGCTGGACAATCTTTTTACACAACGCGAGCCCAAGGCCGGTACCTTCATATTTATCTTTGGAATTTAACCTGGTAAAAGTTTTGAAGATCTTCTCTGAGTTTTCCTGATCGAACCCTATCCCGTTATCGCTAACCACAATTTTAGCAAATTGTTTGTTCTCAAGGTTCAAGCGATTGTTTCACGGCGATTAAATTCCGGACGCGCACAAGGAGGTCCCGCTCGCTGAAAGGTTTTGTAATGAAATCCTGTGCGCTCTCCTCGAGGAGTTTCAGCTTTAATTCTTCATCTGCTTTCGCTGAGAGCAGTATAATGGGAGTTTCCAGCAGCTGCGGGCGCTTCCGTAATTCCGCTATCATCTCGACGCCGCTGACCCGGGGCATCATGATGTCGGAAACAATTAGTGCAGGATTGAAGTCGAGGGCTTTCTGCAATCCCTCCTGTCCGTCGAACGCGGTGATGATCTGATAGTCATTCGCGAGTGATTGTGCGATGAACTTGTTCATGTCAGGATTGTCTTCGACGACCAATACTAATTCTTTGCTCGCACTGCCGGGTTTGTCGGATTCACTTTCTGATGGATGTAACGCCGGTAGGTGCAGTTCTTCGATCAGGCCATCCAGTGTGCTGTGATCGATCTGAGATTCCTGTGGAATTTTCTGCTCACCATTTGATGACAATAAATGAGTCGCCGGGATCTTAACCTTGAAGAGAGCTCCACCTAAACTGGATTCCAGAACTTCTATGGTTCCTTTATCTCGACAAATTCATGTGCGATAGCGAGGCCGAGACCAGTTCCCGCGAACTGGCGATTGGTGGCGCCGTCGCCTTGCCTGAACCTTTCGAATATCAGATGGCGATGTAGTCGTCGACACCATCAAACAAAATTTCCCCGTTGTTGGCTACCTCGATCTTAGGTTCTTCCTCCTCATCTCTACAACTTGAAAAAAATCCAGTGGAAAATACCAGTAGGCATAGCGTGAGCAGTGCATAAATTCGCTTCATGAAAACAGTTAAGTTAATAGAGGATCAATTCAATTAAATCGTAAAATAAGTCTTTATTATCAATAATCCTGTAAAAGCAATTTCAGATTTGTTTTTAAGCGTAGACGCTATTTTGCCAGGTAATTTAATATTATCGCCCCCAGGCTGCGACTCCCCGGGCTTAGGTTACCTTTGCAGGATGCAACAAGATCTGAATGTCGTCCATGCCCGCTTTTTGAAGAATCTTTCGATTACGCGGCTTAATCCGATGCAGGAAGCAGTTATTCGAAAAGCTGCTGCTACTCATAACCTCATGTTGGTTGCGCCTACCGGTACCGGCAAAACACTTGCCTTTTTGATCGCTGTTTGCAACAGGCTGAGTACCGGGGCGGGCGGAGTACAGGCTATAATAGTTGCGCCCTCGCGTGAGTTGGCTCTTCAGATCGAACAGGTTTTTAAGAACATGAAAACTTCTTACAAAGTGACGTGCTGCTATGGAGGCCATTCAATGAAGACAGAGCAAGACAGGTTGCGCGACGCACCCGCAGTGCTCATCGCGACGCCGGGAAGGCTTGCCGATCATATTGACCGAGGATCATTTGACCCCTCAACAACGAAAATTGTTGTGCTCGATGAATTTGATAAATCCTTGCAGATGGGTTTTCACGAGCAACTGAAAATGCTTTTCAATACACTGGATGGAAAACAGCAACACATTCTGACATCGGCCACCAATAACGAGATGTTACCGGACTTTCTTCCATTCCAAAAACCGGAAGTCCTGAATTTTATACCGGATGCTGAAGACGCTAAAAAGCTGCAGCTTAAATTAGTGCGTACGAAAAGCACCGATAAGGTGGAAACGCTTATGCGATTGGTTGCAGGATTCAACCAGGAAGTTTGCCTGGTATTTTGCAATCACCGGGAAGCGGTTGAACGGATCAGTAAAGTGTTCCAGAACCATGAATTTGAACACGGGACGTTCCATGGCGCCATGGAGCAAATCGACCGCGAAAAGAATCTCATCAAATTCAGGGGTGGAGCGCATAATGTTTTGATCGCTACTGACCTGGCTGCACGCGGTCTGGATATCCCGGAGATCAGACATATTGTACATTACCAGTTACCACCCAGGGAAGAGGAATTCATTCACCGCAATGGCCGCACTGCGCGCATGCATGCCCACGGACAATCGTACCTTATCCTGGCCGACGATGAATCATTACCACCCTACCTTAACCTGGACCTCGAGGAAGTAACTTTGCCAAAAGCCCTTAAGCTTCCACCACCCCCGGTCTATGCGTGCCTCTACATCAGCGCAGGTAAAAAAGACAAGATCAGCAAAGGGGACATTGCAGGATTGCTTATGAAGAAAGCAGCCCTCCAGGGTGATGAAGTCGGCCTGATCACCACGCTCGACCATGCTTCTTATGTTTCGGTCAAACGGTCGATGTTGACTAAAATACTGCGGACGATAAAAAATGAGCGATTGAAGAAGATTAAAGTCAGGATTGAGGCGGCAAATTGATAATGTGAGTAGTGAGTAGTGAGTGAGGGGCGACTATTTAGTTTTCCTCTTTGTGCTTATTTATTTTTTATTCCCCGCAGCATAAAGTTTTTCGTAGTACTCCTCCAACATCCGCTTCATCGCAAATTCCTTGTGCGTGGTCAACACACTCTGCTTCATCATCTCCACCCACTGCTTTTTGTCTTTGTAGTACGTCGGCAACACCTCATTCAACAAGACCTTGTAAAAAGCTTTCTGGTCGTGGATGTCCAGTTTCTTCTCATTGCTGTTCTCATACCCGTCTCCCATTTGCCAGCCATTTACTCCGTGCTGGCATGCTTCGGGCCACCAGCCATCCAGAATACTCAGGTTTAGCACACCATTCATGGCAGCCTTCATACCGGAAGTTCCACTTGCTTCCTGAGGTCTGCGCGGATTGTTGAGCCATACATCAGATCCGCGCACAAGCATGGATCCGATAGTCATATCATAGTTTTCCAGGAAGACCACCGATCGCGGATATTTTTTCGTCAGCGCGACGATGTTGGCTACAATTCTTTTCCCACCATCGTCAAGCGGATGGGCTTTTCCGGAAAAAACGATCTGAAGCTTGCCACTGGTGAAAAGCTGATGGACTTTGGAGCGGTCGCTGAAAATAAAATCGCTGCGCTTGTACGGCACCGCTCTTCGGGAAAACCCAAGTAAAAGTGCGTCCTGTTTGAGTTTGACGCCAGTGCGCTCATAGATGAATCTGATTAGTTGTTTTTTATTTTCCTGATGCAGGTTCCAGATCCTACTGGAATCGTTTTTTGCTGCCTGAATGATCCTGCCATCCACCCATGTAGGAACGTGGATGGCGTTAGTTATGCCGACAATCTCAGCGCGACCATCGACATCCTTCCACATTTTGTTGGCGGTTTTTGCATGCAGCTGTGCTACGGCATTGGCATTGCGTGATAGTCGCAATGCACCGACCGTCATGTTAAAGGGTGAGCCTCCGAGCCGTTTCAATTGTTTTTTTGTAAAAACGCCATTGTCCGCCCCCATGTAAAGAAGACGATTTATGTAGTGTGATTCATTCCCCTGCACGACGGGAGTATGGGTGGTGAATACGATCTCTTTTCGAGAAGCTGCCATCGCCTTGTCGAAACTTTTTCCTTTTGCAATTCTTTCCCGAACCAGTTCAAAGCCGGCGAAAAGAGCGTGGCCTTCGTTGAAATGATAAACATCCACGGGTATTTTTAGTGCTCGCAGTGCTTTTACGCCACCTATTCCCAGCACCATTTCCTGGGCGATGCGTTCTTCGCCGAACCATCCGTAAAGTTGTCCACTGATCCAGCCATCTTCATTACCAGGAACATCGGTGTCTAACAAGTACAAGGGGGCATTGCGAAATTTATCGCAGAGCCAGACCTTGCACTTAACCACGCGCTTGCGAATGTTAACGGAAACTGTGATGCCGGTATCTTTTAAAAAAGGATAGTCGTAGATCGGGTATGAGTCAATAGCTTTTCCTTCCTCTGAAATGCGCTGATCTGTATATCCTTGTTTCCATTTGATTCCAATACCTACAATGGGGTATTTGTGGTCTTTGGCTCCTTTCAGATAATCGCCAGCAAGGATACCCAGGCCGCCGGCATACATTTTAAAGTCGCTCTGAAGAGCATATTCCATGCAGAAGTAGGCTACCCGGGGCAGAGAGTTCGATGGCATAGTTAGCAGATTAATTAATGAAGAAATATCGGGAATGAAAGCTAATTGTTCATTACCATAGAGCGAATATCTTTGCGCGGTCTCTCCGGGAAACACGTCGGGCTATTGATATAGCATTTCGGTCTTAATGATAGAATTGGTTTGCAAAACAAAGACAGCACTATTGCAGCTTTCTTAGAAAAATGAAATCTCCTCCTTCATCTCCGGCCTGGCCGATGGGGCCGTATTGCGGCACCTGCCCGTTGGGACTATTATTTATCACGGCAATTTTAAATGTGCGAAATAATTCTTCAGTCGAGAGAAGCGGTTGATCGTTATTGATCAGGTACTTGGTGAGGTATACATTCTGCTTGCTGAAGCAGCTGATGAGAATGGGGACTGATCAGTAATGATTTTTGGCTTGAATGGAAATATGAATACTTGAAGCTCAGATGTGAAGATTAATACTTAAAGGTCTTCATCCCGCTTATATCGCACACGCCATCTTTGTTGATATAACACACTTTCACATTTCCACCTTTCAGTAACTCAAACCGCAATCTATTACCACTCGCGCTTTTGAATTCGTTGTTGCCTGTGAACAGGAAGGCGCTATCGATCTGGCCGTTGCGTTTGCGGAAAAGTGAGTCCCCGTTCCTGTAGAATTCGTCAAGGGAGCCGTTGCTCATGTCGTAGATCCCGCTGATGCGCTGAAACACTGAAGCTTCGGGCATAAATTCTTTTGCCATGACAATATCAAACTGCACACGTTCTTCGCCTGAATTGCTGACGGAGATTGGAAGTATCCTGTTTATCGCTTCCGGCGAAGATGCATACGCATCCTTATCCAGATGCGGATCATTTTTGAAATAGACCTGAGTGATGAGATCCTGCTGTTTCTCGCCAGAGATACGCATGTGAATGTGCGCGGGCCTGTAATTCGGTGAATCCGGACTAAACCGGTATGGGATCGGATGGGTAGTGGTAAAATTATACTTTCCGTTGGATTTTGTTTTCTGTGAAGCCCGGTACTCAAAATCGTCGGAAGTATTGTCGTAAACTTCGTGTTCATCGCATTGCCATATCTCGACAAGCGCATCTGCGAACGGAGTTTTTCCATCGGACTTGTAAATACTGCCTGAAAAGTGGAAGACCTTACCTTGGTAACCAGGTGGATTTAGATTCGTCCTGAACGGCGCGTTGGGCCTGTAAAATGGTCCAAGAATATCAGTAGTTGTTGGATTATCACCGATGAAAAGGTTGCCGCGAAATTGAATCTTGCCAAAGGCGCCTACACCAAAGGCAAACATAGAAGATTCCTTAATAAATTCTCGTCTTTGCATATGGGTAGAAATGAGGTTGATGAAAAAGAAAGCTGAACAAGATAAATTTTTCAGCGTCAGGAACAAAGAAGAAACGCACAAATCCAAAGTGCCATTAACAATTCCTTGCGTCTTTCTTTTACGCCTTAGTCTTCGCGTGGGATCAACCAACTAGTTCTCTGACAACTCTGCTGACATCGCCTTGAGCGACTCCAGTTCATTCAGATCTTCTCTGAATTTATCTACATGTCGCGTTTTAAAGGCGCCGAGTTTGTATGCGGCAAGCAACATCAAAACCGCGATGGAGATGGGAATAAGACGCTCTCCCAGGGCCGGCCATAAACCCCTTATTTCAATACTGCGCGGCAAAAACGACAGCGGAAAGAGAAAAGCCTGGGAAAATAAAAATACGATTACCGTGTAGTATAAAAACTTCCTGGGTTTTTCATACTCGGCAATGACCTGTTTTAACGCTTCACCAATGTTATTGTGAGAAATGATAATTTTTTGCAATGCGAAGTACCGCGTGGTCATTCCGCCCATAAGTATGGCCAAACCTGTGATAAATATTACCATCGGAATGTATTGAATCGTTTGTTGATAATCAAAAGGGTTGGTCAGGATCACCAGTATCCCAAAGGCAGCACATACAAACATCCAGAGGAAGCCGATGACATATTGCTTTCTCACTTTGGAAAACCGGGTATCCGATCTTTCAGTGATCATGCTTATGATGATCTTTTCATTGATGGCCTGCGTGGATTGCAGTTTCCGGTCGTAAACTTTCCAGGCGGTTTTAAGGTCGTCCAGGTTCATAGTTATTTTGTTTAATGATTTTTTCAAGTTTGATCTTAATGCGATTCAGTTTCACACCCACATTGGATTGTGTAATGCCCATGATCTCACTGATCTCGCGGTAACTTTTTTCGTCGAGATAGAGCATGATAAGCGCTTTTTCAATTCTTGTTAACTGCTGGATCGCCTGGTTCAGCATAAAGGAATTTTCGTTTTCATCCTGAGCGAAAGAAATGTCAGGTATTTGAAATTCCGCTCTGGACAGTTGCAGTCGCTCCGGCTTTTTAATGTCCTTCCGGAATTGTGATATGGCGGTATTCAATGCCACCCTGTACATCCACGTGCTCAACTTCGATTGATTTCTGAACGTCGGGAAGGACCGCCAAAGCTGAAGCACAATTTCCTGAAAGAGGTCTTCCTTAAAATCCTTCTCTTTGCCGTATAAATGGCAAACCTTGTATATGATACCTCTGTGTGTGTTGATCATATCGAGGAATTGTTTTTCCATTTCAATCATTTGCGTACGTAAGTCGCAGGCGGCGGGCAGAAACTTACAATAATACCTGCAAGGTTTTATTGTTTTTTACTAACACCAGGTGGCACGCTAATTTTCGGCCTCCCCTGAAAAAAATCATATGCCGGAGAGAAAAACCATAGAGCGGGCGCAAAAAGCGAAGCGCGCAGGAAAATCACCGTCGACACAGGCCGGTGAGTTTGTTCACGAAGAAATAGAACATATCCGTGAAGGAAAGCACGGCGCCAAATCAGCGAAACAGGCCATTGCCATAGGGTTATCCAAGGCCCGGAGAGCGGGTGTTGATCTGAAGCCTCCGAAGAAAGGGCAGACTTCTGAACGGACACGCAAGAGCGCGCAACGTGCATACGAAAAGGGTCAGAAGCATGAGCCCATTAACCCGAGACGTTCACTTGCAGGTGTAAAAAGATTGAAGGGGGAAAGAACCTCCTCAGTTTCGCACACCGCGCTTTCACGTCAGGCACATGCAGCTGCCAGGAAACGCACGGCTTCCGACAGATCCGCAGCCGCAAAGAAAGCAGCCAAAACGAAGGGCCCCCGTAAACGCTCCGAAGCTGCAAAGAAAGCAGCGCGGACACGTGCGCGAAAGAGTAATTAGCACTGGCTATGATTATATCCCCACAAAAAACAGCTCTTCCGAAATACTTTTCGCACTCATCGGAACACGAATGGGCTGGAAGGCTTTGACAACATCAGCATCAGACCCGTTCAGGCTTTTCAATTCTTCTTTAGGGATGCCTGTAAGTTTTGAGATCAGACTCCACTCAGCTTCCTTTTTCAGAATATATGTTTTAACCGAGGGTGTAAATGTTTCGCGCACGCCATTGATATAGAATTCCGCGCGGCGGTTGTACTGGCGCTGTATTTCGTTGGTAGTAAGTTTTATCTTTTGCTTTCCTTTCGGAATGATCGCCAGACTGATTTCGTCCACACCGTGCTTTGTTAAATAATTGGCAACGGCCTCGCCTCTTTTTTGGGTCAGTTCAAAATTATAGGCGCTACTTCCCCTGTCATCCGCGAAAGCGTAGATCTCCACCTGGGCTCCCGGTTTGGATTTTAAGTATTCGGCGAGCTGGCTCAACACCTGCCCTGCTTCCGGACGGATCACATAATGATCGAAATCAAAATATACATGCTCTACATACAGGGCATTCTGGCGGCTGGAACCCATCGTCTGGATGTTTCTCACGAATGCATTCACACTGCGGCCTGAAACGGTTTCCAGTCGAAGGAATAATTTTGTTTCGCCAGGCACATCAGTGAAACGGAAACGGCCCTCCCCATTTGTGCTGGTGATCTTTAATACTTCACCGTACTCATTGGTTAGAAGTATCCGGGCGGAATTCAATGAAGAGCCGCTGTGTGAATCGATCAGTTGTCCCGTTATAGATAAAGCGCCGTTCACCTTCGTTGTCTTTACAACCTCTGTGAGCAACGTGCTCGCGTACTTCTGTTTCAGCAATAGAGTCTGGAACCTGACATGGGAGATGTCCTTCAACATTTCGAATTCTTCGTCCGAGAGGTCTGAAAAATCTTCCGGACTGCTTTTCACATTGTTCAGCTTGTTCTCCACCATTTTGTTCACAAGCGCTTTTCTCTCGTAGGTGAGGTTGTTGTAGTCGATGGTCTCTTCATTGCGCGAGGCGAGCAAATGGATATTTTCAGACCTGGCTGTGCGGGATGTTAGTGTTACCGTTCGACTGTCGTTTCTGTTCTTTAAGCTGAGTTTGGAAACAAGCCCTATTGCTGATACCTGGCGACTTGCATAAATGTCAAAACCTCCGTGACCCCCGCCGCGGTTACTGCTCCAGAAAATTTCCTGATCATTAAAGGTGAGGAAACAATCATCCTTGACGGAGTTGAAGGGAAAATTGAGATTATATAGAACGGTGTCAATATCTGAATTCTTTTTCGCTACAAAAAGATCATAGCCACCGTATCCCGGATGACCCTCTGAAGAGAAAAATAAAACCGTAGGCAGATCGGTTATCGCAGGGGCCAGGTCGTTGGATTTTGTATTGATAGTTCTTCCCGCATTTACAGGCGAAGCCCATTGGTTATTGCCTTTGTCGATGCTCATCCAGATATCGAACTGACCATAACCACCAGGACGGTTGGAGGCAAAATACAACGTGTCGCCACCGGGAGAGATTGCCGGTTGTTTGGATTCGGCATCCGCATGGTTAATCATTTCATTAAGCAATACCGGCTTCGTCCACTTGTTGTTCACCAGATGTGTTTCATATATCCGGCATTGCGCTTCGCAGAGGGTAAAGAAATACTGGTCGCCTTTTTTTGTAAAACTTCCGCTGCCATCATTGTAGAGGGAATTGGTGATGGAAAATTGCTGGCGTGTTTTATCTTCCCAAAGATCTCCGTTTCGTTGAAAATAATAGTTGTCTGTAAAGGCCTCGCCGTAACGTTCGTCGATCAGGGTGCGGTTGGAATTTACGCGGCTGCTGGTGATCACCAGGTTTTGTGGATCGCGAAAGGCTGGCGCAAAATCATTATAGGCGGTATTGATACCCTTGTCAAGAAGTTCAGCCTTAAAGCCAGCGGGTATTCCAAATTCCTGCTGCGCAATTTCGCAACCCACTTTGTCAACGATCGCCTGCTCGACAAAATCTTTGAAAAGTAGGTTGCTTTCGTGAAAGGTGATAAACTGATCGAACCGCTCCATGGCCTCGCTGAGGTTTCCATTGAGCTTAAGCATCAGCGCGTAATAATATAAAGAGAGTGGAAAGTTGGTTTGCCCGGTGTAAAACACTTTCAAATAATATACTTCGGCCTCCGGATAGTTAAAGATATTGCGGTAAGATTCGGCAAGCCTGTAATCTGCAGCTGGATCAGTGACATTATATTCCATGGCCCCCTTATAGAATTGAATGGCCAGACTATACTGTTCTTCTGCAAAATAACGATTCCCCTGGGCGACCAATTTCTCATAGTGGCTATGATCCTGTCCCCGTACCGTGAGGGAGAATAACACCAGAACAGAAATCTTCAGAAATCCTTTTAACATGACGCATTTCTAAATAGTTACCCCACATACCCACGTCACCTTTATTTTACTTATACCTTATTCCCTTATTCCCCCTTAGCCCTACAACAATGGCGTTGAAAACTTCCTCATCTCCTTAACAATATTGATCTTATACGCGAACGACAACTCAAATGCATTAGCACCCTGGAAACTGCGCTCCAGAGACGAGGCATTCGCATCGTAGCTTATTCCTACATTCCACGAGGAAGTGCTTATTCCTGATGTCACTATAAAACTGTCATCGATCCTGTACCAGAGACCAAGGCTTACCTTTAGGTCCGTTATCGTTTTGGAAGTTACCGCCGGAAGGGAATAGGCTCCGTAACCGCCGACATTGATCTGTGTTTTCTTCTGATACTGGACTAAATAGTTGGGAGATATTTCAAACCCGTTGCCGAAACTGTGCACGTAACCCCCGTGAATTTTATAGAGGACCGCAGGTGTTTCCCGCCGATCCAGAAAAAAGCCCCTGGGACGGTTAATGTTAGAGACAGCAAATCCACTGTAATACATCTTCACCGGTCCCAGGTGATCGTCAATTACCAACCTCCAGATAACACCGGCGTTGATGACGGGACTCGTGACCCGGTCGGAGATCAGATTTTCTCCCGGCAGACTAGCGTCGTAGCCCAGCGCAGCCGAATACTGCGATGACCATTGCAGGGCATCCATGTTGATCTGTCTTTGCACGAGACCAAATTGAAGCGCCGTCGCAATAAGATGATTTCCGTTTCTGTTCAAATGAAAATTATAACTCGACGCAACGGAAAAGCCCTGCGATACCACTTCGCGGTTAGGGCCGGCCTCATCTGAAAATAAGGTTCCTCCAAAACCTCCCAGGTGCTTGGTTCTCACACCTTGCTGAATGATGGGGTGTATGGCGCTGAATTGAAATGTTTTGAAGGGTAAATTTACACCTGTCCATTGGCTGCGGTAATTCAATCCCAGGATCACATCTTTTTCGAGTCCTGCGAGCGCAGGATTCAGATAGAGCGAACTGGTATAGAACTGCGAAAAGACCGGGTCCTGCGAACGCACATTTTGCATTGCAACCAGACTCAGGGCCAATATGAAAATGACTTTCCTCATTAATATATGATGGTGATCACACCTTTCTTTTCAAATTTCCTTCCTGTTTTATCAAAAGCAGTGAGCCTGTACGGATAGGTTCCTCCCATAAGGTCCTTTCCGTTTATTGAGCGTCCATCCCAGCCGTTAGTCGCCATGAAGTCAAGGGATGCACTTTCAAAAACCATCGCTCCCCAGCGGTCATACACCTGAAATTGAAATTGTTCTGCGGCAAGCCGGTCACCGAAGACTTTTACTTTGCGGTTATCTGAATTCAGTGCGTTGGGTGACAGGGCATTCGAAAAATAGAAATCAGCCTCTGACCATTTTTCTGAAATTTCTCCCAACATAATGATCGGTGCGGAGATCTCCGTACGGGTTGAGATCTTGTCCGTTTCATCGGAGTATTCCAGATCAGTGAGTGGTATAAAGGGTTCTTCCCAATCAGTTCCGGCAAGCATGATGATGTTCCCGGGGTTCTGGAAATAAGAACGTTCAAAATCAATGGCGATGGCTGATCCCCCGAATTGGCCATTCACGTCTTTCCGCTGCCAGTATAAACCATTTCTGACGATCACGTTGTCAACGGAAACAACGGGCGCATTATCAAAAACTTCCATGGAATATTCAGAGAGCTCACCTTTGACATTCAGGAATTCTATCGGTGCATAGGTTCCATTTTTACCAACGGGAAAAAACTTATAGCCTGTTCCTTCAACCGTAATCGCACCATCCACATAGCTGTCACCAGAACCGCCGAAGATTACAGCGGATGCGATTAGTTTCAACACATCATTGGGTGAAACTTCAACGATGCCCTGGCTCAATTGGAATTTATCCAGGATATTGATCTTACCTTTAATATACTTTGTGCCCCACCCACTGATCACCAGGCTTGAAATTTTTTGATCATAGTGTTCTATTTTTTGCGGCGCCCTGCCATTTGCTTCCAGAATGCCATTGCCTTTATAGCTACCTTCACTTTCCCAATCTCCCGTAAAGGAAATAAGGCCATTGTTATCCAGCCGTCCCCTGTTTTCTAAATCACCATCCACATAGACGTTGACACCATTGATCAGAAGATCAGATTCATTGTATAAGCCCTGACCTCGGGAGATTTCCGGAAAGAAAAATGCGGCAAAGGTGATGAAGCCAATCCACGAAAAGCATGTTGATATGATGTGCCGAATATTTCTCATTGCTGATATTTAATCCTGACACCATACATGCGTTGTTTAGCCTGTGATGGTTCATCTATGGTATCATCATCATCGATATCAAAAACTACGACCACGCGGTATGTGTAATTTTCAAGATCGACAGATCCCATGCTGTTGAAATTATTGAATGATTCAGTTCTTACGAAAGGTACCGTTCCGGATGATTCCCAACTGATAATTTGTTCGTTGACACCTGAAAGGCTTTTCCGGATTAAATGGACCTTGAGATTGTCTGAATCATTGTCCATATAATAGACTGTTATTTCTTTCAATGCGGAACCGTGCGGTAAATTAACCGGTGCGATGATCTCTTCGCCAAGGCCACTTCGGCTCGCAGTTACAAACGTATTATCCGTTTCAAACACAGCAAGGTTACTTTGTCCGACATTGTTGTTGGCTTTTAATTCCTGAAAATGGATCGGGTCTATACTTAAGTAGCTGTCTTTTCTATGATTGTCGGCGAATAGCCTTACCCACGCACCTTCGCTCCAATAGAAGTATGCTCTTGCATTCGTGTCGAACACGATGAGCCCGTTCTCCGATGGCGAAGATGGTTTGAGGGCCAATCGCTGATCAGTTGAAAGTTGAGGTAATAAAACACCCTGATCAGCGTGCTGCGGATTTACAATAAGGATAGCGTTGGGTTTGTTGGCCATCGAACCAATGACCACAGATTTTTTCACCGCGTTTTGGGAAAACACGGCAAAAGCCAACAGGGTAGCACAGGCGGTTAGTGAGGTTTTCATTCAGGTAGTCAGAGTTTTATTTCCATTTTGGGAAATCTTCCATGTATCTTAGGCGGATAGTATGGACCGGCAGTTGTAAAAGGTTTATGCCATACGGCCGCTTCAGAGGATATTGGGTTTTTTTCCCCGTTGATATCGCGGGAATGGCGACAAACTGCCGCTTAATTTTTTTGTAAATGAATTTCTGTAGACCTTTTTACTCAAAATAATCAATTTATGCGATACTTCATAATTATCTTATTACTGGCCTGTATATCAACGGTTTATGGACAGAATTCCATTGACGACAAACTAAAAGAACTGGGAATCGAGCTAATCGTACCCACGGCGCCGGTCGCGAACTACGCTAAGGCTGTACGCACCGGGAATCTCGTCTATCTGTCCGGACACGGTCCGACAAAAGCGGATGGAAAAGATATTGTTGGAAAAGTTGGAAAGGACCTGACTGTTGAACAGGGGATTGAAGCAGCAAAGCGCACAGCAATTTCACTGATTTCTACGCTGAACGTGGAACTTGGAGGGGACCTCAGCCGGGTAAGGAGAATTGTAAAGGTCAACGGTTGGGTTAACTGTACCGATACTTTTAAAGATCAGCCTAAAGTAATGAACGGATGTTCAGACTTGCTCGTGGCTGTGTTTGGGCAAAAAGGTAAACACGCCAGAACTTCGCTGGGCACAAATGCTCTCCCGTCCAATATTGCTATTGAGATTGAAATGATTGTTGAAGTTGAGTAAGTTCAAAGTTTGAAGTTCAAGGTTTAAAATTACTGTATCTGACAGGATGCAGGGCTTACTTAATTTTGTCGTAATCTAAATGATGACTGCCTTTTCTTTTGGACCGCTTTGATAAAGGTGACCATAAAAGATGCTACACCCTTTGATGTCCAGACAACTTTAAACGTTGAACTTTGAATTAGTTCTTCATCCATTCAAAAACCATGTAATGATCGCCATTCATTCCCAGGGATTGGTAAACTTTCTGAGCCCGTGCATTGGATTTATCCACGTAAAGGCGCAACCCAATAAGGCTTGAGTCTTTGGAAATGGCATCGTGTATGTAATCATACATTCTTTTAAATACACCCTCCCTGCGATGCGATTCTGTTACATAAACAGATTGCAGCCACCAGATCATTCCATTTCGCCAGTCACTCCATTCATAGGTGATGAGAAAGCAACCGATAATTTTTTCCCGCGACTCAGCAACATAGTAAACCCCTTTTCCGGGATCGGCAAATAATGCTTCAATGCCGGTGGTAACGATGCGCGGATTTAGATTGACACCTTCTGTTTCATTGGCCAGTTTCAACTGAAATTCAGCGATGACACCGATGTCGTCAAATCTTGATGGTCTTATCGAAATCATAGGAAATTGTTGCAGCCTTGAGCCGCGAGTGACGCATTTTGTCGAGGCACTGGCTGGTAGTTACAATGCTTCATTAATGTCCGCAATTAGATCACCTACCTCTTCAATCCCCACAGAAAGCCTGACCAATTTATCAGTGACTCCAATTGCTTCCCGTTCTGTAGCGCTCATTTTCATGTGTGACGTTTTCGCCGGTGAAGTGATCGTTGTTTCCACGCCCCCTAAACTAATCGCCCGCTTGATCAGCTGAAGTTTGCCCATGAATTTATGCGCGTCACCCTTCACTTCGAATGATAACATTCCACCGAATCCTCCCGGCATTTGTGCTTTAGCGATAGCATGATCCGGATGTGTTGGCAGACCCGGGTAATACACTTTGCTGACTCGATGATCGTTTGCGAGAAATTCAGCAATAGCCATCGCGTTATTATTTTGCTGACGCACCCGGATCACCAGGGTTTTCAGACTCCTTTCCACGAGCCAGCAAGTATGGGCATCCAGTGAACCTCCAAAATGCATAGCACTGTGGCGGATTGTGGCGCATAAAGTATTGGATGTGAGCACGGCTCCGCAGCAGATATCGCTGTGACCACCGATGTATTTCGTTCCGCTGTGTGTGACGATATCAATTCCGAGATCGATCGGATTTTGGTTTGCAGGCGAGGCAAACGTATTGTCGATGATGGTGATGAGTCCGTGCTTTTTGGCGATGGACACCACTGCCTTAATATCGGTGATCTTAAGGGTGGGATTGGAAGGAGTCTCGATGTATATAATTTTTGTCTCCGGACGGATCGCCTTTTCGAAATTCTTCGGGTCAGCCCCATCCACGAGGCTGAATTCCATTCCATAACGCGGAAGTTCATTCACGACAGCACTGTGAGTTCCGCCATAAAGATCATTCTGGAAAATAGCATGGTCACCCTTTTTCATCATCGCGAAAATGGAAGTCAGGATAGCGGCCATTCCCGAGCTCATGATCAACCCTGCCTCGGCATTTTCAAGCGCGACAAGTTTTTCCACCACGGCCTTTTGATTGGGTGTATTAAAATAGCGCGGATACATCGTGCCACCAGACACATCTTCATAGTCGTAGGCCGATGAAGGAAATACAGGGGTGACAGTACCTTTAAACTCTGAATCGCCAAAGGAGCCCGCGTGAACACTCTGGGTCAGCTTCGATTTATTCTTGAAATTCTTCATGGTAGTTGAATGACCTAAATATAGAAGTTATAACGATTTGAAATCTGAAGGGCGCCAGATTATTAAAAGCCGTTTTGCCAACAGAGAAAATATCCATACACCGTTCTGGTTTTGCCCGGGAAATCAGAATAATAATCTGAAATATTACCTGCGTGTTATTAAAAAGTTAAGGCTTGCGAAAGAGGCCAACAATTACGCGGGATTTTTCGTTATTGGATTGTCATCAACCACTTACTTATATGACAACCACCCTACAAAAACAGGAGATCTTGCAATCCCTCAACAGTCTGGACCCTGCCCAATCCGAAAAGGTCCTTAATTATATCAGGGGATTGCTCTCTGTGCAGCAAAAGGAATTCTATCACCAAAACCTCAAACGCCATCAGGCGATGAGAGAAATAAGTCAGGCCCTCGGGCAAGCGCGGAAGTTCCACCCTTCTTTTTAGCGCAGGTTTTTTTGCCACTAAGCCCGCCTACGTGAGGCACTTCGGCGGGCTACTCTACTGGCTAAAATCCTTTCGTGGCTACAATCTCTTTAGTTAGTTGTACTTCACATAATGCTCCCACTTCTCTATTGCATTTTTAAAATCATCAGGCAAGTCGGAATCGAACTGCATTTTTTTCTTGGTCTCGGGATGGATAAATCCGAGAGTCTTCGCGTGCAGGGCCTGGCGGGGGATGACCTGGAAGCAGTTCTCAACAAATTGTTTGTATTTAGTGAACACGGTCCCTTTCAGTACCTGGTTGCCTCCGTAAGTCGCGTCATTGAACAACGTATGGCCTATGTGTTTCATATGGGCGCGGATCTGATGTGTGCGCCCGGTCTCGAGTTTGCACTCCACGATGGAGACATAACGCATGTCCTGTAGTACTTTATAGTGAGTAATGGCATTTCGGCCGAAGTCGCCTTCGGGAAAAGCTACGGTAATGCGGCGATCTTTCAGGCTGCGGCCTACCGGAACATTGATAGTGCCTTGGGGCGGCTCGGGGACGCCCCAGGCAATCGCCCAATAGGTGCGCTCAATAGTGTGGTCGAAGAATTGTTTGGCAAGGTGGGTGAGAGCCCGCTCGCTTTTGGCGATCACCAGCAATCCCGAAGTGTCTTTGTCGATACGGTGAACCAATCCGGGCCTTCCTTCATTGCCCGGCATCTGTGGCAGCTGCTGGAAATGGTATGCAAGGGCATTTACTACTGTACCCGTCCAGTTCTGGTAGGCGGGATGTACTACCATTCCGGCAGGTTTATTGATGATGAGCAGGTGGTCGTCGTCAAAAACGATGTTGAGCGGAATGTTTTCCGGGATCACCTCGGTATCGCGCGGAGGTTCAGGAAGCATTACGGTAACGACATCCCCCGGGTGAACTTTGTAGTTGGGTTTGATGCCTTTATCGTTCACCTTTATAAATTCGTGATGGATGCCATCCTGTATTTTCGTTCGCGTTACATTGGGCAGGCGGGCCATTAAGAATTTATCGATGCGTAGGAGCGCTTGTCCCTGATCCACGACAACGCGGTGGTGTTCAAAGAGCACGTCCTCCAGATCCTCAATGATCTCCTCATTTTCATTCATGGCTCAAAGTTAGTCAAGGACTGTTAAGTTTGTTAGCCGGAACGATTTTCCCGAAAGGAACAGTAAATATTTAACTTCACGTTGCCGGTTGAAATTACAGAAACCGATTGCAACAATGATTTAAACCATTTGATCAGTGATATCGTTAAAAGTGTTTTATTATCGCAGTGAATTTTGTCTATGATTATGCGTCTGGTGATTTGTCTTGTGTTTTGCCTCTTAAGTGTGTCGTGCTTCAAAAAGAAGGCCGCTCCCGGAGATTCAACAATTTTCCTTACTTCAAAACGTCTCGGAGAGCTAACGGATAAGAAATTGCAGGAAGTTTCAGGACTGGCGGCCAGCTCGGCCAATCCGGGTTACTTATGGACCCACAATGACAGCGGAAATCCTGCGGTCGTGTACCTGGTGGATGAGAATCTAGAGATCAGGCTGACGTGCAAATTGCAGGGAGCGAAAAACCGCGATTGGGAAGATATCGCGGTGGGTCCGGGTCCGGATGCAAACAAACGTTATGTATACGTGGCCGACATCGGGGATAACAATGCCAGGTATGCCATTAAGTTTATCTACCGCTTTGAAGAACCCATATTGACTGATAAAAGCGAAATCAACATTACATCATTTGACACTATTGCTTTCAGGCTGGCGGACGGAAAGAAAGACACAGAAGCGATCATGATCCATCCACAAACCAAAAATATATATGTGGTTTCGAAACGCGAGAAACCTGTTTGGGTGTATGAATTAAAGTATCCATATGCTTTGCGCGATACTTCCACTGCTGCGAAAATTGTTTCTGTCCCTCTCACACAAATTGTTGCTGCGGGCATTTCTCCTGATGGATCAGATATCATAATGAAGAACTACGACAATATTTATTATTGGAACATGAAAGGCAAGCCCATCAGTGAAGCGTTAACAGAAAAACCTGAAAAATTACAATATACGGAGGAACCCCAGGGCGAAGCCATTGGATTTAATGTTGAGGGATCCGGGTTTTATACGTTGAGTGAAAGAATATCAGGGGAGAAGAGTTTTCTCTATTTTTATGGGAGGCAAAGTGGTAAATAGTTGCCGGACGCCAGTTGCCGGTTGCCAGTTTCGTGTTTATTGAAGATTTATTTTATTTGGAACACGCATTATTAATTTCCCCTCCTTCTTCAAGATTCTTCAAGGAGCGGACGTCCGCGCCATCAGGCGCAGGACGGGGGTGGTTATATTAAAAACTCTTGTTCCTCCACCGCCCGCTCTTCATGTAGAAATAAGCCATTGAGAACATCGATAACCAGTACACCCATTCGGAGGCCCAGCCCCAGGTTAAAGGCATCTGGTAATATTCCAGTACAAGGTATACATAGATCACATAAATAAAGAGCGTGATCATTTCAATCAACAGATTGACGGTGGTGTTACCAGTTCCTGTCACGGCGTTCAGCCATACCGGACCGAATGACATCATCAGCAAAGCAACAGACACTACCCGCACCACGGGGATTGCGTCGCGGATGAAATCATCACTTTGTCCGTAAAACGAAAGGAACCACTCCGGCCCGATGTTGAGCAGTAAAAACATCACAAGAGAAATTAAAAAACTGCAACGAACGATCTTCATCACTACGCCCAGTACCTCATCCTCGCGACCCTGGCCGATGATGTTGCTGACCATGGTGTTGGCGGTAGCCGCAAACGACCACGAAAATATCCCGAACACACCGAAAATATTTCGCATGGTGTTGGATATGGCAAGCGATCTTTCGCCATGATGCTCAATGAGAATGTAAAAATACTCCCATGTGATTATGCTGATTGAGAACTGCGCAATCAGCGGCGAGGATTTTACCAGGATCAACCAGGCAAGCTTACCATCCCAATGAATGTCCTCGAAAAAGGCAAATGATTTGTGGATGCCTTTCAGGTGTATTACCAGGTATATCACAACCAGCCCGGTTCCTTCGGCAATAATCGACGCATAGGCCGCCCCGTTGAATCCCAGCCGGGGCAATCCCAACTTGCCGTAGATCAATCCGTAATCCAGCACAATATTGGTCACCGCTTCAGCCAGGGTACCCCACACCAGAAAGCGTGTTTGATTTGTTCCGACAAGCAACGCATTGCGCATTATGTACAGGTAAAGCAGAGGTAGCCCCCAAATACGGATGCGAAGGAAGTTAATGCTCTGCGTTGCGATCTCTTCATCGTGAATTGCGGCGCGAAGTATGGAAGGTGAGATGAGGTAAGTGATCAGTATTCCGAAAGCGGAGATAACAAGCGCAATCCACACTCCGTGAAAAAAGATCTTTCCTATTTCCTTCGGCCGGTCCTGTCCCGCGCGCCGGGAGATCAGCGCCTGTAATCCATTGTTTAAACCGTTGCCTATCACAGCAAAGATCAGGTAATAAACTCCGGTGATGCCCGCAATGGCCAATTCCTTTTGGCCGAGTCCGGCGAGAAAAATGTTGTTCGTGATGAAATTGATCTGCGGCACCAGCATAGCCAGCGAGATGGGCAATGCCAGATTCAGGATCGATCTATATCCGGTGGAAAGTTTTAAGTCCATGAGCCCCTAAGCCCCTAAATCCCCTAAAGGGGACTTTTAAGTTACAGCCCCTAAAGGGGACTTTAATTAATTATACTACGCCCTGGGCTTGCATTGCCCGGGCTACTTTTAGAAAACCCGCAATGTTTGCGCCGGCGAGATAATTGCCGGGCATGCCGTATTCTTTCGCGGCAGTAAGACAGTTGTCGTGAATATTTTTCATTATGGCGTGAAGTTTTTCATCCACATCTTTTGCAGGCCAGTGCGAGCCCATAAAGTTTTGCGTCATCTCCAGCCCTGACGTTGCCACTCCCCCCGCGTTGGAAGCTTTTCCCGGCGAGTACATGATTCCCTTGTCTAGCAGCATGTTAATACCCTCGATGGTAGTGGGCATATTCGCTCCTTCACCGAGTAGTTTAATACCGTTTTTCGCGAGGTTGGCTGCGTCCTTTCCATTCACTTCGTTTTGCGTGGCACAGGGGAATGCGCAGTCCGCCTTAATATTCCAAAGTGGGTTGTGGTCAGCTTTGCCGTCGAAATCTTTATATACCACATTTTTGAAACGATCCGCGTATTCCTTTATCCTTCCTCTGCGTTTGTTCTTCAGCTCTTTGAGGAACTCAACTTTTTCGGTGGTGAAACCCTGTTCATCGTAAATGAATCCGGAGGAATCTGAGGCAGTGACGACCTTGCCGCCGAGATGGATGATCTTTTCAATCGTGTACTGGGAAACATTTCCCGAACCTGAAACGAGACAGGTCTTATCCTTGATGGAATCTTTTTTCGTCTGCAACATATTTTCCGCAAAATATATCAGTCCGTAACCAGTTGCTTCCGTGCGGATAAGACTTCCACCCCAACCAATACCCTTACCGGTAAGTACTCCGGTGAATTCATTCTTGATTTTCTTGTAGGCGCCGAATAAGTAACCGATCTCGCGCTCACCCACACCGATATCACCCGCAGGAACATCAAGACGGTGATGAATATGACGCGACAATTCACCCATAAATGCCTGGCAGAATTTCATGACTTCCGTTTCAGATTTTCCTTTTGGGTCGAAATCGCTTCCGCCTTTTCCTCCACCCATGGGAATTCCCGTGAGGGCGTTTTTGAAAGTCTGTTCAAATGCAAGAAACTTCAGAATGCTCGGCGTCACGGAAGGATGAAAACGCAGGCCACCTTTATAGGGACCGATCGCGCTGTTCATCTGAATGCGGTATCCCCGATTCATCTGCACTTCTCCCTTGTCATCCAGCCACGTTACCCGGAAGCTTATGTGACGTTCCGGCTCCAGCATGCGCTCCAGTATTTTCAATTTTACAAAGGCGGGATTCTTTTCCAGCACGGGAATGATTGAAGTTATCACTTCCTCGGCTGCCTGAATGAACTCGGGTTCATTCGGATTGCGCCGTTTTACGTTATCGAGAATTTCCTGGATGTTCATAAGTCCCGCTTATAATGCCGAAGATAACAGAGAAAATGGGAACTTAAGATGGCCGAGGCAGCTGTAAAGATTTGGCCCGCATCGATTGTGTGCTGGAAGACAGAATTTTGTTTCCACGCAACCACCCCCCTCCTGCTTGCGCAGGACGGCCCCTCCTTGAAAAAAGGAGGGGAAAATTTAAACAACCCACCCGCCGCGCATCCAACCCATGGGTGCGCGTCATTCCATTTATCCCATTTTAATCAGGAAGGTTGGGTTTGAGGTATGCATACACCCACGTTCCAAACAAAGCAGAAATAAAAGTGACGATGGTAACGAGATAACCTGCGCCGATCTGCGCGTACAACGGTCCCGGACACGCTCCCGTGAGGGCCCATCCGAAACCGAAAATGAGTCCGCCGATAATTACGCCGTGCCTGTAGACTTTAACTGGCTTGAGGATCGGTTCCCCGGTGCGGGTGCGAACGTGTAATCTGCGGAATAAAAATATAGAGAGTGCGCCAACAGGAACGGCGGTCATAAAAATTCCGTACATGTGGAAACTCTGGAAGTGAAACATTTCGTGCATGCGGTGCCAGGAAATAGCTTCACCTTTGGTAAGGGCCAGGCCAAAAACAATTCCGAGAAAAAGATAGGGTAGATTTTTCATAGTGCCAGAATGTAGGGGACAACCCAATAGCTAAATAATATTCCACCAATAAAAAATGATATCGTCGCAAGCAATGAAGGCCACTGAAAGGCTGACAGTCCGAGAATACCGTGTCCGGAAGTACAACCCCCGCCATATCGTGTACCAAAGCCCACGAAAAATCCCCCGACGATGATCATAAGAAATCCTTTCAACGTGAATAAAGTGTTCCAGTTGAAAACTTCGGGAGGTAAAAGGCCTTTGGAAGTATTTAGTCCCCAGGATTGAAATAGACCTATTGTTTCAGAAGAGACGGCAACGGGATCGGGGTTAGCAAATACATACCCACCGATAAATCCACCGATGAGGATACCCGCGGCAAAGAAAAGATTCCAACTGTCATTTTTCCAGTCGTAATTCAAAAAAGCGATCTTCCCGGGATACGTGGCGGCGCAGATCTGTCTTAAGGTTGAAGAAATGCCGAGGTTTTTGTTCCCGATCCATAATAAAGCCGGGACGCTTAGCCCAATGATGGGACCGGCGACATACCAGGGCCAGGGTTTGTATAGTAGTTCCATAAGGTTATTTAGGTGAGTTGTGAGCGGTCAGTTGTGAGTGGGTGCTATTCATTGCATTTTGAGCCCTTGCTCTTCTTTTTCACTTATTAAGAAAGCTAACTAATTTAACGGATATCTTTGACCTGGCGATAGCCAACGAGTGGCAGGCCTCACTGACCACTGACCACTCACAATTTCATAATACAATATAAAATAATTTACTTGTCCCCGGGATGTGCCATTTCCCCTAACTATTATTCGTATGCGAAAGAAAAAGATTGCCATCCTCGGAGGCGGAAACCTGGGAGCGGCTATTGCTGAAGGGTTGATCAAGAGTCAGTTTGTTACGTCCGGTCAGATAACGGTTACCCGCCGAAATGTGGATGCCATCGGTCATCTGAAAGCCATGGGTGTAACCGTGACGAGCGAAAATGATACGGCTATCAAAAACAGTGACGTGATCATTGTTTCGCTGAAACCATACAATGTAAAGGAAGTACTGGAAGGGGTAAAGTCAAGCTTTGATCCCGCCAAACATATTCTCATCAGTGTGGTGACCGGAGTTTTTCTGAAAGACCTTGTTGGAATTGTCGATGAAGGTGTACCTATTTTCAGGGCCATGCCCAATACCGCTATCGCGATACAGGAGTCTGTGACCTGCTTGTGCCATACCGGTGCTTCGGAAGAACAGGTAAAATATGTTACAGAGCTTTTCAATCAGCTCGGTATAACCATCAACCTCGACGAAAAGCTGATGGATGCCGCGACTGTCCTCGGAGCTTGTGGGATAGCCTATGCGTTGCGTTTTATCCGCGCCGCCACACAGGGCGGCATCGAGATCGGGTTTGATGCCAAGACCGCGAACCTCATATCCGCGCAAACGGTCAAAGGTGCAGCCGAATTGTTATTGAAACTAAACCGGCATCCTGAAGAAGAAATTGATAAAGTGACAACACCGAAAGGCTGTACGATTGTGGGATTGAATGAAATGGAGCATCGCGGTTTCAGTTCTTCGCTGATCAAAGGAATTGGGGCTTCGTATGATAAGATTGTGAATTGACAAGGAAGACTGATATATTTCGCCCCGCCAGCTGGCGGGCTAATGCAAACAACTCTAACTGAAAATGTTTTACTTTTCAAACTTTTCAAACTTTTCAAACTCCTCTACCCCACTCAGGGAAGTTTCGTTTTCAGAAAATCCGCCGTATAACCCTTTCCCTTCTTTACCATCTCCTCGGGTGTTCCGGCAAAAAGTAAATTGCCACCTTTCTTCTCGCCTCCTTCGGGACCGAGGTCGATTATCCAGTCGGCACATTTGATCACTTCAAGATTGTGTTCAATCACCACTACGGTGTGACCAACATCTATCAGCGCGTTAATGGCTTTCAATAATTTCGATATGTCGTGAAAATGGAGGCCGGTGGTTGGCTCATCGAAGATAAAAAGAATATTTCCGTCAGGAGTATTTTTTCCGATGAAAGAAGCGAGCTTCACGCGCTGGGCTTCTCCGCCGCTGAGTGAATTCGACGACTGTCCGAGTTTGATATAACCCAATCCAACATCGTAGAGCGGTAAGATCTTTTCGTAAACATTTTTTTTGTCCTTGAAAAAGTCCAGGGACTCTTCAACGGTGAGGTCCAGGATGTCTGCGATATTTTTGCCGTTGTGTTCAATCTCGAGCACCTCCTGCTTGAAGCGTTTGCCATGACAGCTTTCACAGCGCAGAAAAATATCCGCCATAAACTGCATTTCCACTTTTATTTCTCCTTCGCCCTGACAGGTTTCACAACGCCCACCTTCCACATTAAAAGAAAAATGCGAAGGCTTATATCCTCGGGTTTTCGCAAGGTGCTGGTCGGCGTAAAGCTGACGGATGATGTCGTAAGCCTTGACATAGCTGATGGGATTCGACCGCGAAGATTTTCCGATCGGATTCTGGTCTACAAACTCCACCTGCGTGATCCGCGCCACATCGCCTTCAAGCTTATCGTATTTTCCAGGAGTTTCGGCAACCGATCCACTCAGTCTTCCCACCGCGGGATACAAGATCTTTTTTATCAGCGTTGATTTTCCTGACCCGCTCACACCCGTGACAACGGTTAGTATCCCTAAAGGAAATTTCACCGTGAGGTTCTTCAGGTTATTTTCACGCGCACCTATCACCGTAACTGAATCCTTCCACTTTCTTCGCTTTTCAGGGATGGAAATATTCTCGCGGTGGCTGAGGTAATCAGTGGTATGTGAGGACCTGTTGCCATTGAGATCTTTTATCGAACCCTGGAACACAAGTTCGCCTCCGTGACTTCCCGCATCGGGACCTATATCAATGATCTGATCAGCGGCCCGCATGATTTCTTCTTCGTGCTCCACTACGATCACGGTGTTGCCCAAATCCCGAAGTGATTTTAATACTTCTACCATCTTCGCGGTATCTCGCGGATGCAGTCCGATGCTGGGCTCATCCAGAACATACATTGAGCCCACCAGCGCGCTGCCCAGTGAGGTGGCCAGTTTAATGCGCTGGTATTCTCCTCCCGACAGAGTTCCTGTAATCCTATTGAGTGTGAGATATCCCAATCCTACTTTTACCATGTAGGACAACCGTGTCTTGATCTCTGTGAGGATCCTGTCGGAAACCTTTCGTTCATAGTCCGGAAGTTTTAAGTTTTCGAAGAACACCAGCGCATCTTCAATCGGCATTAATACAATATCCGTAATGGATGTATTGACGAACTTTACGTATTGCGCATCCTTGCGCAGCCGTGTACCCCTGCAGTCGGGGCAGTTGGTTCTTCCGCGATAGCGGGAAAGCATCACGCGGTACTGGATCTTATAGGATTTTGTTTCCAGGTGTTTGAAAAAATCGTTGATGCCCTGGAAATATTGATTTCCAACCCACAGCAGTTCGCGCTGTTCCCGGGTCAGTTCATTGTAAGGTCTGTGAATGGGAAAATCGAATCTGATCCCATTCTTCAATAATGGTTTCACCCATTCGCTCATGGCTTCGCTGCGCCAGGGAGCGATCGCACCCTCGTATACCGAAAGGGATTTGTCCGGAATGACGAGATCCTCATCAATGCCGAGCACCTTTCCGAATCCCTCGCAGGTTTGACACGCCCCATACGGGTTGTTGAAACTGAAAAAGTTTACCGACGGCTCCATAAAGGTCATTCCGTCGAGTTCAAATTTATCGGAGTAGGTTATACGGGTGAACGTGCCGGTTTCCGGTTTCTCAGCATAGACGAAACAGTCACCTTCGCCTTCGAAGAACGCCGTTTGAACAGAGTCGGAAAGTCTGAAGGTGGTATCCTCGTCAGCGGGATTAACAGAAGCACGGTCTATCAGTATTTCGGTTTTCCCTTCAATTCTAAAGGCCTTTTTTTTCTTTGCGGTAGTCTCCGCCGGGTTGACGATCTCTTCAATGAACTTTACTTCGCCGTTTAACAATATCCTTGCGAAACCTTTGCTGAGGAGGAGGTTGAGTTCGTCCGTAAGCTTGCGACCTTTTTTGATGTGGATCGGGCAGGCGATCATTACCCGGGTGCCGGGAGTGTTTTTGTTGATGGCGTTGACCACGTCTGTGACCGTATCGCGTTTTACTTCGCTGCCGCTGATGGGAGAACAGGTCTTTCCGATCCTCGCGAAAAGCAGTTTCAGGTAATCATAGATCTCCGTGGTAGTTCCTACTGTCGACCTGGGATTGCGGGTATTGACCTTTTGTTCTATGGCGATAGCGGGTGACACTCCTCTTATATAGTCGACGTCGGGTTTTTCCATGCGACCGAGGAACTGGCGGGCGTAGGAGCTTAAACTTTCCACATACATGCGCTGGCCTTCAGCGAAGAGAGTATCAAATGCCAGCGAGGATTTTCCGGATCCGGACAAGCCGGTAATGACGACCAGCTTATTTCTGGGGATTGCGACACTGAGGTTTTTGAGGTTGTTTACCCTCGATCGTTTAATAACAATGTATTGCCGGGGGTCGAGTTCATCTAAATGGGAATCGTTTATCGGGAGAGTGTGGTTCACGTTTTCTTGGGTCTGCTTTAGTATTTGCTAGTAACAATTTTTTTGGCATAAAGATTTAAATTCCGGGGATGTAGAATTTTCACCTCGGTTCAAATCTTCTGTTGCAAAGAATCCCCTGTCACATTCATAAAAAAGAAAGAACATTTGTGCCGCAATATTCAGTGGCCAAAACTGTTGGTCGGTGATGTTGTGGAGACCAAATAAAAAACACCACCTTATCTGGATGGTGTCAGCAAATGTTACGGGTTGCTTTTAGTTATCGAAGTCAGGGTCGTAGCTGGCTTCGCGGCTTTTTCTCGGACCGCCATCTTCATCGTAACCATCCTCGCCATCGGCGGGCGCCGCGCCGTAGCTGTCTTCTGTGCCAAACTCCTCTTCGGCGGGAGTTTGGGTTTTTTCGAATTCGGTTTCCGGATGCGATTCGACGTCGTATTCACCATCGCTGTTTTTGGTGGCAGGTACTTTTACAAGATAAGTTGCATCCTTAGTTTCCAGTGGAAATACAAAAATTGGCTCTTTCTTTGCATTAGTAATTCGGGTGATGCTCCCCTCATAGCCGTTGGGGTACTGATCCCGTAATAAATCCCGTAAATCCTCAGAAAGATTCTCAAGGCTCTTAATTACACGTTTTTTGCTCGCTGCCATATATTAATACCGCACAAAAAATATGGAACAAATACCTAAAGGATTTGTTTAGAAGGCAAGATTTTTTTTAAAAATTTTTGAGATTTTTAAAGTTTTTCCTATCTTTTCAAACCAATTGCAACCAATTACTCACCAAACCCAGCACAATATCGAGCGAAACGTCTACGTTACCTAAATGTGAAGCAGAATGATAGAAAAAGGATTAAGCGACAGCCAGCTCGTGTCGCTGTATCGCAACGGTAACGAAGATGCTTTCGAAGTGCTTCTGTACAGACACAAGTCGAAGATCTACACCGCTATATACCTTATTGTCAAAGACCGGTATACTGCTGAAGATCTGTTGCAGGAAACATTTATTAAAGCCATCAACACCATACGTGGTGGACGTTATAATGAAGAGGGAAAGTTTCTTCCCTGGATTTGCCGGATTGCCCATAACCTGGCTATTGACCATTTCCGGAAGGAGAAGCGTTATCCCGAGGTTGTCCTTGAAGATGGAAGCAAGTTGTTTAACTCTATGGATTTTGCAGAGGAATCCAGTGAGGATAAGCAAATGTTTCGCGAGACCCGGTCGAAGCTGCGGGATTATATTCGCGAATTGCCGGCGGAGCAGAAACACGTATTAATAATGAGGCATTATTTTGATATGAGTTTTCAGGAGATTGCTGACCGTACCGGCGTGAGCATCAATACAGCGTTGGGAAGAATGCGATATGCACTCATTAACCTGCGCAAGAAAATGGTGAAAAACAGAGCCTATGATAAAAACATTTACCCAGACGGACTTAATCAGGTATTTATACCACGAGATTACGGAGGAGGAGAAAACTGAAATTGACCTCGCCTTAACCCGCGACGTCAATTTGAAAACCTTGTTTAATGAAGTGTGTGCAGCGATAAAAGACCTTGACAAGGCGACGCTGGAACCTTCGGCCAATACGGTCTTCAACATTTTAAATTACTCCCGGAGTTTGCAGACCAAGGAGTAACCGGAATCAGTGATTAGTATATCAGGCCCGCACCCTGGAAACTAGTAACTGACCAGCATTCGCGAGAGCGCGTGGTCAGTATTAAGTTCAGAAGGGTAATGGTGAGGACTGTTTTGTAACCAAAACGGCGGCTTTTCAGGTGAATACGCTGGAAACTGCAACTCAGGATCAGCAAATAGACACATCGAATAGCAGACACCACTCACGATTCACGACTGACGACTCACGAAATACCAGCCATCAAAAAGCTTAAATCGCTGTATAATCACAGCGATTTTTTTTTGCGCTCCCGTTTTCCGGCTGATTTCCTTTCTTTGCAGGGTGAAAGTTCTGATCCTTCATCAGCATTTTAAAGTTCCACACCGCGGCGGGGCTATCCGGTCGTATTACCTGGCAAAAGCCCTGGTCGAAAAAGGTGCGGCTGTCGTTGTGATCACTGCGCATAATGAAGGGGGTTGCAGAAAAGAAAATGTGGAAGGCATCGAAGTACACTATCTGCCTGTTCCCTACGATAACCGGTTCGGTTTTAATAAAAGGCTCGCTGCATTTTTTCGGTTTGTGATAAAGTCAGTGAAGTTCGCAGCCCCTCACCGGGATGCCGATGTGTGTTATGCGATATCCACTCCGCTGACGACAGGTTTGGCCGCGCTGATGATCAGGCGCTTGTATAAAGTGCCCTATATTTTTGAAGTTGGCGATCTGTGGCCGGAGGCTCCCATTGAAATGGGATTTATACGGAACAGACTTTTTCATCGTCCACTTTATAAATTGGAAAAAGCGATCTATAAGCGCGCTGAATCTATTGTTGCCTTATCTCCCGCTATCCGCGATGTGATTGTAAAAAAGATTTCCGGAAAGACTGTTCATGTGCTCCCCAACATGTCAGACACCGATTTTTTTAAACCAGAGGAAAAGCGCGCGGCGCTGGAGGAAAAATTCGGGGTAAATGGAAAGTTTGTCGTATCCTACATCGGCGCCATGGGCGTGGCGAACGGGTTGGCGTATATTCTGGAATGTGCCAAAGTTTGCCAGGACGAAAATGTCCCCATTCATTTTTTGCTCTGCGGCGATGGTGCGATGGTGGATGAACTTAAACGATCCGCGGAAGAATTATCCCTTCGCAATTTAACTTTCGTTCCGTTCGTGAATCGCGATGGTGTTGGCGAGATCATGAACATTACCGACGCGATTCTTATTTGTTATCAACCCGTGAAGATCCTTGAAACAGGTTCCCCCAATAAATATTTTGACGGCCTCGCCGCGGGCAAGCTCACCATCATCAACTTCGGAGGATGGATAAAGGGTGAAGTTGAAAAAGAAGGGTGTGGAGTTTATGTCGATCCGAAAGAGCCTGGAGATTTTTTAAGGAAGGTCAGACCATTCATGGATGATCCTGTGCTTTTGAAAAAGTATCAGGATGCGGGGAGGTTGTTGGCGGAGAGGAAGTATTCGAGGAGGATTTTGGGGGAGAAGTTTTGGGGGCTTGTGGCTGGATCAATAATCAGTAATATGTTCATTCAATCAGTCCCCTAATGGTTGGAAAGGGATGTGGGGTCTTCTTATATTACGATAAGGATATATAATCGAGGCCTCCTCACATCTTAATTAAGGTTCCTAATTCCTGCGCATTTTGAAACATGACATTACCAAGGTCCCAGCTACACCAAAAGCTTCTGCAAGAGCCATGTCCCACCGCTTAAAACTGAAATTTGACTAGGTCACCCGTCATGAGAATCTGAAACAAATCCTTTGAACATACAGACCGTTTTTCTATGGTTGGACAGTAAACGTCAAGTCAAATCTGTTCAAGTGAAAAATATTTCGGAAATAATCAGGGGGCTAAGAGAGAAAAACGGACTGTTTTTACGGCAGGTTGCTGCTGAAATAGAAATAGACCAGGCCTTGCTTAGTAAGATTGAACGTGGAGAGCGAATGCCTACAAAAGACCAGGTAATCCGTTTGGCTAAGTTTTATAAGGTTGACCTCAATGAGTTTTTGATTGCTTTCCTCAGTGACAAGCTGGTCTATGAGGTGCAGGGCGAAGAAGTAGCTCTAAAAGCAATGCAGGTTGCGGAAAAGAAAATTAATTACCTCCTTAAAAATAGAAATGGCAAATAATAAACCTATAGAAAAAATAGCAAATGAGTTGCCTAGTCAGTATGCAGACAGGCTTGGGGTTTATTATGCTAAGTCGGTAGATCAGGAACATAAAAAAGTAAATGGACATACCTTCGTGACCACATGACCACCTTAGAATTGGTTTTGAATATGCTGGGGGAAGCTACTACCTCGGAGATTTCAAGGGAAAAGAAACCAGCAACTTTGAATGAGAGTAAAGTAATAGACAAACAAGGCGGAACCATTGCTGGGAACACCAGAAAGGAAATTAAGCTAAGACGGGAAAGAACGTTGTGAGTAAGTTGAACACCGAAAATATTATTGAGGGAAAGCCGAAAAAGAAACTGAAATAGAAGAAACATCAGAATCAGTATAGAAGCAACCAGAAATTATGGATACAGGAGATCTATCAGAAAAAACGTACGAGGCTATTATGATTGAAAGATTCAATCATAATTTAACTTTTGCAATCTGGTTTGCTCAGTTATGAATGTGATGACGAACAAGAATTCATAGATAAAGCAAAAAATCTTATTGAAGAGATTAAGCACTATGATGAGAAAGAATTAGGCTATCTATTTTTTTGGCGACATTCCCAAAAAGAATGATTTGCGTAAAGCCCTGGATAAATTAATTACGAACATTATAGCATTACAACAACACCAAATAAAAGATAGCAAATGATGTCTGAGCCAGACTAAAGGCAATTATTGTGAAATTGGCGGGAGTTTGTAATCGATTGACACAGGCATTATCTATACTGTTTTTGCTAACAGAAATGAATGATCTTCTTGAATCAAAGTCCAAAATAACTATGTGGAACACCAACACCCTCTGGTTTGAAGTTGCAATAGTGACTATTGCATTATTGCTCGGCCATATTTACATGGGACATTTTGAAGAGAGAAGTCCCAAATGGCGAAAGGTGGCGAAATATGTGGCTACATTAATTATCGTGGTCTCACTATCATACTTCTTCGGACGAACCGTCGCCTTTACTGTTTTTGGATTGGCCTTCATACCCGTGGTGTATGTTCACGCCGTGTTATTGCCGAGAAAAGGAATCAATGGATGGACGGGTGAACCGAAATCCAGGTACTATGAGTTCAGGGGATGGAGCAAGGACATTTTTAGCAGAGACAAAATGTGAGGGGATAAATACCCTCATTTCGAGTATAGGTTTCTCTACTATTCACTTTAGCTTTATTTTCTAATAGAACCATGTCATGAGTTTAATCGTCAATGAAAAGATATGGGATATCTATTTGCTCCTCGCGCGGCTGTGGTTGGGCCGTACGATGATTGACGGCGGACAATCTATCCTAAGATTCTTTAGTTCTCAGGAACTAAGGGATTTTTTTGAAAGCTGGTTTGGAAATGAGTTGGGGTTTCCCGCTCCGTTAGTCATGGCATTTCTGGCAAAAGGAACTGAGTTTGTGGGAGGGATCCTTGTTCTTCTCGGGTTGTTTACGAGGATATCCGCATTCTTATTGGCAATTGTTATGCTTGTTGCCACACTTACCGCTAATCTTGATTATGATCTTACCGAAAGTTTTATCAGGCAGGATGGGGTAGTCACTATCTCCTGCTTTTTGTTTGCGTTGTTACTGGTTTTATCCGGCGCCGGCAGGTACAGTTGCGATGCGTTGCTTTTCAAAAAGAGATTCAGGTTCATCTAAAGGTTCAGGAAAGTTTTATCGGGATCGCTTTATCAATTTTGGTACGGTTTGCACCACCCCAAGTGCACTACGTGAACTATCCCCTCCTCGGAAAGGAGGGGATAATACCCACCTCGAAAATCCCCCACTCCGCATCCACAATGAATGTGAACTCCTTAATCCAAATCTATTTTTGTTCCCTCGTAAATTTCTGACAACGGAATTGCAACCTGCACCGAGGAAAGTTCGAGTATTTTTGAAAGCTGCTTATATTCCTCAAGCTCCCAGTTACCGCTGGCATTGATGCGAAATGCTTCTATGTTAATGGATTCTGAATCTATAAGAATGTATTCCTTTAATGTGGGAATGTCGCGGTACAATTTAAACTTTCCGCCGCGATCGTAATCTTTTGTGGAGGGAGACAATATTTCAAATAATATTGTTGGTTCAAGAACTGTATCTTTATCCTCCTTAGAGATAATAAAGTCACCGCAGAAGACTGAAATGTCAGGGTAGGTGAATAGTGTATTCTCAGGAATATGAATGCGTAAATCGCTTCCATATGGCTGACATGCTTTTCCTTTAAGTTTTATTCCTAACGCAATAAAGAGATTTGAGAAAATCTTGTTATGCCGACGCCCGGCACCCGCCATGGCAAACACTTCATTTCGGTAAAATTCATGTTTTTCGACTGATCCCCGCTCAAATTGAAGGTACTCTTCAATTGATATCTTCTTTTTGTCGTACACCACTATCGGATCGCGAATTTCCATAGTGCAAGTTAAATCAAACCAGGAAAAATCAGATGTATTTTCTCATTATCTCTTTGGGCATTTAACGGCTGGTCCTTTCATTCACATAATTCAAAAATCTCATATGCCGAGAACTTTTCCGAAACCAGATTCAAATTCACTTTACCCTGCTGAATACCCAGAAGTCTTTATAAACCCATTCGCCAGTGTCCTTTTTTCCAATGACGATAGCAAATTGATCATTAGAGCGTTTTTCATACAGGACCCGTGTCTCCTCGCCTTGCTTTTCAAAATATGCACGTCCTTTGCTTGCTTCCAGAAAGCGGTAGCGATTGGGCGTGTCTTTTTCTTCCCGGCCTATAAGCCCCGGCGTAAAATGCCGCACAAGCGCGACCAGTCCCTGATCAGTTTTTTCAAAAGCAAAAAGTTCGTAAAGGGAAACTTGCCCCTCCCTTACAACACGAACGTAACCCACCATGTTCTCACCAACTGGCGCAGACCAAACCGCATCAATGGATCTGTCGCCGGACACGGCCTTCCAGCTTCCCTCGATAAACCGGATGTCAGAGATTGTACCGGGACTTCGTTTGCTTTGCGCCTGCGTCTGTAGCGAAAGAGAAGTGAGGAGACAGAACAACAAAAAAATAAAAGCCGGGGTCACTGATGTAATTTTTTTCATTTGGGTTTCTTTAGCAGGTAAGAAATTTAGAGGAATCAGTCGTGAATGTATCCAGTGCATATCCGTCTGACCGCTCAAAGTGGTCTGACGGGTATCTATCGCCTGGTTTCTACGACAGCACCTTCTCTGAGATCTTTCCCGTCTTTTTATTTTTTATGATCACCTTCTTCGCGCCGTAGTGCGTCATTTCTTCTTTCACCAGGTAATGATCCTTGTCGTACTCCTGAAGGTGACTGTCTTTGGACACTCCTGATCTACCGCGCCAGATATCGAGCTTCACCGGTTCCCATTGTTTTGTCTTCGCGGATTTATAGGCAGCATCGAGGACAGAATTCACCACGTAACCGTCGTAAAAAGTTTCTTTGGGCTGGATTCCTTTTTCCATTGCATTAAACATGTCCATAAACATGTGGTTGTATCCGAGCTCATTCAACTCATCCCCTACCGGAAAAAGCCAGCCCGTGTTGCTTTCAGCTTTTTCCGCAACGTAGTCCGCTCCTTTGCCAGTGGTGAACATTTCAAAGCCCGTGCGAAGGAAACTGTTGATCCAGATTGTACCCTCCGTTCCCATCACCTCATCGCGGAGGTCGAGTCCTCCGCGGAAAGTCCAGCTCACTTCGAATTGCCCAATGGAGCCGTTCTCATATTTTACAAGTCCGATGGCGTGGTCTTCCGCGTCGATGGGTTTTACCTGTGTATCCGCCCAGCACATTACTTCAATGGGTTTGATATCTTTTCCAATATAACTTCTAGCGATCTCAACGCAATGACATCCGAGATCGAGTATACATCCGCCGCCGGCTTGTTCCAGATCCCAGAACCAGTCGCTGTGCGGACCTGGATGGGTCTCGCGCGATTTTGCCCACAGAATTCTTCCGAGCGCGCCATTCTTAACACTCTCAAATGCTTTCAGGAATTTCGGAGTATATACGAGGTCTTCAAGGTATCCATTAAAAATCCCCGCTTTTTCAACTGCCTCAAGCATCCGTTTTGCTTCGCCTGCATTCCTGCCTAAAGGTTTTGTTGTGATCACCGCTTTCTTGTGTTTGCAGCAAAGCATAACCGCTTCCTCGTGGAGGTTGTTCGGCAGCGAGATACAAACAACTTCAACTTCCGGACGATTGATAGCCTCTTCTATGTTTGTCGTGGAAAAGGGCACCTTGTAATCCTGTGCAAATTTTTTCGAACTCTCCTCTTTGCGGGAATAAATTGTAACGATCTTGTCTTTGCTCCTGTAACCCTGAAGAGAATCTGCATAAAATCTTCCGATGAATCCGGAACCGAGCATTGCTATGTTCATACGAATCTGGTTTAAATTTCTAATTTTTTGATTTCAAATTTTGACACCGGTAAGTCAGGTTTAAATGCAAGTTTAAATGCAGGTTTAAATTCAGGTTAGTCCAGTTTAATGCAAGACCTCGTCTTTATTCTGCTCCTTCACCTGTATTTTGACCTGTCTTTCAACCTGTTTTCAACTTGTCTTTCAACCTGAATTAAACCTGCCTTTTGACCTTGCATTAAACCTGCATTTCACTCAGGAAGCAGGTTTGATTTCGCGTTTCTCTCTAAAGAAAATAACAAAGTATACCAGCACAAATACTGCAATACCGGCGGGAACATACCAGATGCTGGTCCAGTCGTACTGCTCCTCTGCTGTAGTGTAATAGTCGGCAACGAATCCGGAAAACCAGGTTCCGATAAACATCCCCAGCCCATAGGTTGCGAAGGTAAACAATCCCTGCGCTGCATTCTTAATTTTCGGGCCGGCTTTCTTTTCTGTGTACATATACCCGGTTACAAAAAAGAAATCATAACAGATCCCGTGTAGGATTATCCCAGCGTAAAGCATCCAAAGATTGGCATCGGTGTCTCCGTGGGCAAAAAACACGTACCGGAGGAACCATGCGATCATTCCTATAATAACCATGTTCTTTACGCCTATTCTGTAAAACAAAAATGGTATGGCAAGAATAAACGCAGCTTCCGAAAACTGTCCAAGCGTCATTTTACCTGTTGGATCTTCCATTCCTACTTCCGTTAGAAAAAGGTTGCCAAATCCATAATAAAAGGAGAGTGGGATGCAAACAAGCACTGCTGCAACAAAAAATATGAGATAAGATTTGTTTTTAAAAAGCACAAAAGCTTCCACCCCTAATACGCGGGAGGCAGTGGTCGTGACATCTTTTCCTTTTGACGGAGTGTCGGGCAAAGTGAAGCTGAAAAGGCCCAGCGCCAAAGACCCGAAGGCTGCCATCTGAAAAGTGAACGGGCTTCCTTCCATCCCAAGCGCAGGTATCATCAAGCCTGCCGTAATCCACCCCGCCGTTCCAAAGACCCTGATCCAGGGAAACATCTTCCCGGGATCGCTCATCTGGTGAAAAGCGATGTTGTTGGATAGCGCGATGGTAGGCATATACAACAGTGAATAAAATAAAATGATCCAGTAAAATGCCGTGTTATCCTGGATCTGTGAAGCAAAGTAGAGAAGGACGGCCCCACCCAGGTGCAATACACCCATGATGCGTTGTGCTGCGAAATATCGGTCAGCAACCATACTGATGAAGAAAGGTGAGATCATCGTGGCGATAGCCAGGGCGCTGTATACAGCCCCGATCTGTATGGCTGATGATCCCAGAACCTTGGACATATAGGTGCTTATTGTCACATACCACGACCCCCAGATAAAGTATTCGAGAATCATCATAAAAGAGAGCTTGGTAATGACGATCGGTTTCATATTATCCGGGTTAGATAAATAGGTTGATTTGACTGGAGTAAGATAAGAGTATAGTTGGTATTGAAAAATACCGCGGGAAGAAAAAATAGACGTTACTTCCTCTCCATGTCAAACCTGGATTTATAGGTTCCGTTTTCCTGGTGCGTGCCGTAAAGCCAGCTCCCTGCGTCTTGACCTCACCCTAAATTTCTCTCCTGAAGGAGAGGGACTTTATTCCATCTCTGAAGAGATGGTGGCTTCGAAGATCCTTTGGAGTAAATTGAAAGAGCAGTTCGGGGTTGACTCATGTAGAGGCATTTCCCTCAGGATTGTCTTTCAATCAAAGCTTGAGTATAGCTCTTCAATATTTCTTTTTGAGAAGGATTTCCTGATACGCGATCAAGGTTTTCGAAACCTTTGCGGAAAAAATAGCTGACCTTCCGGTCAACGACGGCGGGAATGTTAAGGGCGTTATAGACTTCCTTCACAGCCTGGATTTTTTCCCGCCCTCTGAATTTTTTGGCGGTAAGCCAGTACAACAATTCCTTTTTATTTTTGCCCTGTGCTTTTTCCAAAGCCTTGATCAGCAAATAGGTTTTCTTATTGGCAAGAATATCACCACCGACCTGCTTGCCGAATTTTTTTGGGTCGGCAAAGGCGTCGAGAAAATCATCTTTTAGTTGAAAGCCGATGCCGATGTTGGTGCCGAATTCACGAAGCGCTTTTCTGTCTGAGGCGGGGGCATTCGCGAGCATGGCGCCCAGTTCAAGACTGAAGCCCAGCAACACTGCTGTCTTTAGCCGGATCATTTGCAGATACTGTGCTTCGGTGACCTGTCGGGTCGTTTCAAACTCCATGTCCCACTGCTGACCTTCACAAACCTGCGCGGCACAAGTGTTGAATGAAGACAGCACCGTTTTCAGGTGCGATGGATCCAGTGTCATAAACATGTCATAAACTTTTATCAGCATGACATCGCCTGAAAGGATCGCCGTGTTGGTATCCCACTTTTCGTGCACGGTTACTTTGCCCCTGCGAAGTGGAGCCCTGTCCATAATGTCATCGTGCATGAGGGTAAAATTGTGAAAGCTTTCAACCGCTATTGCATAAGGGACTATACCCTTTACATCATCTTTGAAAAGGGAATACGACAAGAGTGTAAACATCGGGCGCAATCTCTTCCCACCGAGGTCCATCAGGTAACGGATCGGTTCGTATAAAGAAACGGGGGCCTCGCCGAATTTTTTTTTCTTTATTTCGCGGGCCAACCATTGCTGATATTGGTGAAGTGGGGACATGGGGAAGTGACGAATGACGAGTTACGAATGACAAATTTAAATTGCTGTTGGCTTTTGGCCGTTAGCAAATCCAAAGTACTTAAATCAATTTATTGTATTACCGAGTGCCTCTACATGAAATTAGAGAACATTTAGTTCCATTTGGCATCATCGGAGGAGCGTTCTTCAAAATTGCTGGTGGCGAAGACCAGGTCGATGAGCCGGCGGTCGATATCGGTTTTTTTGATGCGCACATTTATTTTATCACCTAGCCGGAACATTTTCCGCGTTTTTCTTCCAACGATGCGGTAGTTTTTTTCATCGAATTCGTAAAAGTCGTCTGTCATGTCGGCCATGCGGATCATGCCCTCGCATTTTGTTTCGATGATCTCGACATAGATACCCCATTCTGTTACACCGGAAATAAGACCTTCGTAATCTTTCTTTTCCGCGTACGTCATAAATTCCACCTGCTTGTATTTGATAGAAGCGCGCTCCGCATCTGCCGCGCGTTTTTCGCGTTCAGATGAATGGATGCATCGCTCTTCGAACTCCGCCTTGCTCACAGGCTTCCCGTTGTCGAGATAATGTTGCAGAAGCCTGTGCGCCATCATATCGGGATACCTCCGGATGGGAGAGGTAAAGTGCGAGTAGTGATTGAATGCCAGCCCGAAATGTCCTTTTGGCTCGGTGGAATATTTCGCTTTCGCCATCGTCCGGATAGCGAGTTGTTCCAGTACGTTTTGTTCCGGTTTACCTTCGATCTCCGCCATTAATTTATTTAAAGAACTGCTGATGGAAGCTTCTTCAACGTTCATCCGGTGACCGAACTGTTTGGCGAACAATGCAAAGTCCTTTACCTTTTCAGGATCCGGAAAATCGTGGATACGGTAGACAAAAGTGTTCTTTTCTTTTCCCTTCTTGTAATCGAAAATAAATGTAGCCACGTATTTATTCGCAAGCAGCATAAATTCCTCGATCAGTTTATGAGTATCCTTCCGCACTTTCGGGATGACTGCGAGCGGCCTGCCCTTTTCGTCGAGCTTGAATTTTACTTCGGTGGTTTCAAAATTCACTGCGCCTTTGGCGAACCTTTGCTTGCGCAGTTTTTTTGCCAGGTCATTTAAGATGGCAAGTTCTTCAGCAAATGGACCCAGGCCTGATTCAAGAACAGTCTGTGCTTCTTCGTAAGAAAATCTTTTGTCTGAATGAATGATGGTGCGTCCGAACCATTCCTGGTGGACTTTTCCTTTTTCATCGATTTCAAATACTGCGGCAAATGTGAGCTTGTCTTCATTGGGGCGAAGAGAGCACAATCCGTTTGATAACTTTTCGGGAAGCATGGGGATCGTCCTGTCAACCAGATAAACTGATGTTGCACGATCGAAGGCTTCTTTTTCCAGGGCCGTGTTTGGTTTTACATAATGGGTAACATCCGCGATGTGCACACCAATTTCATAATTTCCGTTTTCAAGTTTCCGGAATGACAGCGCATCATCAAAGTCTTTGGCATCTTCGGGGTCAATGGTGAAAGTGGTGATGTCGCGAAAGTCCCTTCGTTTTTTTATTTCCTGACGTGTGATACCTTCTTCAATAGTTTGGGATTCATTCTCCACTGTTTCCGGAAAGCGGAAGGGAAGATCGAACTCTGCCATGATGGAATGGATCTCCGCCTCATTTTCTCCTGCCTTACCGAGAACCTGCACAACCTTTGCTTCCGGTTTTTTGTCTGGCTCCGCCCACGAGACTACTTCAATAATAACTTTGTCATTGGTTTTCGCGCCGTTGATATTTTCCGGATAAACAAAAAAATCCTGATGGATCTTGCGGAAGTCGGGTATGACAAAAGCATAATTGCTCGACACCTCGATGCGTCCTACGAAACGCACGCGGTTGCGTTTCAGGATCTCAACAACTTTTCCTTCGGGATGCTCGCCGTGACGCGAGGGGAACACGGTAACCTTAACGGAGTCGCCATGGACTGCGGAAGCCAGGTCCTGGGTTTTAATATACACGTCCTGCTCGCCACCTGTGTTAACATAGGCAAAGCGCGAATTGACATGGTCGACCACGCCGGTGGATTCCTCCTGGGTGCGGTTGGAAATGAAACTTCCGTTGCCCATTTGTTTGATGCGATCAGATTCAAGGAGCGAATCAATAAACTGTTCAATTTTCTTGAGGTCTTCTTTTTTCTTCGCACCTGTTTTCCGGATGATCTGTGTAAGGGTAAGGCCGCGCCCGGACTGTGCATCCAGCAGGCTTAGTATTGCCTGTTGATGCCTTCCGGTCTGGCTGTTCTCTCTATGCTGTTTTTTTTTGGTCCTGGTTTCTTTCTTCTTTTTGCTCATGTGCAGATTATGCCATTAGGATATTGTTTTGGGAGATCAGCGGATAGCCTTTCAATTTTAAAAATAATTGTGCCAGTACAACTACGTCAGCCCGGCAATATTCGCTTATTTTCTTCAGGTCCTTGTCATGGTGGTATACATAATTAACCTGGCTGCCGTCCATATCGTTTTTGCTGGAAGGAACCTGAAAGAGGGTTGCCAGAAGGTCCAGCGAAGTATAATGTTTATAGTCACCGAATTTCCACAGTTCCATGGTGTCCAGATGAGGGACCTCCCAAGCCTTTTTGCCGGACAGGTTCAGAGCAGCCGGTAATGGAATTGAATTAATGAGCATTCTTCTGCAGAGGTATGGATAATCAAACTCTTTTCCATTGTGTGCGCAGAAACGCAGGTTTGAAGCATCGAATTTTTCAACCATCTGTTTGAAATTCAGCAACAGTTCTGCCTCGTTATCATCGCAGTATACCTTTGTCTTCAGACCCAATTCACCTGACTCATGGTCGATATATCTGCCAACTGCAACACAGACGATCTTTCCGAATTCGGCATAGATCCCAGCGCGTTCATGAAACAATTCTTCGTCGGTCAAATGACCGTCTTTTCGGAAGAAGTTTGCCCGACGCGACCACTGCACTTTCAGGCGCTCGTCCACTGAAGCATAGTCATTTGTAGAAGCTACCGTTTCAATATCAATAAAAAGTATGTCGCGTAATTCGGGATTCATATCTAAATATTTCTAAAAGTAAGTATTTGTCACCATGCTTTGCAATTTAACTGGTACAATACTTGCCCTGCCTTGCATCATGCGTGTTTGTCTGACCTTTTATCGAACAGTAGCATTCCCCCTAATTTGCATCAGCATGGTATGTAGCTATCAGGTCTGGTTAGCACAGACTGCTTATTTTATTGTTCCTGTTTTTTGGGTAAAAATTATAACGAGTCTGATAATCGGAACCTACATAGCCTTATTCAGGTCAGAACAATTTATTTTCTTTAACAACCTGGGATATTCACGAACCAGAGCACTCGCGTATAGTTTTTTCTTCGACTTTTTGATCTGGCTTTTCATAATGGGTGTAACCGTTAAAATGCTATGAATAAAAAGTTGGAATTTGACAGTATCAATCTCTCCTTTGGAGACCGGAGCCTTCTTAGCAACATTTACATGCTTTGCGAGACAGGACGTGTCACCGGCTTGCTTGGCAGGAATGGATCTGGTAAAACAACGTTAATGAAAATTGTTTTTGGCGCCATGGCTTTTGAAAAAAAATCAGTCAGAATTAATTCTAATTCATTGGGGATGGATTATCTAAGGAAAAATTTTAATTGCTTACCTGCCCCAAAGAAGTTTAATCCCCGGCTATCTATCCATGGGAAAAGCATTTTCCCTTTTTAATGTCCGGCAGGAAGAAATAACTGTTTTATTCCCTGAAGCCGGGAACATGATGAATATGAGGCCCCGTGAATTGTCAGGCGATACCTCAGGATTTTCGAGATACTTTTGATCGTAAAATCAAAAGCGATATTCTGTTTGCTTGACGAGCCCTTTAGTGGTTTAACTCCATTGTATATTGATAAGATCAAAGCGATCCTGCAGGAAGCAAAGAATAAGAAAGGAATCATCGTTACCGATCACATGCACAGGCATGTGGTCGAAATTGCGGACAGCCTATATGTGCTGGCCAATGGTCAGACTTATCTGGTGAAAGATCCCGACCAATTGATTACACTGGGCTATGTGAATGCTTTATGAGTGCAGCACACCTTCCATCTCGAGTTCCTGGATGTAGGAAATATTTTCTTCGCGAATAGATTCGGGGACAAAAACAAAACGTTTGTCGTAGATCTGGTTGCCGATGTAATAGCTGATCCAGTATTCGTTGTTGAGGTGGAAGACTGCAGGATCGATCGGCTCGATCAGCGCAGTACTGTGAGGCGCTACCGTTTCCAGAAAATGACGCAGTATTGAAGTGTTCTGTTTCTCACCATCTTTTTCACCGTAACCTTTGCTGGCCACCAAAGTATTTTCAAGGGGAAATTCATTATTGTTGATCAGGTACACCTTCCATTCATTTTGACTACTCTTACCCCGGGCAATCGCCAGCGTCACGTTTTTTACTTCCGGTACAATAATATCTTTGATCATGGGTGTCTCTCGCAAAGGCGCAAAGTTGTGTTGTTGTGTTAAGGTGTTGATGTGTTGATGTCCCTGTCTCACTATTAATAAATATTTTCTATCTTATTTCATCAGGCGCAATCTTTTCCAACTAGTTGTACTGGTCAACTATCATAATCTTGCATGCTGAATTCCGGGGTCGTTTTCAATTGTTCCTATTTTAAAGTTCTTGTTTTGAAAAATGAAGGACCTTTCAACCTTTTAAACCATTCAAACCTTTCAACGTTGCCTTTCTTTGCGCCTTCGCGCCCGCCCGAACGTTCCGCTTCGGTTCGGGCGGGCCTTTGCGTGAGATCTATTCCACCCATTCCATCCCGAATTGCTGTCGAAGCTTTTCCTTTAATACGGTCTCTATCCCTAACATATCCTGCCTGCGTCCGAGTTCCTTTTCCAGAGAGGTCACTGATTTTTCAGAGATCCCGCAAGGAATAATGTAGTCGAAATATCGGAGGTCTGTGTTGATATTAAAAGCAAAGCCATGCATCGTTACCCAGCGGCTGGTCTTCACGCCGAGGGCGCAGATCTTCCGCGCGTTTTCCGGATCGTTGTTTTCTACCCAGACTCCGGTTAGTCCTGGTATCCTTCCAGCCGAAACGTTGTAATCTGAAAGTGTTTGGATCACAGCCTCTTCGATCACCCGCATGTATTTATGGATATCGGTAAAAAAATTTTCCATATCAATGACAGGGTAGCCGACGATCTGTCCGGGGCCGTGATAGGTTATATCTCCGCCGCGGTTAATGTGGTAATAAGTAGCCTGAATGGAATCCAGATCTTGTTTGGGGATCAGCAGATTTTTTTCGTCACCGCTTTTGCCCAATGTGAACACATGGGGATGTTCACAAAAAATCACATAATTATCGGTTGGCAATTGTTCCCCATCAGGTCGCGTCCGGTTTTCCGATTTTACCGTCAGGATCTTATTAAAAATATTGGTCTGATAATCCCACGCCTTTTTGTAATCAACGAGGCCGAGGTGGATGAACCGGGTTTTTTTATTCATAACAAACCCCCACAAAAAGGTTGAAAGACAGGTTAAAATGCAGGTTGAAAGGCAGGTTTAAATGCAAGTTAAATTCTACTTTATTTTCTGTAATTCTGACTTGAGATAAACGATAGACTCAATAGGCTCCGGTTCAACGCCATTTTCTTTTGCCAGGTAGTAGGAGATCCAATCGGTAAGGTGAATGAGGTAGTAATACTGTTCGAGTAACGAGGCGCCTTCGCCTATCACATCGATGATTGGGTTGGATTTTTTCTCAAAAATGTCGCGGCAGATCTCCATGCGTTTCTCAACCCTTTCGTGGTCGTGATCTGAATACAAATAAATCACCTGCAGCATGGGCATCAGGTTTTCCGGAAATTTCCAGCCCACAAGTTCGTTGTGGTTCATTTCAGGAAAGGTATTTACGTGGGCGATGTGTTTGGAGTTTTCATTCAGCTGTTGCTGGAATCTCAGGGCCATCGCGTAGAGGCGGCTATCGCAGTAGATCACGGGCAATTTTCCTTTTAATTTTTTTGCAATAAGTTCAGCTTCGGATTCGATCCCTTTTACCCCGCGGTTAAGGAATTCAATGGCGTTTTCGGTTTCCTTGATAAAAGCCGCGCCAATAAGATTGGTGTGATAGAGCAACGACATCAGGGCGATCATATTATAACCCAGCATTGCCCGCGGGCTTTCTGAACCGCCGGGCAATTGCACATAAAACAAATTATACTCACGGGCGATGTCCAGTAATTTGCCCCCGGAGGCGATGGCGATGCACTGCGCGCGTTTGAGCAATGCTTTGTTCAGCGCCGCGATCGTTTCCTCCGTATCACCGCTATATGAGCAAGCGATAAACAGTGTATGGGGATTGACAAACTGCGGTATGTCATAACTTTTACAAACCGTAATAGGTATTGGAATCCGTCCGAAAGTGAGTGATTCTACGAGATTCGCGCTTATACCCGAGCCGCCCATTCCTGTGATGACCACATTGCGGATATCGCTTCCCGGTCGGACCAGATCGATGGTCCCCGCAATTTTTAAGGCATCCGCTAGTTGTCTGGTAAAACCCTCAATGTATTTTTTTGTTGTTGACATAGTTGTTGTAAATTCCATGATCAAAGGTATGACATTTGCATGACCGATAAAATCGAAACCGGAAGCATTGGCGAAAATCTCGCCGCCGAATTCTTTATCGGAAAGGGATTCCGGGTGGTGGCAAGAAATTACCGCTGGAGGAAAGCGGAGATCGACCTGATCGTTCAGCGCAAGGACTGGTTAATTTTTGTAGAGGTAAAAACCCGGAGCTCCAGTTCCTACGGAGAACCTGAAAGCTTCGTCAAC
>JBBDXJ010000005.1:0-10003 GCA_040902445.1 Cyclobacteriaceae bacterium | reverse complement strand
GAAAAATAGTTTTAATGACCTGGTTGACTATCAGCAATGCCTCCATTTTGCGAAAGACGACTATGCCATGTACTGGGGAACTGATGAAGTCTTTATGATGGTATATGCGGCTGGCAACAGGCATTATGTTGGCAGCACTTATAACTTCATGGGCGACATTTATTTCAAAATGCTCGACGCCTTTCACGCTGGAAATATTGAAAAGCTCAACACCGTTCAGGGAGAAGCCAACAGCATCTACAAGATCATGAACGATTACAATTCATTGATCGCCGGAAAAGAGATCATGCGCCACATTGGCGTTGACTGCGGTCCGGTGAGAAGGCCGTTGAAAAATCTAAAGGCCGCAGAAAGCACTTCACTGCTCGACCGGCTGCAGAAAACATCGTTCTTTGATTTTGCCGTGAGAGAAAAATCGCTGAAAATTTAATGCACGCAACAATGATTGGATAAAAACAGGTTCAATAATTAAAAGAATATAATACATCTGAAAACCAATTGAACAATTGTGCAATTGACGACAACTTCAAAGTACATGAAAGAACAGGACGACTGTATCATTTGATTCTGAAGATAAAAAATGATAACAGAAACATCAACACATCAACTCATCAAAACCCAAGAAGGTATGTGCAAAATAATTTTACTGAGCGACTTTGCCGAAGAATATGGTAAAAACCTGCTTCGGGGGATTGCACGATACTCCAAAGATCACGGGCCCTGGACATTTTGCCGTATGCCCGGACATTACAGGGAAACCATTGGTATCGATGGTATCCTTGCCTGGGCGAAGGAATGGGAAGCCGATGGCATCATCGGACAGTTTTATAACAATGAAGAGGTCAACAAATTCAGAGAGGCAAAAATCCCCGTGATCGCACAGGATTTTAAGGAACGATTTGAGCAGATTCCGAACATTACAGGCGCATATAAAGACACCGGCAGACTGGGTGCAGAATATTTTCTGAAGAAGGGATTTAAGAACTTTGCTTTTTATGGTTTCAGAAACATTGTATGGTCGCGTGAAAGGGGCGAGGGTTTCAAAGAAAGAATAAAGGAAGCCGGATACGATGTTCACCGCTATGAGCGAACTGATTCACGGGCGATGGATCTGTGGCATTATAAACCTTCCGCCCTCACAACATGGTTGAAATCATTGCCAAAACCAGTCGCTTTGATGACATGCGATGATAATCTCGGCAATCACATCACGGAAGCGAGCAGGCAGATGAAGATCCGTATACCGGAAGAAATAGCAGTGCTCGGTGTCGATAACGACGAGATGCTTTGTGAACTCTCTGATCCTCCTTTATCAAGTATCGGTCTCGATACGGAAAAAAGCGGATATGAGGCCGCGCGGCTTATGCATCAGATGATTGAAAAGAAATCCGGCAAATTCGAGGATATCGTTGTGCAACCGACTCAGGTAATCTCCCGTGTATCCACGGATATTTTCGCAAGCGCCGACAAGTATATAGTGGATGCTCTTAAATACATCCATGACAACCTCGACAAAAACCTGAAAGTAAACCAGGTGCTGAGAGAGGTTCCCATGTCCCGCAGATCCCTGGAAAAGCGCTTTGTGCTGACGACCGGCTATCCTGTATATGAATATATCTACAATCAGCGCATTGAAAAGTTCACGCAAAAACTACTTGAGACCGACATGACTATTTTTGAAATCGCGCTCGACCTTGGTCTGAGTGATAGTAAAAATATTGCGCGGCAGTTTAAACAGATCAAGGGCCTGACACCGGTTGCCTATCGCAAGAAATACGTATTGCAGAAAGCTTAAAGCAGATTGGGTTTCAGTTTTCTTCGCGTTGATGCTCCTGTATTTTTTGGATGGCACGGGCAAAGTCCTTCATGTCTTCTTGCGTGCCCAGCATGGCATGTTGCAAGATCCAGATCCCTTCTTCGTAACAGGCATGTTCTGTCACCGGGCAGTGTACCTCACTGTAATCAACATGATCGGGAATGGCGTAACACATAAAATTTTTCTGCTGGAAAACAGGTTGTTTATATAGAGGCTCCGGATACCCCATAAACGCCGGAACACCTTCCGCAGCCAGCATCTGAGCAAAATCTTTTTTCGGCAAGCCATTGAAATGAGATTTGTCGTAACGGAAAATATACAGGTGGTAGGTGTGCAGTGTTTCTCCATGACCGCGCGTAAGGGGTTTGATACCTTTGACAGGTGCAAGCAGTGACGTCAAAAATCTCCCATTCTCATCCCGGGTTCGGGTTTGCTGATCCAGCCTGCGCAGCTGTTGTGAAAGCAGTGCAGCCTGAAACTGCGTAATGCGATAGTTGCATCCCAGGTTATGATGTTCATACCATTGGCCGCCCATGATCCGGCCAACATTCCGCAGGGAATTCATAAGCTCGTATAATTTTTCATCATCCGTAACTATTATACCACCTTCTCCGGCTGTAAGATTCTTGGAAGATTGGAAGCTGAAACAGCCCGCATGACCGATACTTCCCAATTTTTTTCCTTTGTACTCTCCACCATGTGCATGCGCCGCATCTTCGATCACAGTGAGTTGATGCTTCCTCGCGATTGTCATAATGGCATCCATATCACAAGCCAGTCCTGCAAAATGCACGGGAATGATGGCTCTGGTTCTTTCAGTGATCGCAGCTTCGATCTTCGAAGGATCCAGATTGTAGGTATCCGGTTCAATATCAACAAAAACCGGAACACAGTTCGCCTCGATAACAATAGTAGCAGTAGCAATAAATGTATATGGGGGAACTATTACTTCATCACCAGGCTTTACTCCCGCGGCAATGAGAGCCAACCGCAGCGCGACAGACCCGTTAACGCAGGAGAGAGCAAACCTGCTTCCGCAAAAAGCTGCAAACTCCCGCTCGAATTTTTCCACATATCCCTTACAATCCGGGTTCGCCCATTCGCCGCTCTTTGCAATATCCGTAACGGCCTGAACATCGCTCTCATCAAATACAGGCCACGAGAAAGTTTTCTTTACACTTTTTTCGCCGCCATGAATAGCCAGTTTGCCTATCATAATATCTATATTAATCTAATCTGCGCCTGACTTATTACTTAACACATGACAAATCACTGATTACAGATCACCAATTACCGACCAGCCTATCCGATGAAAAAATAAACCGTCAGTCCTGCGACCCACTCACCATTCACCACTGACTACTGACTCCCGAATCTCACCTGGCTTCCCTTCATTCCTTCATGACTATTCATTGCAATGACTGCGAACAAAGCGATGACTGTAACCGAGATCACAGCAACCGTCAACCATAGCCGTGGTTTACTTTCAGATATTTCAAAGCTGCTTGCCGGCCCGGATATCAATATCAGAATAACGATCAAATTAAGAATGTATAAGTATTGCTCCAGAGGGTGAACAAAAACTCCTGTAACCAGAAAGCTCAGGAAAATGTAGAGGCCGGTGTACAGCAGGAAAAATTCTTTAAGACCAGGATAAGGATCCTGTGTTACGTTGACGCGCGAAATGGAATAATTCCTTACCAAAGTTTCACCAGCCACGATGAGTATGGCTACAATGGCAAGAAGTTTAAAAAGAAAGATCGTTGATTCCGAACCGCCACCTTGCAGAATAAAATCGAACCGGTCGGCAACAAAAGATTGTTCCCAAACTACAAATGGAACAAACAATGTCACAAACAGGATCGGGATCATATTGGGTCGGGGTTGGGGCTGTTCATCGCTTGCTGGCCAGGAAGAAGTGAACGTCCCATAAGCCATTCCGATCCCGCCAAAAAATCCGATCGAGTACTCCATCACATTCCAGAAATTAAATTGCAATCCCGAAACGCTGCCGATAACCTGTAAAAAATTTCCAAAGGCAAACCCAAAGCCACCACCTAGCGCAGACCATACTGCTACTTTTAAAGCACTGTGATGTTGATGCCGAATTATATACCACGCCAGGGCAAGACAGGCACCAAGACATGCTGCCCACATCTCGGAACGCGGTGGGGTCATGAACCACTCCAACTGATTGATAAGAACGGCATAGATTAAAAGACCAAAGGCAACCATCTCCGCCACCAATGAATGCCATTTCACCTGAATGGTTTTCGAATCAAGAAGAGCAAGTCCGAAGAGCCCGCCTCCGAGAAAGCCATACAGGATGCCGAGCACAAAAAGCATCAGCAATCCATAAAAAACATTTAGAAAGTCAGTGCCTCGGCCATAACCCACGATAACACCGTAGCTCATCACCCCGCTGATACCCCATCCAAAGGCCGCGGCCATCAGGATCCTGAATGCTTTGTGATACCAGTCTGTTCGTTTGGCCACCAGTATAAGGCAAAGGGCGCCAATTGCACCGGCCCATGCAGCGCCCTGTTCGTGACCAAATTTTCCGCGTACAGCCCATGCGGTACCAAGGGCGAGACCCACGGCAAGCGTTGGTAAAAAAAAAGCCTTGTTCTTCATTTAGAATTATTCTTTTATCCAGCTCGCAGGAAAAGTTGCGTACTTAATAGTCTTGCCGGGCTTTGCGTCATTGCGATGAAAACTGTAGATCACATGGACCTGTCCATTGTCCGCGATCACAGAGGGATAATGACTCGAAGTAGGATTCTGTTTTCGATCATCGTGTTCAATACTTTTTTTCCATTTCCAGGAATTTCCCTCGTCATTTGAGACCGCTACCGTAAGGTTAGATCTACCATCTTCCTGGTCATTAAAAGCGATCAGCCATTCCCCGTTGACCAGCGTCACCATATCGAAACCCGCACCCGGGTTTGGAAGAATATCATCCTTTGGAATGGTCCAGGTCAGTCCATTGTCATGGGATTCGATGCGTTGCATGCGTTGCGGGGGAGGTCCGTTATCGCGAAGGTAAGCTACCAGCGTTCCATCTTTCTTGATGGCGATGGTTGCCTGAATGCCCGCGCCACCGAGAACAGGATTACTGAACAGCCAGTTCTTTCCCCCATCGTCAGTCAGGGCAAACAGGGTACAATCCAATCCATCCGAATACAAAGGAACGATCATGCGGTTACCTGCGAAAATAGCTTTGTTTTTCGTTTGCCAACCGATGCGGCGTGTTAACGGATAGCCCAGGTCGGCAGATATTTCCTTGTCACCTGTTTTAATGCGGCCACTTCGGATCATATTTCTGCCTTTCGAAAGACTGTCTAGTTTTATTTTATATTTTTCCCATTCCCGAGCCAGGGTCGGCTTAAGACTATCAGGAACAGCGGGCATCAAAGTCTCTTTCAAATACTGCTCGTACTCTTTCAACTGGGTAGCTACCTGCTCTACGAACCTGTCGCCGGGCTGGATTCCGCGTTCAGTCTTGTCGCCTGCCTTCACAAACAATACATCCTGCCAGGCCCATACAGGCGCACCCTTTGAAAAATAATCTTCGCTGATCCGGTACATGGGAATAGAACTTTCCCACTGGTTGGCAAGCACCGGATACCACATAAGCCACAGTTTCTCTTTTTTGTCTAAAAAGAGAACAGGATTGATATCGGGAAATCCCCGGACATCTGCCATGAGAAATGTATCTGACCACGCTGTGTCGCCTTTGCTCAACCGGGAACCCATTATTCTCACATCATCCGCCCACCGCTCCCCTGATCCCTGAAACCACGCCGCGAGCAGATCACCATTCGGCAAGGCTACGATGGTGGAGCCATGAACATGCTCATCCTGATAAGGAAAGATTATTTGAGAATGCAAGGCATTGCCTTTCGTTTCAATCTCGGCTTTCTGCTGACACGCCACATTACAAATGACTGCAACAGCCACCAAACCCCAGTGCGTTATTTTCCGGATATTTTTTTTCATTTCTAAATCGCCGTTTTCAAATTTCCATGTAAGAACCATGTAACTTCCATCCCTCCATTTATCTTGATTTTCCAAAATAAATTCGTATCTTATTATATTCCCCTAAACCTCAAAAGCACTGCTTTCTGCTTTCTGCTCATCAAATCATTTCCAGATGCGGGGGTCTCACGAATACTATAAAAGTATAATTAATCTACGGTTCTTCGTTCACAGATCGCGCAAAATGAAGGTCAGAAAACGCACATTCTTTACTTGCACTCAAGGATCAGAATCGCTACTGGCGGAGAAAATGGATATGTAAAAAACCTATAATCCAGCAAAGTCCTGAGCAGATGACACATCGAAATATAATATAATACACTCCAACCTTATAAACCTTAGTAACAGTGCGTCTCCAACCAAACCAACCTTATTCCCTTATTGATTAAGGCGCTCATCAATGCAACAGGCGTGCGTTCGATAAATAAAAGTATAAGGTGGGTAAAGAGAAGCCCTTCGAGTTACGAAGGTTATAAGGTTTGCTGCGGGCATAAAAAGCAATACTCCTCATAAAACCTTTTACACAGTCTCACAGAGTCGGCCGTCTTATTTTAATCGTCCGTTTCACTTTCAGCATGGAAGCTTGATATAAATTCCCCCACCCGACATCACAAGCCGTGCAATCTGCAGATGTAATGAAAATTTGATGACTCAACTTCCCTTAGCCACAAGTGAAGTGATCCGAATTGAACTTAAGATTTTGATTTTTTCTTTGTCAGATAAGGACCAAAAACGGCCTTCACTTCGTATTCCGTATTTTCGTCATTGAGAATAATAACATAGTATTCATTGCCTCCGGGCATTACACGGAGAAGAATGTGACCATCCATACTTTTATAAGCGTTTTCAAGTCGCGGCCCAATGACGATCTTGTTCGCTTCCATCATATTTGTAGCAAACAGGTCGCGCGGTCCTTCATACAGGTATTCAGAGGTAACTCTGCGCAGCACCTCATGACCGGGATGGTCAGATGACCATGTCTGTTGAATCCAGACCCTTGGTCGAAGGGTTTTAACATTAAATTCATTGTGAGCATCGCGGTTTCCATGATGATCCATTACCGCGACGTCAACTTCACCCACAGCTTTTGCTACCGGCGTCCCGACGTCATTCCATTTCGGCTGACCGAGATCGGCAATACTGGGACAATCGCCTCCTGTGTAATACCTGAACTCACCGTAGTCGAGTCTTATGGCATTGCTCAATGGGTTTTCCTCAAGTTTGACGGAATCATCATACGGTGTGAAATGTTCAAATGTTCCGGTTCCTTTTCCAGTCCAGATCGTACCATTCGATTTTACATTCTGGATCCTGAAGCCTGGAAATTTTTTTGGGCTGTGAATGAGTACGATCTGATCATTGCGCCCGGCGCGAAGGCTTTCCGCTTTCATTCCCGATGATTTCACATGGTAATCAACGAAATTCCAATAGTTGACAAGACCATTGACTGCACCGTTCAGATCCGCATCATCTTTCTTTGAAGCTCTCAGTCTCTTCATTTCAAAAGGATACTGGTAATCAGGATAACCCCTGTCGATCATTGTGTTGATTTTTATTTCATCACCCACGCCTGTGATCCCTGACCTGTAGTATTTGCCGGTTTTTGAAAGGGGCGCTCCGGAATAATAACCGCCGAAATGATCGTTGTGAAAATGAGTGATGAGGGCAAAGTCGAGTTTACCTCCGCTTACAGGAGGCATGAACGTTTTTATATAAAGAACGATCCATTCATGTGGCAATTTGGAATCATTGGGGTGCACGGTAGTTCTCCTTGGGGAATTATCGGGAGGCATCTCCCCGGCATCTAACAGGAATGTCGTGCCATCGGGTAAAATATAAAAAGCCGCATCACCGCGGCCGGTATTGATGTGATGTAAATCCAGCATTCCCTCCTTCCATGGAGGAAGGGGTTTGCCGATTTCCTGAGTAAAAGCAGGCGGGCTAAAAATCAGCGCAAGAAAAACCAATATGTATTTCATACAGGAATGATACTAAATTTTAACGAAACCCGAGCAAGGCTTACTGCTTTCTACTTTCTGCCTATTGCTTACTACTTACTACTTACTGCTTATCGCTTTCCCTTATTGATCCAGATATCCAGCCGCGGCGCCTGCCACGTATAAGGTTTTCCGAGTATATCCAGGAGCTTGTCACCGTTCAGATCGACGAGCACAGATTCATGCAGCCCAAAGCCTGTATGCACGAGCATTTCTTTGAATTTGCCATTGCCATCGCCGAGCAGGATACGCGTCTTCGGCTCTGGATTTTTGAGTTGCATCTCCGCCGTAAAAATGTCCAGGTTACCATCACCATCGAAGTCGACAATAGTAATAGAGTGGCCATCCCTGACTCCTTCAATCAGAACTTTGCTCTTCCAGACACCTTTTTGCCATTCATACATTACGAAAGGGGCAGCGCCATCTCCCGCGACGAGGATTACCTCGGGTCGTCCGCCTTTGATCAGATCGCCCGCGGCAGAACGGGTAAAGACATAAGATGCATCGATGATGTTCGGCAAATAGGTCAGACCCTGGAGATGTTTAAACCATCTTCCGCCACCTACTATATCCAGTTTGCCGTCGCCATCCATGTCAATTTTTGTCAGGCCTTCGTGTTCATGTGTTCTGCGCCAGGCCGGATACTCACCGCGTTGTTCCATTTCGCTGTCAGCGCTCCAGGTGTATATCGGCTCGCATTTCCATGTTTTGGCCTGTTTGGGGTTGGTGGGGATTTCCGCGAGAAACAAAGTTGTTCCCAACTGATTCCAGAAGACAAGCTCGTCCTTTCCGTCACCATCGAAGTCGCCAAACATCTGATCGTGGTGTTTTTTTGCACCTGAATTCTTGATCAGTCTCCTCTGCCATGTCTTATCAGGAGAAAAGTCCGGATAAGGATTTTCCCACCACCACAACTGATTGCTCTGGGCATCGCCGCCCAATACAATATCCGCATCACCGTCGCCATCGATATCCGAAAAGGCTGATCCCGCTTCGATCGTCAATGCATCTTTATCAATTACATAACGGTCCCACCCGGAATCGGTTCTTCGGTACCAAACCACAGAAGGCGCTTTTGTGCGTTCGGAAACGATGAAATCATTGACGCCGTTTTTATCCACATCCATCACAAGCGTTGCAGTCTGCTGATTCCCTTCATTCGGCACGGCGATTTTTACATCCTTCGAAGAAATGTGTTCCCACTGATAAGAGACTTCCGCTTCTTCCAGAGCGGTATATTTATTTTCAGCACCTGCTACAGCAGTAGTGTCACCATTGGCTTCGGTTGTATCGGAGCGTTTAGCACAGGAAAAAACAATTAATAAAAATAGAATAACAGAGAGGTTGTGAAAGCCTTTCATAGGTTTCAGCCACCTCAACAATTGTGGTTGAATTTTGTTCATATTTAATTTTTCAGGATGTGATTATTCGGATAAGGGATTTCTTTTTTCTTTCATGTTATTTTTTAAGGCGTCAAACGAATCGGGGTAAGGTGAAATAGCGGTCCAGCCGCCATCGATGACGAGGGTTTGGCCCGTAATATGGCCTGCATCGGCCGATAGAAGAAACAGCGCTGCTTTGGCTATATCGGAAGGCATCGCGGCCTTGCCATTGGGTATTAGTTCACGCCAGCAATTTTCATAGTCGGGGTCCTCCAGCAACGTGCGCTCCGTGATCGTGGCGCCGGGAGCCAAAGCATTGATCGTGATGTCATAGGGAGAAAGATCCAATACCAGGCTTTTTGCCATCATGTGCAACGCAGCCTTGGTCATCGAGTATATGGCCAGATGTGGATATGCGCGTAGCCCTATCGTGGAAGACATCAGCAGGATACGTCCCCCTCCGCCCTGCATCCGCATTTGGATAGCCGCCTGTTGCGCGAGGAAAAATGAACCCTGAAGGTTAAGGTTTACAACTTTCTGGAAATCCTCCAGCTTCAACTCAAAGAAATCTCCAAACAGGGTAGTCCCTGCGTTGGCAATGGCCATTTCAATATGGCCGAACTCCTGGATTGTCTGGCGGATCAGTCTGTGAATAAATGAATGGTCACTGGCATCACCGGGGATTGCGATGCACTTGCCGGGTCCTTCGAGCACAAGCTTGATGGCCGCCTCGTTTGCTAATTTCGCATCAATATCATTGAGGGCTACAG
>JBBDXJ010000004.1:0-1501 GCA_040902445.1 Cyclobacteriaceae bacterium | reverse complement strand
GGAAGGCTTCATATTCCTGATCGGACAAAGTGAAAATCTCCGGAAGTATCGCTTCGTAGGCAATTGTCACATCACCCTGTTTGGACAAGATGCTGTCGTTCTCAACTTTATAGATGGGAAATATTTTTTCGAAGTTCATTTTTTAATTGCGGGTTAGATTATTGCAAACTGTTTTCGGCTTTGGTTGCGTTCAGCGATACGCGCCAAAGCAATTGTGCCTTGAAACAATTTTCCTGTGGCGCGTTGTAATTTTTCCAGGGCTGCGCCATGGACTGCGTTTCCGATACTGCGCTATGTTACGCGCTAGCGGGCTGTCATGGTAGATGAAGTTCTGGGTCAATTGTTTGATGTTTTAGTCTGAAGCTTTAGAAACACTTTTCTTGTTGAAGCCCTTAGAAATACAGGGATGCTGCGTTTGGCCATTTTCTTGATCAGTCCATGCTGACCGTATTTGTCACTCAGGCGGTAGACGGTCATGAAAAGTATGGTTCCCAGAATCGCCGTGAGCCCAAGGCAAACAAACATGTTCACTCCTATTATATAGAGCACTGCAAAGAGAATTAACAAGCCGACGAGTCCGATCGCGAGGTATGCGATATACTGCGCCTTGAGGCCTTTGAACTCGATCGGCCTGTTAATGCCCTTGTTGATTTTGTAAACGCTGGACATGCTCAATTTTTTCAAAGACCGAAAAATGATTCGAGAACGGTCGCTACGATGACCAGGAACACACAACTGCCGAACCATGCGGCGGCTACTTTGCCTGTGTCGGGATCACCACTGTTCCATTTTTGGTAAACTTTTACGGCACCTACCAGCCCAAGTATCGCACCGATAGCATACATGAGGTTCGTTCCGGTTGCGAAGTAGCCTCGTACGCGCATGGTGGCTTCGTTGATACCGGCATTGCCGTCCTGCGCGTCGGCGAGCGTGTAGGTCATCAAGTATACCAGCAAGGCAAGCCCTAATGCCTGGCCTTTTGCAACAGTGAATCGGATTACTTTTTTCATATGGGTTGAATTTGTTTGATGTTTATTGATTGTTGCTGGAAGTGTCTTCACGTTCTATCCACCATGAATTGATTTCGCTTAGCTCGAAATGATGTGGGCCAGCTTTGTTGGAGGCGTCGTGAAGCATTTGTGAGAGTAGCTGTTGGTAGGTCGTGCCGATGAACTGTGGATAGTTGGAAAGGAGTGTTTTGAATAAAGAGATGCCTTCCTCTTTGCTCCTGTGTGAAACCACTTCTATAAGAGAGTTGATTTCGGATTGAATACTGGCGACGTCGTTTTTGAGGTTTTCTTCGGCCACATCCACAGCAGAGATGGGTTCTTCATCTTCGTGGGATGGTGCAACATGAAGATCCTCCGCGTTTGCTATTTCTTCACGTGGAATGTTTTGCGCTGCACGATTTTCATAGCGCACGCTTCCCATGAGATGGTTCGATTCATTTGAATCGTTTTGACCTGATTTGGTTTCGGTACCTGAAGGCGTTAGTTTCTTT
>JBBDXJ010000003.1:0-55889 GCA_040902445.1 Cyclobacteriaceae bacterium | reverse complement strand
CTAAAGTGAGTGAAAGGAAACTCTTGCCTTCACAAGTAGGTAGGAAGGAGGGAAAGATTATTGAAATTCGGTTTAGGTTAGATCGCAATGTGTCTGAATTCCAGACTGGGTAGGGCGGTGGCCTCAAGGACAATAGAAATATCCTTCAACGATCCAAGTTTCAAAACTAACGGTTGCTGAACGTCATTGCCAATAACGAACCTAAACTCCTTCTGATATGCGAACTCATTAGGCTTATGAAACAAGTTGAGGTCACCACTATAGGTTTTTTTATCGTAGTATTCCACAAACCCATACGTGGCATGACGATTTGCCGTTCGTATTGCTTTAACCATCCTTTCAATAAAAACCCCAGGTGTATGGATAATGATGAGATGACTTGCCTCAAACCGAGTCATTTCCTCGTCAATTCTATATATCGCTTTTTTAATCACCTCATCGGTATCAACTGTGTAAAGGCAATACAGGTTAAGTATTGGATCTGAATAGAATTCTCTAAAGTGAATCGCCGACGGATTCAACTTAATCCGGCGGTTAGATTGATCACCCGGAATAGTAATTTCGAAACATTTTATTTGTGCCGTATTGACGAGTCTCGAAGTTCCTTCATACTTGTCGCCAATCGCAGGATTTTCATGATCTCTAAAAAACTTAAGCGTATTACAATAAACCGTCCCATTCTCAAATAGATCGTATATGTGTTCCTTCTGACCAAATCTTAAGAAACCTCCGATGTTGACAGTTCTTGAAGGCATCATCTATTTTTTGTTCCGAATATATTTAGGGTCTTCAAATTTAGCATACATCGAAAATTTCAACGTGGGCCATGAAAATCCGCAAATCTAACGGGTCTTTAGCTTATCGGGATCCTGTCGACCGTCCCAGATCGTTAAGATCACTATTTGGGTTTGTGTCTCCTCATAGATTATCAAATAATCCTTTACAATTTTGATTCTTGTATTGGCTTCGTCTGTGGGTTTTCCAATCTGTGGAAAGTCAGTGATGATCTTGATCGATTCTTTAAATAATCGATTCAATTTCTTGCTGTAGCTGTTCGATTTATTTCTGATGCGCCAATATTCCAAGATCTGTCTTCTGTCGCGCTGAGCACGTCGGGACCAGATTATTTGTTTAGCCATTCGTCTACATCCTTGTTGGCCTCGTCGTCTGTCAAAAATTCACCCCGCTTAATTTGTTCGCGAGCCTCGTTTACAGCACTTTTTTGTTCGTCTGAAAGTTTATAGATCTCGATATCTTCACTCTCCAGCTGAAGTAATCTAAAAGCCTCCTCCAGGAGATTCTCGTTATCCGTTTTTTGGATCTTGTCGATAAGCCGCTTCTTCAATTCTGCACTTGACATACACCTAAATTAATTTTGTTTAAAATTCCTGCTGGCTTTTAAATCAGAAAGGATTTCGTCGGCTGATTTTTTGGAAATGAAGGCTCCATACAGGTCACTGATAGACTTGCCTGTTGGCTTTTTAGAACCCTTTAACGAGTTTGAAAGTCTGGAAATCAATTCCACCTTATTTTCCGGACACAGGCTTTTCAGAAGGCCCAGGTAACTGTCAATAAGATTGAATTTAAAATCAGGTGTTCTCATTTCATTTATTAAACAAAAATAGCGATTTTCCGTCCATCTCCCTGCCCTCACCGCCTGCTTCGTTATGAGAGGAATGTTCCAACGACAAAGAACGCTTAATTTAGCCTCTGAAATGCTTCGGCAATTATGTCCTGTTCGGTCATGGCATCGATCCACCAATTACGATTGCGAATAAATCTTTTGCTTTAGTTCCAAAAGCCGCCCACTAAGTTTTCTTGAAAGTAAATATTTTGTTGCCTCGTTGAATCTTGGCATAAAATCAAACTTCACTAATTCATTGTCTTTGTCAACTATTTCCAGCTGAAAAAATGGGTCCAGCCCTGTCATTTCTCCTTCATTAATCTTCTTTAACTTCCATAAATCAAACTTTTTTTCAGTAAACCAGTTTGATATGTATAGATACTCGTCATCGTATGATACCCTTTTCAAGTTAATAAATGGAATCATTATAAAGATCATTAACAACATCAACAATGCGAGCCACTCTTGTGAATCGATAATAATGAAGATTGAAAGCCCTAAAAGAGTTAAGATCCAGATGGGAGGAATCACGAACTTGTAAATAAATGTCAATTTACTTGAAAGTTGCTTTCTCATATTGCACAATTCGTTCGGATCAATTTACGATTTTTTATATCGTTAAACACTCATCAATTGAATTTTTGAACCGAGGGAGAAATCGTCTTGCAACTTTTCTTTACACTGCTTCCCACCGGGGGATCCGTCGCTCGCGAAAGCTTCCACGGGTACCGCTAAGACAACTTCTCCTTCAACGCCTGCATATCCCTACTAATCTTCTCCTGCACCACCTTTGCATAAATCTGCGTCGTTCGGAAATTCTTGTGGCCCAGCATCGCACTGACCGTCTCAATCGGAATCCCATTCGAGAGGGTCACCGTAGTTGCAAAAGTATGCCTTGCCGCATGGAACGTAAGCTTCTTTTCTATTCCAGTCAATGAGGCCAGCTCCTTCAAATAAGCATTGATCCGCTGATTGGAGATTACAGGCAAAAGCCTGCCAGTATTGATCATCCGAGGATCATCCTTGTACTTCTCTATTATCCTCAACGCTTTTGGAAGAATCGGCACACTCGAAGGACTTCCCGTTTTCGTCCGATCAACGCTAATCCAATACTCACCATCATGCCCCTTCACAATCCCCTTAGGCGTTAACTTCTCAACATCCACATACGACAAACCGGTGTAGCAACAAAACACAAAAACATCCCGCACCTGGTCAAGACGATTAATGGCGAATTGTTTTTCTTCCAGCGCGGTGAGCTCCTCCTTCGTGAGAAATACGCGTTTGGTATCTTTCAGTTTGACCCGGTACGCTTTAAATGGATCCTTGTCCAGCCAATCGTTCTTGATGGCGTTATTGATGATCTTCCGGAAATTGCGGATGTACTTCTGCGTGCTGTTGTGATTGCACTTGCGGTTGGTTTTCAAATAATGCTCCAGATCGGTAATGAACGGGTATTGAATCTGCTTCAACAAGATATCGTTGAGTTTGTACTGGTGAAGAAGAAAATTGCTGACGTGATCGAAGGTTGTTTGGTAACGCGTGTAGGTCGAGGTCGAAAAATCAACTCCCACCCTGCTCTTCACCATTTCATTGTGAAGCTTAAAAACTTCCAGGAGGGTCCGGTTCCTTACGTCCTTTCCGAGATAGATATCTTTGATCCTGGTGGCTGTGACGATCTCATCATTTTCCACCAGCTTGTTGTAAATTTTGTTGAGCTTCAGGATCAATGTGTCGATGAGAGAATTTATTTCCTTCGCATCTTCCTTGTTTCCTTTCACGCGGTTTGCATGAGAATCCCATCTTTCAGGATCGATTCTTCTCTTGATTGATATCTCGGATCGCTGACCGTTTACAGTCAGACGAATCATTATTAATGCCCGTTTTGTTTTTAGTCGTTTTTCTTTTTTCAACCGGGCTATGATGGTGTATGTATTTTGATTTTGCATTGGGTTCCATTTAACGCACCTAACAGACTTGAATGATTGGACTTTTTTGCGCGCGATCTTCCCAAGTAGTTACCTAGTATGGTATTATTTATCAGAGACTTACCTTGATTCGGGGGCGTGATTTTAATTTTTGAAAACCACGCCCCGAATAGGGTCCTTGAACCTTGGGAATAAATGGAAGTTTTAGGGTGGTTTAAAAACAAAAACCCTCAAAATCCTTACGATTTTGAGGGTTTGGCAATAAATGAATGAATAATAGTGGAGCCGCAGAGAATCGAACTCTGGTCCAGAGAAGATAATACCGTACTTTCTACATGCTTAGTTGATATTAATTTTCGGGAACAGCAAGGACATCAACATCCTAAACTACTCCTTAGTTACTGTGTCTTAACCGCGCTTAGCAACATCGCGCGGAGCAGCTCTGCATTACGACACCGCTTATCAGCACCTGCAAAACGACAATGCTGAGCGATGATGGCTTTCCCGATCTTATCGGGACGAGGCTAATCTGACGTTAAGTCAGATTAAGCAGCCATGGCGTAGTTAGACTCGCCAAGTATGTGTCAGGACTATCTTTCAAGGCTCTCATCCCATGAGCCTGCATGCTTACATACGTTATCACGCATCCTGTCAAAACCGGTCGGCCCCGGTAAATCAATTTGGGCAATTTAGCCCGCCTTCGCTAAAGCTTCGTCGGGCAGGCAATTGGACAATTTGACAATTCTCGTATCTGCCACCCTCGTGCATCTTTAAGTTACTCCGTACTCAATAAGCACATCAAGTTTGCTGATGCAAGCCCGCCATCCTCCGTGCGCACATCCTGCGCGAGCTTTCGGGGGGCAGGCAAAAAGAATCCCGGTCAAAACCGGGATTCAAAAAATATAGACAAATATAAGCACAAAAAAGTTCTCTTCTAATCAGGCGGTCTTGCGCTGCTCCTCGCCCATGTTCACGACCGTCTTGTTGAACTGATCCTCCTCAGTTGAACCCTTCAACGCTGCTGTTGATGCAAGACCACCGGTAACTGTCTCCTGAACAGCATCAAAATAAGCCGTTCCCACAAACGCCTGGTGCTTCACTGCTTTGAAACCCAACCCCTGTAAACCGAATTCCTTCTCCTGCAATTGTGAATAACCCTGCATTCCTTCCGTGCGATAAGCATGCGCAAGCTCGAACATGCTCGTATTAAGCGCGTGAAACCCGGCCAGCGTAATGAATTGAAATTTATAACCGAGCTCCACGAGTTCCTCCCTGAATTTTAACCGCTCAGCCTTGCTGAGTTTCAAGGCCCAGTTAAAAGATGGAGAACAGTTATAAGCGAGATTTTTTTCAGGGTAATAGGCTTTGATCTCATGCGCGAATTCGCGCGCCTGGCCTATGTCGGGCCGCGATGTTTCACACCAAACCAGGTCAGCATAGGGTGCGTAAGCCAGCCCTCTTGATATCGCCTGCTCCAAACCATTCTTAACTTTATAAAATCCTTCATGCGTACGGTGGCCATAAATAAATGGCCTGTCGTTCTCATCAATGTCACTGGTAATGAGATTGGCCGCATCTGCATCAGTACGCGCAATGATCACCGATGGAACATCCATGACGTCGGCAGCAAGACGCGCTGCAATTAATTTATCGATAGCTTCCCTGGTGGGTACCAATACTTTTCCTCCCAGGTGACCACACTTCTTTGCAGACGACAACTGATCTTCAAAGTGGACTGCAGCGGCACCTGCCTCTATCATTGCTTTCATCAACTCAAAAGCATTGAGATTTCCTCCAAAGCCCGCCTCCGCATCTGCGATGATCGGCGCCAGCCAGTGAATATTTTCTTCTGAACCGCTAACGGCCTGGATCTGGTCTGCCCGCAATAAGGCATTGTTTATTTTTCTAACCGCAGCCGGAACGCTGTCGGCCGGATATAAACTTTGATCGGGGTACATCTGGCCCGCAAGGTTCGCATCGGCCGCAACCTGCCATCCACTGAGATAAATCGCTTTCAAACCTGCTTGCACCTGCTGAATGGCCTGATTCCCGGTCATTGCCCCCATAGCACCGATGCAGCCCTCCCGTTGTAAAAGATCCCAGAACCTGGTTGCTCCCAGTCTGGCCAATGTATGGTCGATCCGGACGGTGCCCGAAAGTTTGATTACCTCGGCCGCTGTATACGGCCGCTCAATACCATTCCACCGCGGATTCGTTTCCCATTCCTTTATTAAGCTGTTAATACGTTCCTGTCTGTTTGTATTCATATCGATTCGTTATACGCTGTTAAAAAAATAAATACCCTTCCGCAATCGATTGCAATCAATTCTTGAGCCCGTACCAACTTTTTTGACCATGTCTCGAATTCATGGGGTCAGATTGAAGATACCGGCTCTTCTAAAAAGCCGGTTTTCTTTGAAATAACCAGCTGTTTGAACTTGGGGGACATCTTTTACACCCCTGAAAACAATTTTTTTTGAATCAATGAAACCATTTGCCAGGAACCTAAAACGTGTAGAAAAATTTACTCAATAGCCGCTTATGCGCCATGCAGACCGCTTTTTCCAAAAAATGCAGTATAGCTCCCGTACCCCATGGGAATTCATGAAGTTAGGACGCTGACAACACTACCTGGAATTGCTGCTTGATAACTCCGCCGGGAATGAAAAGGATTTAAAAAATCCTGGTTGAAACACAACTATAAAATAGTGAATGAATACCACCCTCTTTGCTAAAGAATTGGTTTACCTACGTCGAAATAATTATCCGGGAAACTTTCAAAGCCGCCCACCGGTAACTCTTAAACTTTTTTATCTTGCGCATTGCATGGAAAATTTTGTTGTCTCTGCGAGGAAATACAGGCCCATGGGGTTTGATGAGGTGATTGGTCAGGAGCACATTACCACCACGCTCAAAAATGCCATCGACAATAATAAGCTCGCCCAGGCCCTTTTATTTTGCGGCCCGCGCGGCGTAGGAAAAACTACCTGTGCCCGCATCGTAGCCAGGCTTATCAATGGGTTCGAAGAACGCGCCGAACAAAATTCACTGAATATTTTTGAACTGGATGCTGCCTCCAACAATTCGGTTGAAGACATCCGCAGCCTCATCGACCAGGTTAGATATCCGCCGCAGTTTGGAAAATACAAGGTCTATATCATTGACGAGGTGCACATGCTCTCCAATCAGGCTTTCAATGCATTTCTAAAAACGCTGGAAGAACCCCCCTCCTACGCGATCTTTATACTCGCTACAACAGAGAAACACAAAGTAATTCCCACCATCCTTTCACGCTGCCAGATCTTTGATTTCAACCGGATCCAGATCAGCGATATCGCGAATCACCTGAAAAAAATTGCAAAGCAGGAATCCATTCCCGCTGAAGATGAAGCACTGCATCTGATCTCGCAGAAAGCCGATGGCGCCCTGCGTGATGCGCTCTCCATCTTCGATCTGATGGTCACCTACTCCTCTGGCAAAGGCGTTACTTTCGAGGACACCCTTTCAAACCTCCACATCCTCGATTACGACTATTATTTCAAAATTATCGATGCGCTCCTGACAAAAAATCACTCGCAACCTTTGCTGTTGTTTGATGAGGTTCTGAAAAAAGGTTTTGACGGCCATAACTTTATTGTCGGCCTTAGCGAACACCTGCGGAACCTCTTAGTCTCTCAGGACGCGCGCACCGTTCAACTCATGGAGGTGCCTGAAAATGTGAAGAAGAAATATGCTGACCAGGCACGGGTTTCACCCCCTTCCCTCTTACTTACGTGGCTCAACATCGCCAATCAATGCGATATCAACTACAAAGCCTCTAAAAACCAAAGGCTGTCCGTCGAACTTGCCCTGATGAAGATGGCGCACGTGAGCCATATTATTTCTTCAGACCAGCTTCACGAAGGAAACGGCACCGCGCTGACGTCAAATCCAACTTCCGATCAGGGAGCAGTAAAAAAAAAATTAGTGTAACTTTTGACAACGATCTTCCTGATGGACCTCCCACTCCTCAGAACGAAGAAATCAAAATAAATGTACCCGATTTAAAAAATGGTTCGACTTCGCAGTCTACCCCCCCACGTGAAAATCTCAAAATAAAGTCTACTCCCCGCACGCCGCAACTCAACAGCCTCCTGAAAGCTGACACGAGGATCGACACCAAAGGAAATAATACAGCAACGGCCACAGCCTTAGCTGAATCTTTTTCCGAAGAACAATTCCGCGAAGCCTGGAGTACCTTTGCCGAACAGCGAAAAAAATTCCAGGCTGAATACCAGATGCTGGCACAATCCTATCGCCTGGAAGAAAATCTCATCGTCGTGGAATTATTAAGCCCGGTGCACGAGAGCATGCTCAACAATATAAAAAGTGAACTCACTGCCTTCCTGAGAGAACAATTAAAGAACAACACGATCCAGGTCACCGGCCAGTTCCGCACCGGAGAAGAAAAAAAGGTCATCTACACAAACCGTGAAAAGTTTGATTTCCTCGCCGGGAAAAATCCGATGTTGAGAGAGTTGAAGGACAGGTTGGGACTGGATACTGATTTCTAATCAGCTGCAGAAAAGTTCCCGGTTTCCAGTTGCCATAACAGTTGCCGGGTGTACCGTGTAAACTACAAGTACCGTTGATTGTAAATCTCCATTTCATAGCTATTACATCTGACTAATATTGAGCGCTTCGTTGCAAGGGAACTGCTCGGCCTGCCGTAGCTTAAGCGAAGGAGGTCTTCATCGCCAATCGCGCGAAAGGCTCTTTGCAACAACGATTATCGTAAGGGGAACCTTGTAACTGGAACCTGGAAACCGGCAACCGGCAACTACTCTTCGTCCGGCACAAACAACCCCCAGCCATCTCCTTCCTTGGTCGCGTTAGTGTCAAAAGTTTTCACCCATTCCTTGAACAGCAACCGGAACGCTTCGATCTCATCGCGCAAAAGCTGCACGTATTGTTCATTCACAATTCCCAGGTGTTTAATAGATGCGGTCTGTGTCAGTAAACTGCGGGCATGGATCTTCACCAGAGTTGCATTTTCCATTTTATGGATATAATAATCCATCGCTTCGGCGCCGGCGATCTTTGCGGGTAACATCATCGAATCTTCCAGCATATATTCGCGATGCCTGCTGGCGTGGCCTTCCTCCGCGAATGTATCGACGATCTGTTCGGTCAGGTCGACGATCTCAAGCGCTTTTTTATAAATGGGCAAGGCTTCGATGTTCTTGTCATCTTCGTTTGGATCAAAATCCGAAGCGTCGTTATCATCGTCATCTTCCCACATAAAAACTAAAGTTGATATTTCTCCAATCAAATCATCTGATCTTACAGTACCGACCGCTTAAAAAATACTTTTTCTGCGCGTAGAACGCCGGCGCGTCGTGGTTCCAAACAACATTCCGAAAACTCCTCTGACGATTTCTCGCCCGACTTGTTTGGCAACGGGTGAACCCATCACTTCTTCAAAGGTCGACTTTTCCTTCCGCCCCTTCTGCGCGGATCTTTTGGGTTCTTCTTCCCGGTTTTGTTTCATCCGCTCTTCCAGGATCTCAAATGCGCTCTGCGGATCCACGGCCTCCCTGTACTTTGCATACATTTCGGAACGCTGAAGATGGTTTTCGTATTCCTGCGAAGTCAGAGGTCCCATCACCGATGCTGGTGGTCCAAGATGAGTGACAACAGTTTCGGTCGGGATACCTTTTTCATTCAGTACTGTAATAAATGCCTGACCTGTTCCCAACTGTGTGAATTGTTGCTCCATGTCATAAAATTCTGATCTTGGAAATGTCTTGATCGTGTCGCGCAGATCCTTTACATCATTGGGTGTAAAAGCGCGAATCACGTGGTGGATGCGGTTTCCCAATTGCGAAAGCACTGAAGGCGGAACGTCGGACGTCAGTTGCGTACAGAAAAAAATTCCTACGCCTTTGGAGCGAATAAGTCTGATCACCTGATCGATCTGATCCATAAATGCATCGGATGCATCCTTAAATAAGAGGTGGGCTTCATCGAGAAAAAAAACGAGCTTCGGTTTGTCAACGTCACCCACTTCTGGCAATGCCTGATAAATTTCCGCCAGTAATGCCAGCATGAAGGTTGAAAAAATTGCGGGTTGTTGCTGGATGTCGGAAACGTTGAGCAGGCTGATCACACCCTGCCCGTCGATTTTTTGAAAAAGATCATCAATATCGAAGGAAGGTTCGCCAAAGATCTGGTCGATGCCCTGTTGTTCAAGTGAAACGATCTTTCGCAGGATGGTGCTTGCGCTTGTGGAGGAAATTTTTCCGTAATCATGCCGGATCTCTTCGGCCCCTTTGCCTTCAGTTAAATAATGCAGAACTTTTTTGAGATCGTTAAAATCGACGATGGCGAGATCTTTGTCGTCGGCGTATTTGAATACAACATTCAATACTCCCGTCTGCACTTCATTGAGCGATAATATTTTACCAAGCAGCACGGGTCCGAATTCAGTGACCGTGGCGCGCATCTGAGCCTCCGCCTTACCGCTCAGCGAATAAAGTTCGACGGGAAATCCTGCCGGGCGATATTGAATGCCAAGCGCAGTTGCCCGTTCTTCAATTTTAGGATTGGTCGAAGCTTCCCTGGCAATGCCGGAGAGATCACCTTTCATATCCGGCATAAACACCGGAACCCCTGCTGCAGACAGTTGTTCAGCAATGAGTTGCAGCGTGCGGGTTTTTCCGGATCCTGTCGCGCCCGTAACCAGCCCATGCCGTGTCATCATGCGCAGTGAAAGATTCACTTTCGCCTCTCCAATAATTTCTCCATTATAAACCCCTCCGCCAAGGTATATCGAGGGTGTTTTTAAATCATACGATTGATTGATCGCCTGTACAAACTTGCTCCGGTCCATATCCAAACATAAGAAAATTTGGGCATTAGGCCCCTAGGAATTGGGCATTAGGCATTTGCGCCCGCAGACTGTCAGGTAACTCAACCTTATGGGATGCAAGACATTAAGCAGGTACCGCAATTGTCCAATTGATCAATTGCTCAATTGCCAACATTTATTTAACAGGTTCAGCGAAATTCTGGAAGGTGTATAAAAATCCGATGGAGAAAACCTGGCTGAGTTGGGCTTCGCTGTCCTGGTCGTAATCGTATAACAAAATTCCGCCAAGGCCGACGTTGATGTATTTTCCTACTTTGGCTACGAAGTCCAGGTCAAGTCTGTGGTCTAACCTTCTGGCCTCCAGTGTTTCATAGTTTGCGAACATGAGGTATCGCCATTTGAGGTTTATGTTCTCGTAGATTTGCTTATCAAATTCAGCCAGTATCTGCGCGCCCATCCATTCGTAGCGAACTGTTTCCGGGGGTACAACCCCATAGGGCTCAGGGCCGACTGTCTCAATAAAACGCCCCGGATCCTGCACGATGGTGACGCGCGGCGCCAGGGGAGCGAATCTCACCGTAAAATAATCAACTGGATGATATTCCAAACCCAATGCGGCTGTGATGAACGCCGGGGCGAAAGGCCCGGAGATGAGTTGAGACTGATCATCCTCCGTATAATTATATCCGTTTGAAAACTGGCTGAGAAAATTCAGCGATGTAAACACACTCCATATATCCCCCAGCTCATAGCCGTATTTCGTATCGAGGTAGATGCGATCAATGGTTTTGCGATACCCCAGTCCGGAGTTATTTACAAATCCAAAAGCGAGATCGATGTCATTGTCCCACGAATTCCTTTCCTGTTTGTAGTTTGCCTGATAAGTGAAGAGCGTGTTGAACCCAAAGGCGTTTATACCACCCGCTTTCCAGTTAGCGGAGAAAGAAGCCTGGTTGAGGTTCAGGGAAAAGTTGAGTTTCTTTTTCCAGATCAGCGTGTCAGGTTGAGTTGAAGGTTCCTGGGCGAAAGTGAGGACAGGTAATGCCAGGAGAATGCATAGCATTGCAGGGATGGCGGTAAAACTTTTTTTCATAGTCATTGGATTTGCTTCGTTGTACCCGAATAAAAAAACAATACCAACAACCTGAAAAAAGCAGATTCGCTACATATTATTTAACTTAATTTCATCGAGGGCGACTTCCGTCAAAGGCTTGGTGATGAACTTGATAACATGATTATTATTCACGATCTTATCGATGTCCCTTTTGTTATCGGAGCTGGAAAGAATAATCACCTTGCACTTATTCCTTACGACTTCATTAAACTTTTCAAATTCATAAAGGAAAACAAACCCGTCGACAATGGGCATGTTAATATCCAGAAATATGAGACTGGGAAGATTTTCACCGGTGTCCTGGTTTTCTCTCAAATAATCGAGTGCAGCTTTTCCGGAACCTTTCACTTCAACCCTTGAGGCGAACCTGGTAATTTCAATGATACGCTTACTGATAAAATTGTCAGTGTCGTTATCATCGACCAGCATGACAAGGTCTATGGCTTTTGTATCTGTTTGCATTAAGATTCAGTAATCAAGGCCTCATTAGAGGTTGTACGAACAACAAAAATATCGTTTTTTACAACATATAGTAATGAGGGCGTAAAAAACGGATTTAGAGGAGTAATAAAACCCGGAGATTTTGTCAAAATTGATTATTGACTGCGCAATATTTTAAGTTTTTCACCTACTGAGAGTGAAAAGTCCTTTTTTTCGTTCCATTCCATTATTTCCTTTATCGTCACATTATACTGGCGGGCTATGCCGTAAAGCGTATCTGAAGTTTTTACCTGGTGAAAAATCTCACCGTTAAACACCACTTTATCCGTTTTAACGACGTCTTGTCCTGAGTCAGACGGAGGCTGTCGTGGTGAAAGCTTTAGTACCTGTCCGGGCTTGATGCCATCCTGCAGATCGAGGTCATTCAGCGACACAATCTCCATGACCGCAAGATCATAGACCCGGGCAATTCCATAGAGCGTTTCTCCGGGTTTTACCGCGTGTTCCATGTTTTCCGGAAGTGGGAGGCTGATCTCGGCCTGAGTATCCTCTAATGTTGGGGATGTTCTGTTTGTCTGTAATATTTTCACAGAATCTACAACTTTTGTCGGACCCTCCTGACCGGTATTTTCAACGTCCGATGGAGGAGTAAGGCTCACAGGATCGCTGGTGACGAGATCTTCTCCCAACGATTCGGTTTTTACAGACCAGTTAAATGTCTCCTGGTTGTCTACTTCAACAGCATTTTCAACTTTTGCAATCACAGCATCTGCTTTAGGTCTTTTAGATGCCAGATACAGCATTGTTCCTGGCGCAGGCTCAATATCTTCTTCAATGCGGTTATAACTCCTTAACCTTTTCTCCTGGATACCATATTGCTGACTAATGGACCAAAGTGATTCGCCAGAGGAAACTTTGTGGAAGGTCTCTGAACCTTTTAACCGCTTTCTTCCCAGGAAATAATTTTGCCCGGCAATGATGGCATCGTCCTTTCGGAGGTCATTCCATTTGAGAAATTTCGGATAGTCAATGCCTGAACGCGCTGTAAGGCGGCGCGCATCGTCTCCTGCTAAAGCCTGTATGGTATGGATACCGTGGATTTTTCCTTTTATGGAGATTTTTGCTTTTGCAGACGTAGATTTCTCTTCGCTGTGTCTGGCATCTTTTGAAACTACACGTACGGGCGAGGATTGCGCATCCGGAACGGATCCACCTTCGACGGGCAGTAAGACCACATAAGTTTTGTCATCGGGAATTACTCCGGACTTAGTCCATTGATTGAGATCTTTCAGCGCAGCTTCATCCACCATCGTCTCTTTTGCAAGTCTGTCGAGCGTATTTTCAATGCGGTTTTCAAATACCACCACCTGTTTTTGGGGAGTGCCTCTCACTCCCCCTTCGTAGGCAACCTTATGCGCGAGGAATTTTTTAACGTACCAATAAGTTTTACCTGTTATCTCCATCCTCGTTGCCTGCGCCTGAGTATCCTCAACGGATTTCATGACACCGCCAGCGCCCATTTGGTAGGCTTGCAACGCATAGAGCCAGTTGTCAAAGAATTGATTGTTCTTCGTGAGGTAGCGCGCAGCCGCCCGGGTAGATGAAACAATATTCAGTCGCTCATCAATATGCCTGTCGACGCGCAACCCCATTTCGATGGCGGTGAAATCTTTGAACTGCCAGAATCCAACCGCATTCGATGTTGATACTGCATCCGCAATGAGTGCGCTTTCCTGAAGGACCAGGTATTTAAAATCATCGGGGATGCCTTCTTCCCTGAAGATCTTTTCAATGATCGGAAAATATGTTTTCGCACGTTCAGCTTTGATCTGATAATGCCGGGGTGAGGCTGTTAGTGCATCAACGTCTCTCTGGATCTCCCTGCGCGCATCATCGCGGATGACGAGGGTGATGCCTGCAAAGTTCAGCTTCTGTGGCACCTCAACCTTTTGCGCAGCCGCCGGTAGCACGGCAGCAAAAAATAGCGCAGCTAATATTTTCATGTTTAAAAATTTTTCTTTAAGAAGTCCATGGCCTCGCCCGACGAAACTTTAGCGTAGTTGGGTCGATGGTCCATTGTCCATAGCACTTACCATCAAGTATAAACAAACTATGGACCATCGACTATCGACTAATCTTCCTCATCAACATAATTCCATCGCGAACAGGCAACAAGACGTTTTCCACCCTGTTATCGCGCTGTACCTTCGCATTAAAATCGACAATGGCCCTGGTATCTTTGTCGGGTTTGGTATCTAAAACCTTGCCACTCCACAGCACATTGTCTGCCAAAATAAATCCGTGCAAATTTACGCGATCTATCACCAAATCGAAGTAGCGCGCATAGTTTTCTTTGTCCGCGTCGATAAATACCAGATCGAACCTCTCCGCGATCTCTGGAATAATCTGTGTAGCATCCCCGATCCTGCAATCTATCCTGTCATCAAGACCCGCCTCGCGAAAGTATCCGCTGACTCGATCGTGAAGCTCTTCATTGATATCGATGGTGATCAGCTTCCCATTTTCATGTAAGCCTTCAGCCAGGCAAAGTGCGGAATAGCCCGTGTAAGTACCAATCTCAAGGATTACCCGTGGCCTGATCATACAGCTTATCATCGATAAGACCCTTCCCTGCAGCTGGCCGGAAAGCATGCGCGGATGCAATATCTGCGCATGTGTCTCGCGATTGATTTTTTTCAGGAGTGAGCTTTCCTCAGTGCTGTGTTTCTCCGCGTATTGCTGTAGGTCAGGTTGTATAATGTCCATGTCTGGCTTTTGGCCCAAATATTCCAAAGCGTTGTCGGGCATGCTTTATCGTGTGGCTAACACAGTCCTCCAAACCGCAGCGTCGCTGAGACAGGAGACACTGCGGAGACAGGCAAGATTGTATTTGCCAACGGCTAAGGGCTAAAGGCCAAAAGCGAGAAGAAAACACCATTACACCCACTAAACTCCGTCGCAACAAGCAACTCGTTATGGCACATATCACAACTAAATCCTGCCGTTTTCGGGCTCCATAATCAGATAACTCATCTTGCTTTCATCAAACATTTCCTGGGCAATATCCCTTAGCTTAAACGAATTGATCTCATCAATCTGATAATAGATCTCCTCCAACGATGGCACCCTGCCCACATCCAGGACACTTCGTCCCATCGACAACATCAGGCTGAGGTTGTTTTCTTCCGCCATGGCCAACTGGCCTTTGATCTGTTCTTTGGCCGAGGCGAGCTGACGGCGGGTGAGAGGTTTCTCGCAAAATCGGTTCAGCTCTTTCTTCACCAGCGATATGCAGCGTTTTAATTGCTTTGGTTCTGTTCCGAAAAAGACAGCAAACATGCCGGTATCCGTATAAGGGATATAATGCGCGTCAATGGAATACACAAAGCCGTACTTCTCACGAAGCGCGAGGTTTAGCCTTGAATTCATCCCCGGGCCCCCGAGCATGTTCACCAGAAGGAACATTGGTATCCGGTTGTCATTGATGATCGGATACGCATCGCGGCCGATGGCGCACTTGGCCTGCTTTACCGTGCGTTGCAGGATCTGTTCGCGCGGTTTGTAAATTCTGAATTTTTTCCGCCTGGCTTTGGCTTTCTTTTTTATCAATACCTCAAGATATTTTTTAGCGATTCGCTCCACTTCATCCAGAGTGATGTTCCCGACACAGGAAAATGCGATCTTGTCCGTTCCGAGATGGTTTTTGAAAAAGGATAGAAAATCCCCCTTGGTAAACGAATTAACCGTTTCAGGTTTGCCCAGAATATTCATTCCCATCGGATGATCCTTGTAGACGATGGACTCGAACTCATCCTGTAAAGAATCATCCGGGCTATCGTGATACATCGCCATCTCTTCCAGGATTACACCTCGCTCTTTTTCGATCTGATAATCCGGAAAAATCGAATGGAAAGTAATGTCACTCAGCACATCCACAGCACGCTCAAAGTATTCATCGCGCACAGACGCATAAAACACCACCTTTTCCTTATCAGTATATGCATTCAATTCTCCGCCTATAGAATCGAGGCTGTTGATTATGTTGAAAGAGCGCCGCCTTTTTGTTCCCTTAAAGGCCATATGCTCCCAAAAATGCGCGATCCCCTGATTGTCAGTATTTTCGTCGCGACTTCCAATATCGAGAATGATGCCGCAGTGCACTATTTTTGTCGTGGCCAATTGCTGATGCACAACGCGAATTCCATTGGATAATTTGAAGATCTTTATATTTCTCATCCCTGACTTTAAAGTTATTAATTACTGTTGCAAGTGCGAACACTTTTGACCGTAACCGGGCAAAGCTTTACCTTTTTTTTGCCCTTTTGATTATAATTAACAAAGATTTCTAAATGGCATAACTATTGTAAATTTTTACTTGCTATGGATACACAAAAAGTAAAAACCTGCTTTACCATTACTTTTACCAATGAACAATACGACCGCGCCTGGCTGTATGTTGCCGACATGAAAAAACATCCAAATCGGGTTTTTTGGCGTGGAAAAGAGGGTAAAACCGACGAAGAACTGGTAATTGAGCAAATCGCGCACCGGATTCTGTCAGGATTTTACAACGATGACCCCTTCAATGCGAGGAAACATATTATCCGCATGGATAGTGCCGTCAATGGCTGAAGAAAGGCATAAGGGCATAAAGGTATAAGGGACATAAGGTGAGTGAACCCTACTTAAGTTAATTATCTTCCATAAACGTTTTCATCCTTCTTTTACCCTTTGTAACATTATCACTATTTACCGTTATCCCTATCCTGGTATTCCCCTATCCCAGTAACCCCTCCCCTTATGTCCCTTATTCCCCTTATTTCCCTATATCCTATCCAGAACCTTCCTAATAAGTCCTTCCACAATAGCATTGGGATCCTTTGAAAACTTGTTTTTTATGCGGTTTACGATGATAGCGTTGGCGCTTAAAACTTCATGGCCCAGCAAACGCGCCATGGCGTAATAGCCGGCCGTTTCCATTTCGAAATTTGCAAGCCAGAAATCAGCCCCTTTATGGTGATAAGCGTTGAGATCATCAAGCAGCTTAGGGAACTTAATAGGGATACGCATCGCCCTTCCCTGAGGGGCATAAAAGCCCGGGGCTGTAATGGTATTTCCCACTACCATATCCACCCCGAATTGTTTGCGCAAGGCCTCGGATCCATTGACCAGGTAAGGTGTAAATTGGAGCTTCACTTTTTTACGGATGTCCTCGCCGATACTTCGCTCCTGGTCTGACTGTTTCAGATCATAAAAATTCATGAGGTTATCAAATCCTACAGCATAATCGGTAACAAGGAAACTGCCGAGTGGTATGTCCTCCTGTAAAGCTCCCGAAGTTCCAATTCGGATGATCTTTAATTTTCGTTTGCGACTTTTCGGTTCGCGCGTTTTGAGATCGATGTTCATGAGCGCATCAATTTCGGTAAAAAAGATCTCGATATTGTCCGTTCCTATCCCTGTGCTGATGACGGTCACACGCTTGCCTTTATAGATTCCGACCTGCGTGATAAATTCGCGTCGGTTCATTTCAAATTCAATGGAATCAAAGAACTGACTGATCATATTCACCCTGCCAGGATCACCGACGGTAAGCACAGTATCTGAAATATGTTTAGGAAGCAGACATAAATGGTAGACGCTTCCGTCGCTGTTTAAGACAAGATCTGCTTCTGATATTTTAGCCATTAGCTCAGGCGTTGACTGTTGAAGCAGGATTTCCAAAAACGGTCTGTCCTGCTTTTACCGCTCCGACTACCACGGACCCGGCACCTACCCTGGCGCCCTTTCCAATCGTTACACCGGAAACAATAACGACCCCGGAACCAATAAATACGTCGTCTTCAATCACAACCCCGGTATTAATCGTACTCGACGCCCCTATCTGTACAAAGTCACCGATTTGTGTTTCGGCGCCCAGTACAACATTGCCGTGAATGATACAATGGCTGCCGATCAATGCGCCTGCACCGGCCTGACAGCCCGCGTCGAGGAAATTACCATAGCCGATGGTTGCCGAAAATGAAAGACTCGCCGTGGGGTGAATGGCATTGACGGGTTGCATTTTTCTTTCTTCCAGTAACATCTTTACAAGGTTCCGGCGCAGTTTATTGTCGTCTGCGGCCACAAAGGCTTCACACTTCTTTCCTATAAGTTTCAGGTATCCGTCGTCATCGGTACTCCCCAGTACGGGCACATTGTCGATCTCCGTGGAATGCACGCTTTTGTTGTCATCCAGGAATCCGTAAACAACGTTGCCATTGCGGTCAAATATTTCCTTTGCCGCCCTGCCCAGGTAGTTCGCTCCAAAAATGATCACGGGATTTTCCATTGCCAGAAATAGATTGAAAAGTAAAGGTAGATTCCCAATCAATGACTAACAAGTCGCGCAAGTGATCTTTCGAGATAATCAACGATCGGGTTGTTACATAAGATGATGAAAACAAAAAATGAGAGGTAACCCATCCGGTATCTTGACAATGTTCCAAAGTTCGGCGCCGAAAGGGTGAGAAAAATACACAACAGAATTACATACACAATAAGGGCCATCATCAGCACACGGTGGGGGGAAGAAAAATATCTTTTATAGCGGAACGAAGCCGCAACCAAAAGCACGAGGATCAAGGTGTTTTCCATTCCTTGAAGAAATTGGATGAAGGATGAAACTTCCCAGAAAAGTGGCCGGAACAATCCCGAAAAAAGGGCCCAGGGTGCGTTTCTTAACAAGCTCATGGGCGTTGCCCGCAGGTGGTTAAAATGAACCACGTCTTCTGGTGCCGACAATTCATTATAACCCTGGTTGTTGCTCACAATAACATCTAACAGGCGGTCGAAATGAAAATTCGGATGCAAAAAGGTGACAGCTACCAGGGGTAAAATAAACATTACAACCCATACAAACATTTCGCGACCTGGTGATGAGGCGAACTTTTTAGCAATAAGGAATTTATAGGCCATACTGGTAATGATCACTGGCACGAAGACAGCCGCATAATAATATTTCAGATTCCAGAAAAACCAAAGACTGATAAACGAGAGGAGCAGTTGCCACACCGTAGGTTTTTCATTAAACCATATCCTCAAAAAAAGCGCGGACAGATAACAGAGGCAGGCCATCGCAATGCTTTCTTTCAAAATACCGGAAGTCCAGAAGACTACAGACGGCAGGAAGAGAAAAGCGATCGCAGCGGCAAGCCCAACAGAGGGAATGTAGCGGTTTATGTTTTGGACCAGATTCCACGATGCTAAAAAGGAAATAAGGGAAAAATAGAACCCGATAACCCAGTAATTATTACCGGTGAGAAGATTGAATACGCTCGTAATTTTTGTCAGAAGCACGGCGCGCGGTTGATCAAAAACAAGGTTTAATGTGTGGATGTTCTCGTCAAAAACTATCAGCCGGAAGTAAGCAGAAAGATCTTCCCTTGCGAGTGAGGCGAGTTCGGAAGCATCCCTGAAATAATCGAAAGTGTCGGCTACAGTATAAAAGTATGTGTATACCAGGCCCAGACAAACACCGGCAAATAATTTGAAGGAAAGGGCCGGCCAGAAAAATTTTCTGAGCGCAGGCTGTTTCTTATAAACGCGCAACCCAATAACAAAAATCAGGGCGATATGAAGAAACCATAATATTACATCCATACATCAAGTCCCCTTCAGGGGGCTTAGGGGCTTAGGGGGCGTCAAAGTCCCCTTTAGGGGATTTAGGGGCGGAGCTAATAACGCAAAACCGATGTTGCAATCAAGACATCGCCTGCGGATGCAAAAACTATTGTGAAGTTCGATCAGGGCCTGGGAATCAAAGGCAGTTTTACTGTTCATGCCCAGCGCTTCCCACGAGCGCAGGATGTTATTTTTCTCCGTGCCGGTTTCCTGCAGCAATTGAAGGGCGCGGTCTGTGAACCGCTGGTCATCCCTGGCCTTCCCATAAGCAACCAGCATCGGCACAATAGAATTAATGAGGATGTTTTCCATGCTCATCCTTCCCAGGGAAGGAATTTCTTTTTTCTGTTTTTTAAAAAAACGGTAGTGATACAACCAATAGGCTGAGGGTTTTATAGAAAATGCCGGCATTAGTTCTTTCCATGAAGTCGTGGATATGATCCTTGAAAAAATATTTTTCTGATGGTAGAGCACAGAGGCAAGCTGGGCAAGCCGTATCGTGGGGAAATTCGCTGGCCTTAGTCGCAGAAACCTCCACTGGGCTTTATTCATCTGCCTGGCGGACAGGTTATACTTTTTCCGCAACAATGTATATTCGCGTTTCAGCAATAGATAATAGGGATCGTTAATAGTTTCATTGAGAAACCCAGCCTGGCCGAAGATCAGGGCTTCCATCTGTTCTGACCTGTCGCCGTGTTTCATGAGGATCTTGTACGGTAACGACTGGGCTAGTTGAAGAAAAGGTTCAGTGTTTACTTTAAACCCGAAATTTCTGCACAGCATCTGGTAACACGTTTCTTCCCAGTCACCATTGCTTTTTTCAAGCGCTTTCAAAATAGTACTGGCTTTGGATTCCAGTCGCGACATCAGGGCTTTGTCAAGCATGGAGATTCTGATCAGATCGGGAACCGAACCGATGGCGCTGGCGCAGGGTATTCTAGTCCGGCTGTGAATAATGCGTTTGTATTGCAGGATAAATGCGGGAGCAATCCGGGTGTTAAGTTCCAGCGTTGGAAGCAACGTGCCGTCTTTGCGAATGATCTTTTCATTTTCGTCCCACACCACATGCAAGACAACATTTTCATAGGCTGGATCTTCCTGGTGCTTATGTTCATACCATCCGGAAGAATGGATGTGGATCTCAACACTGCCTGCCCATTCTATGGACTCAATCTTTAACTTGGCATTGTAAAAATCTGGCCCCGCGTGGGTGTTCTTATTTCCCGGATTAAAGATAACGATCTCTTCACCTGTACTGCTCCGGAGGTCTTTTTTATCGAAGTACTGAAATTGCCAAATATAATGAAGGAACGACTCGTTCATGATGAGAGGGCTTTTACATCACCTGCAAGTTACAAATACAGATCGAGATAACGATCCATTTCCTGCTGTACTTTATTGGCTTCTTTCCCGGCTGCCCCGGCAAAATCCTTTTCGCATGATGCGTAGATGATCGCCCTGGAAGAATTGACAAGCAGGCCGCATTTTTTATTGATTCCGTGTTTGGATACCAATTCCAGATCACCTCCCTGGGCGCCGATGCCCGGCACCAGGAAAAAATAATCCGGAGCAAGTTTCCGGATCGCGGAAAGCTTTTCCGCCTGGGTTGCTCCCACCACAAACATGAGTTGGTCAGCAGAGGCCCACTCACTGGCCCTGATCACTACTTCTTCATACAGCTTTCGTCCGGTTTTTTTTGATTCCATTAACTGAAAGTCGGCACTGCCCGGATTAGAGGTGTGCGCCAGCAAAATGACCCACTTGTCTTTGTACTCCAGAAAGGGTTTTACAGAATCTTCGCCCATATAGGGAGCCACAGTGAGGGCATCAAAATTCAGGTATCGGAAAAAAGTCTTTGCGTATAATGCCGCGGTATTACCTATGTCTCCGCGTTTGGCGTCGGCGATGGTAAATATACCTTCAGGGAAATAGTCTAATGTTTTTTGAAGGCTTTCCCAACCCTTCGGTCCAAGGGCTTCATAAAACGCGATGTTGGGTTTGTAAGCGATGCAATATCTGTGGGTGGCGTCAATGATCTGTTTGTTGAATTCGAAGATGGGGTCTTCAAGGGAAAGTAAATGTTTCGGGATCTTTTCCAGATCAGTATCCAACCCGACACACAGGTAGGACCTTTTGCGTTTTATCTGTTCGAACAGCTGTGCGGAGTTCATTGCCGTAAAGATAAGTTCAAAGTTCAAAGTTCAAAGTTAATCCTCTCTAGCAACGTGCACCCGCAGCCGTAAGCCAGAAGCTTACACAGAGGTTTAAAGTTCAACGTTAAAACCGGATACGGAACTCTCCAGGCGAAAAATCCCGAAATATCTGCAAAACTTAAACTTTGAATGCTTCAAGGCCATACAGAGCAGCTACCTTTAACACTGGCACTTAATTCTACTTTGTTGAATTAAACACTACGACGACAGCACCAGGTAGTGAATAAACACAACTTTAGACTTTAAACTTGGAATTTTGAACTCCTGTAACTGAACCCAAGGTGTTGCGCACCTTCTCCAGATAAGCTATTGTTCAGCGAAGGTCGATAACCTCGACGCTGGGAAATTTTTTGGCGTCGAATGCAAAGAAACTGTCGGGAACGTCAGTATTGGGAACAAACTTCGTGATGGTGTATTTATACCGGTTCCCTCCTTTGTCGAACATAGTGAGACTTTGAATCACTTTATCTTTCTTTTTGATAAACAGTTTGATCTTGAAATACTGCGCATCCTTTTTTTCAGGTACAAGGTCAATTTCCTCACACATCACTCCGCCTTCTGTCTTATCCTGAATGTAGAGGTACTTAAAATCTTTCTGGTAGATCTCGTAAATTTTTAAAGGATTGATATCTCCCGAGTTTTTATCGTAATTATCGATGTTCACTTCTTTTACTTCAGGCAGGTACGTCCACACCGTCGACCCATTATTAATAACCTCCTGTTCCGGAAGGGAAATGCGGAATTTATCACCTTTTACTGTGAGCTTGCCCTTGAACTCCTCTTTTATATTCTCCACATCATTGGTAAGGGCTGACGTGAAATTAGCCTCATAGGCGGGTATGGATTTGTATTTCTCCCCCATAGCTTCAAGAATTTCCAGTGCTTTTGGATCGTATTGAGCAAAGGTAACTTTTACCAAAACCAATAAAATAACTGCTAAAAACGTTTTTTTCATTGTAATAACTTAATGGAGGTTACGGTTGACTGTGTCTTTCCCGCAAATTATTCAATAATTGTTCCAAACTCATTTCATCCTTAATTAAAACTTCACGGGCCTTACTTCCCTCAAATGGGCCCACTACACCAGCTGCTTCCAATTGGTCTATAAGCCTTCCGGCCCGGTTGTATCCCAGTTTTAGTTTTCGCTGTAACAGGGAGGTACTGCCCTGCTGGTGCATGACGATCAGCCTGGCAGCTTCTTCAAAAAGAGCGTCCCTATCAGAAAGATCGACATTATTTGCGCCACTTTCATCATCACCTTCGTATTCCGGAAGCAAATAAGCCGAATCATATCCTCTCTGGGACCCGATAAAATCACACACTTTTTCAATTTCAGGAGTATCAACAAAAGGACACTGCAGGCGGATTATATCCGAACCTGAACTGAGGAGCATATCCCCCTGTCCTACCAACTGGTCGGCCCCCCCGGTATCCAGGATAGTTCTCGAATCCACCTTTGAAGTTACCCGGAAGGATAACCGCGCGGGAAAATTCGCCTTAATAACCCCCGTTATCACATTGACCGACGGTCGCTGGGTCGCCACGACCAGGTGAATTCCTATTGCCCTGGCTAACTGGGCAAGGCGCGCAATAGGAGTTTCGACCTCCTTCCCCGCGGTCATCATCAGATCCGCCAGCTCATCTATAACAAGTACAATGTAGGGAAGGAAACGATGGCCCTCTTTCGGATTCAGTTTCCTCGCGACAAATTTCGTGTTGTATTCCTTCAGGTTTCGCGCACCCGCGTCTTTTAAGATCTCATACCGGTTCTCCATTTCAATACAAAGGGAATTCAGCGTATGAACGACCTTGCGGGTATCGGTGATAATAGCCTCTTCACTGTTGGGCAGCTTGGCCAGGTAATGCCGTTCCAACTTTGAATAGGGAGACATCTCTACTTTTTTGGGATCGACCAAAACAAATTTTAATTGAGAAGGGTGTCTTTTATATATGAGTGAAGTAAGGATCACATTAAGTCCGACGGATTTACCCTGGCCCGTTGCCCCTGCCACCAGCAGGTGAGGCATTTTTGCAAGATCAATGATCATCGCCTCGTTGGAAATGGTTTTCCCGAGGGCAATCGGAAGCTCCTTGTCGGTCTTCGCAAAAGCCGGCGATGCAAGCATTGATCGGATACTCACCATCTCGCGATTTTTATTTGGCACTTCAATACCGATCGTGCCTTTTCCCGGAATCGGCGCAATAATGCGTATACCCAGGGCTGACAAGCTGAGCGCAATGTCGTCTTCCAGGTTTTTTATACGCGAAATCTTGATCCCCGCATCAGGAACGATCTCGTACAGCGTAACGGTAGGACCAATGGTAGCTTTGATACTCTGTATTCCGATCTTGAAATTGACCAGGGTGGCAACGATCTTATCTTTGTTCTGGTTGAGTTCCTCCTGCGTTACACCCGCTTTTCCCGAATCATACTCACTCAACAGGTCCAGCGTTGGAAAGCGGTAGCTGCTCAATTCCAGCGTAGGGTCATACTCCCCATGCTCCTCCACGAGATGCTCTGCGATCTCGTCAGTCTCCAGCCTTTCTTCAATAGTGAACTCTGGTTCAGGGATCTGATTCTCCCTTTTCGGAAAAGCCACAGGTTCAACTTCAAGCTTCAGCGTGTTGGTTGCAATGGCTTGAGGTTGGGGCTCCGGCTGACGTCGGCTTACTTCCAGAACAGGTTCTTCATCGGCCGGTTTTGTTTTTTCCACCCACTTATCTTCATCGTCGGTATAAGTTGACAACAAGGGCTCCTCGTCTACAATTGCATCAGAACCCATAGGTTTCGGGTCCTTATACTCGAAAGAAGGGATAGACGTGACGTTGAAATAGAAAATAATAAAGATAAATAAGGTCAGGACCAGGATAAGAAATGTCCCCCATCCAAACATCCCATAGCTAAGTTGGGCGAGCAACAGTCCAAACCCGCCGCCGAGGATCTGCCATGCGTGACCGCCCTGGTTGATCTCCACCATATAACCGAGCATAAGGCAGAGCCAGAAGATGGAGAAAAATGCAAAGATCGTGTAGGTAGAAAGCCTTACGATCTCTTTTTTGAAGACAATCTTAAAGCCCAGCAGGAATAATAACGGAGGAATAAAGAATGAAGCAACTCCAAACCACCGGAAAATGAAAAAATGCGAAACGATGGCGCCGTAAAGTCCCAGCCAGTTGTTGATCTCTTTTTCTTTGAGTGTTTCAAAGATACTTTTCATGTTCTGGTGATTGCCAACCTCACTGAAATCGGCCTGCCCAGTAAACATGTACGACAGTAGGGCAAAAAACATGTACAATCCTGCAAAGATCAGTATTAAACCCAGGGCAAGTTTGAGTCGCGGGTCTTTAAAAAACGAAAGACCGGAGCCCGACGATGATGACTTTCCCCGCTTTTCCTTGTCAGCCTTCCTGAATGTGTTGGATTTATAGGTGTTTTTTGCCATGTCTCAATGCGTAAAACTAAATAAAAACATTGAATCACGCTCCTCATCAATCAGTTTACTTCCACTTTATCCTGCATTAGAGGATTTGAATGCTTTTTTATGAAAAAATGTTCCGGCTAGTGGTATATTTCTCCGGCCTGATAAAATCCGGCAACAATCCCCCCGTTACATTTTATGGAAGAGCACCTTGGTAAGCTTTCGCTATATTTACCGCGCTAATATCAATCCAATGAAACAACATTTCAACGTCTTTCTTTTTCTCCTCCTTGCCGGATCAATGCTCGGATGTTACCGCGAAAAAAACGCAGGAAAGGAAAAGAATATCCAACCTCCCACGCCGGAAAAAATTCCCTTTGAATTAGCGGCGCATGGTACGAATAGAATTGATAACTACTACTGGATGAAGCTTTCGGAGGACCAGAAAAGTGCTGCCACCAAAGATGATCAAACGAAAAAGGTATTGGATTATCTCAATGCGGAAAATGAATACCTTGAGGCAACGCTGAAACACACCGAGAGGCTGCAGGAAAAGTTATATTCCGAGATGGTAGGACGCATCAAGCAGGATGATGAATCGGTTCCTTATAAAGACAATGGTTACTGGTATTACAATCGGTACGAAAAAGACCGGGAGTATCCCATCTATTGCCGGAAGAGGGGAACACTTGATGCGCCGGAAGAAGTTTTGCTGAACGTAAACGAACTCGCCGAAGGTTTTTCCTTTTTCCAGGTTAGAAGTCTGAAGGTAAGCGAAGACAACAACCTGCTCGCCTATGGAGTCGATACCGTTAGCCGCAGGCGATATACCCTCTATATAAAAGACCTGCGAACGGGAGAAATTATCGATCGCCCCGTACCCAATACTGAGGGATACGTCGCCTGGGCGAATGATAACAAAACTTTCTTTTACACGATGAAGGATTCGCTCACACTGCGCTCGGATAAGATCTTCCGTCATAAGCTGGGAACAGATCCAGCAAAGGATGTGCTCGTGTATACTGAAGACGATGAAACATTTTCGACGGGAATAACAAAATCAAAATCAAAAAAATATCTGGTGATCTACTCAGGAAGCACGCTTACTAATGATTACCTGATCTTAAACGCAAATAATCCTGAAGGCAAGTTCCAACCATTCAGCCCACGTGAACGCGGGCTGGAATACAACATCAATCACTTCAACGACCGGTTTTTTATTGTCACCAACCTCGACGCTCCGAATTTCCGGCTGATGGAGACACCGGAGACAAGGACCGCAAAATCGAACTGGCAGGAAAAGATTCCGAACAGAAAAGATACTCTACTGGAAGGGGTCGAGATCTTTAAAGATTACATGATCTTAAACGAGCGGGCACAGGCGAATACACTCATGAGGGTAATCGACCAAGCCACCGGCAGGAAACACTATCTCAATTTTGTGGAAGCTGCCTATACCCATAGCCCTTCCGTAAACATCGAGTTTAACACTGAATGGGTGCGGTATGGATATTCATCACTGACAACTCCGAATTCGACTTTTGACTACAACATGCGGACAAAAGAGAAAAAACTTCTGAAACAACAGGAGGTCGTTGGTGGTTACACGCATGAAAATTATCAGACAGAAAGAGCGTGGGCTACAGCAAAAGATGGCACAAAAATTCCGCTGTCAATTGTTTATAAAAAAGGAATAAAAAAAGACGGCACAAATCCCACCTTGTTATATGGTTATGGATCCTATGGTTACAGCACCGACCCTTATTTTTCAGCAACGCGCCTGAGTTTACTCGACCGGGGTTTTGTGTTTGCCATCGCTCATGTTCGCGGAGGCCAGGAAATGGGAAGACAGTGGTATGAAGACGGTAAAATGTTCAAAAAGAAAAACACATTTACGGATTTTATTCACTGCGCCGAATTCCTTATCGACGAAGGATACACTACGCCTGAGAATCTGTTCGCAACCGGAGGCAGCGCGGGTGGATTGCTGATGGGCTCCGTAGTCAATCTGGCACCCGAATTATTCAAAGGGGTGATCGCCGAAGTTCCTTTTGTAGATGTTGTTACTACAATGCTGGATGATGATATCCCCCTCACGACTGGCGAGTTTGATGAATGGGGAAATCCTGATGTGCTGGAGTCATACATGTATATGCTGGAATATTCTCCATATGACCAGGTCAAAGCCCAGGATTATCCCAACATGCTGGTTACAACGGGGTTACATGATTCTCAGGTTCAATACTGGGAACCGGCGAAATGGGTGGCCAAACTCCGCGAGATGAAAACCGACGACAACATTTTGCTGTTGCGCACAAATATGGAAACCGGTCACGGTGGGGCTAGTGGCAGATTTCAGGTGTATCGCGAGCTCGCGCAGGAATACGCATTTCTCCTGGATCTCGCCGGCCGGTAGCGTCTTCCGTCTCCCCTTCAGGGGGGACCGACTGTCCGCAGGACAATCAGCGGGGCAAGGCACGATTTTAGCCCATATTAATAAGTTATGAAATATTCACTATGAAAACAATAAAAACTGCCGGTATATTATGCCTGCTTATCCTGGTGTTTTCGTGCCAGGAAGAAGATAACAACTTCGTGTCTATTGTAGGTAAATGGAAGGGGACGCTCGCCGAAATTCAGGTGAAGCCCTTTGGCATTCCCCTGCCATTTTCTGAAGACGATGATTCCTTCGCCACAGAAATTGAATTCAAAGCAGACGGTACGATGATCGTGTACGGCGAATCCCAAAATACGGAAGGAACTTACCAGGTTGTAGGTGAAAAACTAAACACGGACATCAATTTCTCCACGGATGTTGTTGAACTGCCAGGTAGCGGCACCATTGAGACCCTGACCCAAACGACTCTGGTGTTCTACATAAAAAAGGACAATACGACCATCACCGACCCCGACAGCGGTCGGTCAATCTCCGGCGACATTAAAGCAACACTCCATTTTGAGAGACTTTAAGACGATGTCTTTAGAATTTCCTTGTTGATGCGTTTGATGAGGTCAGGTCCTTCATAAATAAAACCCGTATAGAGTTGGACAAGGTCCGCTCCAGCCTGCATCTTCTCTATCGCATCAGCGGCACACATTATTCCTCCCACCCCGATGATCGGAAAATCTTTTCCCAGGGCGTTGCGGAGTTTTCGGATTATTTCAGTCGACGCTCTATTCAATGGCTTTCCGCTTAAACCACCAGCCCCTATCTGATCTAATTCTTCTTTTTCTGTTTGCAGACCGTCACGGGATATAGTTGTGTTCGTCGCGATCACCCCATCAATGCGCGTACTTTTCAGAATCGCGATCACATCATCGAGTTGTCCAGGAGAAAGATCCGGAGCGATCTTTAATAACACCGGCTTCACAACCGGTTTTTGTAAACTGAGATTTTTGACCGCCCTCAATAATTTTTCCAACGGCGCCTTCTCCTGCAACTCCCTTAAGCCGGGAGTGTTGGGCGAACTTACATTCACAACAAAGTAATCGACATACGCATACAGGGAATTGAAACAATAAACGTAATCTTCATGAGCTGATTCGTTCGGTGTGAATTTATTCTTTCCGATATTACCACCGACAATTATTAATGACTTTCGCTTTTTCAACCGCGCGACAGCAGCCATCACCCCTTCATTGTTAAAGCCCATTCTATTAATGAGTGCTTTGTCCTTCGGCAATCTGAACAATCTTGGTTTATTGTTTCCGGGCTGTGGTTTGGGTGTTAGCGTCCCGATCTCGATAAAGCCAAATCCCAGACCGGCCAGTACATCGATCAATTTTGCATCTTTGTCGAATCCCGCCGCCAGGCCCACAGGATTCTTAAAGGTTAAACCAAAAAGTTTTTTTTCGAGACGAGGATCTTCAAATTGAAAAAATAATTTTAAAACCGGTTGAAACCCGGGTAACTTAAGCATTCCAAAAACCAGCGCGTGTATCTTTTCAGGATCAACCAAAAAAAGCAGGGGCCGCAATAACTTATACATAAGCGGGTAAAGATAAATTAACAGGGGTAGATTGAGGCAAATTCTTCTTTTTATGTGGTTTTTTTCTATTTTTGGCCCGTAAACAACCTAAACTGTTGACCTTAAACTAACTATTCATGAAAAACATTCTAAAATTTTTGTGTGTCATTGCGATGGTATTTTCCGCCACTTTTGCATCGGGTCAGGCCCGTTACAACAAGGGAGATATGTTACTTAACGTAGGCTTTGGCCTTGGTTATTATTATGGAAATGGTGGCATTCCATTGATCGCATCCTTTGAATTTGCCCCCAGTGACGTTATAACTGTCGGACCCTATATTAGTTATACCTCCCGTGGTTATACCGGCTTTAGATATACGTTCCTTGATTTTGGCGTGAGGGGCTCTTATCACTTCAGCGAACTTTTCGAGATCAGAAACGAAAAAGTAGATGTCTACGGCGGAGCCAACCTTGGTTATGCAGTATCGAGTTTTTCCTATGATAATGCGTTTTACGATGACAATATTTACCCCAGCCGTGTTCAGTTCGGTCTGCATGCGGGTGCCAGGTATTTCTTCTCTGAGAAAGTCGCAGGTTATGGAGAATTGGGTTTTGGACTCGCTCCGTTAGCCCTAGGGATCACTTTTAAATTTTAAGTGATATTTTAACCGACATAGCGTCTTTAGCTAAATCAATTTTAAACAACCCGCCACTTATATAGCCTGGCGGGTTGTTTTTTTATATCAGCATGGTTCTAGACTTCGGTAAAAACATAAATCATTAAACAGTCTTGCCTTTATCGGCACAAACTTTTACGCTTTATAGAAAATATAAAGCTTATGAGAAAAATAATTTTTACACTTTTTATCGCTTCTTCAATAGCAACATTTTCTCACGCCCAGGTGCGCGTGGGACCTTTTCTCGGATATGGTGATGGCCTGGGCCTGTGGGGCCTTGGGGTTTATTCTGAAATACTACTTAATGACCGGGTTAGCATCAGCCCGGTGTTTACTCAATATTTTCCGGAAAATTTCGATAACGCCCCCCGCAGAACAATGTGGGAATTAAATGGCAATATTAACTATTACGTCATCCGTGGCGATGTAGGGTACCTTTATGGTTTAACCGGGCTGAATTTTACTAATATCAAGATTCGGACAAGAATGGCCACAGCCGACGAAATTGAGAACGATGGCAACCTTGGCCTCAATGTCGGTCTCGGCACCATGGTGAGAATAACCGACACTATTCTTTCTTTTGCGGAAGGGAAATACACCGTCGGGGGCTACAGCCAGTGGACACTGATCTTTGGCGTAAAGTTTCAGCTGGGTGACGGAACGCTGGAAGACGATTATTGAAAGCGCTTTCAGCTGCGCGGGTGAAATTCCTGTATGACCTGGCGAAGGTAGTCGCGGTCGAGGTGGGTATATATCTCGGTCGTGGTTATGGACTCATGACCGAGCATCTCCTGTACGGCCCGCAGGTCAGCGCCACCTTCAATGAGGTGGGTAGCGAAAGAATGTCTGAAAGTATGAGGACTGATGCTTTTCTTCAGTCCAATATGCAACGCAAGGTTTTTAATGATCGTGAACACCATCACCCTTGTAAGCTTGCTGCCGTTGCGATTGAGAAAAGCATACGATTCAAAACCTTTTTTTGGCGATTTGAGCGGAGGCTTTCCCCTGGTCGACTTTAGATATATGTCCAGATATTTTAGAGCATCCCTGCCAATGGGGACCAGCCGCTCCTTGTTGCCCTTGCCTGTGACTTTTAGAAATCCGCTTTCGGAGTAAATGTTGTTCAACTTCAGGTCTACCAACTCTGACACGCGCAATCCCGAACTATACAATACTTCAATGATGGCGCGGTTCCTGGCGCCCTCGGGTTTGGAGAGGTCAATGGCATTCAGGAGTTTTTCAATTTCAGGAAAACTAAGTGTATCAGGCAGTTTTCTCCCCAGTTTTGGTCCCTCTATCAGCGCAGTCGGATCTTTGTCTATTACACCTTCAAAGATCAGGTACTTAAAAAAACTTTTTAATCCCGAAAGGATCCGCGCCTGGCTGTGCGCGCTCATTCCTAATCCGGCAATGTATTGCAAAAACTCCCTAAGATCTTTTGGGGAAACGTTCTCTGCTTCAAGGTCCTTAAACTTCAGACCGATAAATTGTCTGAGCTTCACTACATCGGCCACGTAGCTTTCGATAGAATTGTCAGACAGCGAACGCTCCAGCTTCAAATAATGTCCGAAATCTTTGATTTGTTCCTCCCACATAATGCCAAAGATAGCTCCACTATTGGTAATCGCTGATTTCGCCACCCGGTAATTTGGGCTAAAGCCCCTGCACAAAATCATTCTCTATACCTCCAGCTAAAGCAGGAGGCAATTGATGACTCCATCCCTATCCCATATACCATATACCCCTATTGGTATCCTTCCAGTTGGGCTAAAGCTCCTTCAAAAATCCATTCTTCAGCCACCACTGACTAAAGCCTGCCTGCCGAGCTTCGGGCTGTGCGCCGGCAGGCAGGGTGGAAGCAATTGATGACTTCAACCCTTTAACTCTTATATCTCCTTATACCTTTGCACCCTCATACCTCGTTCCTTGTACCTCGTACCTTTATACCCAAGTTCTACACTTTTCAAACTCAACCTTTCAACTTTTCAGACTTTTCAAACCATTCCGTTATTCCCTTATTTCCTATCTTTCCCCCATGAAAATTCAGATCGTTAACGGACCTAACCTCAACCTGTTGGGAAAGCGTGAAACATCCATTTATGGCAACAAATCTTTCGAAGAGTTCTTTGAGGATTTAAAAAAACGCTTTCCCGATGTGTCTCTTCATTACTATCAGTCGAACGTCGAAGGAGAAATAATAAACAAGTTGCATGAGATCGGTTTCGATTTCGACGGTATAATCCTGAATGCCGGTGCATATACACACACTTCGGTAGCAATTCACGATGCAATCGGAGGTATAAAATCACCCGTGATCGAAGTACATATTTCCAATGTTTATGGACGGGAGGAATTCCGACATAAGAGTCTGATCACCTCAAAATGTGTGGGACTTTTAACTGGTTTTGGATTGGAAGGATATGCCATGGCGATATCTTATCTCACAAACAGGAAACCCTGATACGTTTGCGTTCGTTGCACGAGATGCGCCGACCCCCCAGGATTTACGTCGGAATTTTAACTGAATTAAATTTATTAACCTGAACAGACGATGATTTCCTTCTATCCGGGCCCTTCAAGAGTTCACGATGAAATACCACAGTACGTTAAGGAGGCACATGAAGATGGTATCCTTAGCATCAATCATCGCAGTGAGGAGTTCATGAAGATATCTGAGAAGACTGTCCAGCAATTGAAATACAAGCTTGATATCCCGAAAGAATACAGTATTTTTTATACGACCTCCGCAACAGAGTGTTGGGAAGTAATTGCGCAATCCCTGATAACGAAATCAAGTTTCCACCTCTACAACGGAGCTTTTGGTAAAAAGTGGTTCGAGTATACCCGGCGGATCTGCAACGGGGCCAAAAGTTTTATTTTTGACCACAATGAATTAATTGACGTTAAGAAGTTAAGGTTTGGAAAGGAGGAGGGTGTAGTCTGCCTGACGCAAAACGAAACTTCAAATGGTACTCAGGTAAGCAATGCTGTTATTCAATCTATTAAGGAGCGTTATCCCAACCATTTGATTGCGGTGGATGCCACATCGAGTATGGCGGGAGTATTCCTGGATTTCAAGGCGGCGGATATCTGGTTTGCGTCAGTACAAAAATGTTTTGGCCTTCCCGCCGGCCTGGGTTTGCTGATATGTTCTCCGGCAGCCATGCAAAAGGTGAAAAAAATTGGTGAGAAAAAACACTACAACAGCATTACATTTATGGCGGAGATGATGGAAAAATGGCAAACGCCGTTTACGCCAAACGTTTTGAATATCTATCTATTGTATCGTGTAATGGAAGCCTCGAAAACCATCCGTCAAGTAAACATGAAGGTGGAAGAACGCTATCGCCTTTGGGTTGATTTCTTAAAGGACAAACAAACACTTCAGCATTTTATCAGCAATGAAGAGGCGCGGTCATTTACCGTGATCCCCATTCAGGCTAAAGAAGCGCTGATCACCGCTATTAAATCGAGGGCGAAGAAAAACAATCTGCTGCTCGGCGAAGGATACGGAGACCTGAAGTCGTCCACCTTCCGCATTGCAAATTTTCCAGCGATCAAAAAAAATGAGATAAAAACGCTGAAGGAGTTTCTTTCGGATTATGGGTAGTAGAGTCCATAGTCAATGGTCCATAGTCGATAGTAATGCGCAGGACTTATCGTGAGTTGCTTGAAAAAAATTTGTATTAAAATAAATGGGCAGAAAATCATTGTTCCCCTGGCCTTTCCATTAATCGCCGGCGCGGGAACTTTAACAACAATCCTTTCCTTGCGCGCCGTTTATGAAGAGATCAATATATTGATCGGAATTGTTCTTAATGTTGCAATGATCTACTGGGTATTGCGGTCGAGCTCCTGGCTTGAGCGGGTTATTGGCGAGTCGGGGTTTTCCGTATTGCGAAGCGTATTTGGAGTTATCCTGCTGGCGATCACAGTCAAAATATTTAAATCAAACGTATTTCCACAATGATCCGGATATATACAGACGGGGCGGCGCAAGGAAATCCTGGTCCTGGTGGCTACGGTGTAATTCTCAAATACAATGATCACGTGAAGGAGCTTTCACAGGGATTCCGGCTCACTACCAATAACCGGATGGAACTCCTGGCCGTGATTTCAGGTCTTGAAGCGATCAAAAAAGAAGGAATCCCTGTCAGCATTTATTCAGATTCCGAATATGTGGTGAAAGCAGTTGAAGAAGGCTGGCTGTGGAGTTGGGAGAAAAAGAATTTTGCGAAGAAAAAAAATGCGGATCTCTGGAAAAGGTATATACCCCTGCACAAAAAATACAAACCAAAATTTCATTGGGTCCGCGGCCACGCCGGACATATCGAGAATGAGCGATGCGACTACCTGGCTGTTCAGGCAGCGTCGGGGCCGGACCTGTTGATTGATCAGGAATATGAGAACCGTGAATTGTGAGTGGTGAGTGGTGAGTGGTGAGTGGCTCGTGCGTTTCCTTGTTTCGTCTTGGTCGCTTAGTGTGTCGGTGAACTTTGTGAATGGTGAGTTGTGAATGGTGCGTACGCCCCGTGTATTTTGTGTCAATCACTTAGCATTTGCGTCAGCCGACAATCAATTGCCATGGGCTTTAGCTCGTGGATCCCATGGATCAATGGATTGTGTGCCACTGGAAAGCGTAGTCTGGAGATAAACTATTTGGCACACGGACGATGCGCCAGATCGAAGTGATTTATGCTGCTAAACTTGTATTTTCGGCTAAAGCCAATCAATTAGTCTATCCTATCCACGGCCTAAAGGCCATGGCATTTGATGGTGAACAGCAAGTCCATAAAAAAAAATACACGACGGGTCTTAATCCATCGTGCATTTTCCAAAGGCCAATAGCCAGGACCTTACAGTTTATAGCATACTATCTCCGAGCCATTTGGCCGATAGTAGACATAATTATAGATCTGATCCACATCGTATTCAGGTTCCCGGTCATTTTTGATATCCACGGCACTAGTGACATCGCCATTTTCTTTATTGATCTGCACAAGTTGATTTCCTTTCTTCTCCTGGGTGGTCATCATCATTATGAAAGAAGGTGTATTCATCGAGGCTTTAAAGCGCGCGTTGAAAGCTTTCATCGCCTGCGCTGAATAGGCAAATCCCGCCTGACCGAGCTCGCCGAATGCGCGCGATAACTCCTGGCCTACAGCTTTGCCGGCAGGATCAGTGGTTTTTTGCGAAGCCTGCGCAAATGCTGCAGAATAAGCAGAAGCTGCTGCACCGATATAGGCCGCCCTTACGGCCTGTGCCGCCAGCAACGCCCTGACCAGGGCAGGCTGTCTGGGAGCAGGATAATATTTGAAGAACTTCACCAGCCCGTCAAAACCAAGCTTCATCACATTCTGATCTGAAGATAAAACCAGTCCGTCTTTAACAACATCGATGGTATGGGGCATTTCTTTTCCTTCAAACTCAATTTTAGCAGAAGTAATTTTCTTAAAAGTTCCGGCCTGTTTGTCGATCTCAAAAACACCTTTTTCTTTGGGAGAATATACAAACATCTTTCCATCACCGCTGTCACCGGTAGGGAATGGCCGCACTTTATCACTGTTGAAAGTATTTCCGGCCTCTATGGAATTAGCCCAAACCAGCGCACCTGTGTTGGTATCAAGAATATTCACTTCCTTGGTGGTGATGAACAGTAATCCTTTCGGCACCAGTTCCGTTCGAACAATATCACCCTTCAGTTTGATGGATTTTTCATATTTCAAAGTGCCGCTGATGGGGTCGAGAATATTCAGGTAGAACTCCTCGGCTTTATTATTCCACGCATTATCAAACGCAGTAGTGATCAGTAAACCTTTTTCGGTGGGAATGTAACTTACCACGCTGCCCTGAGCCTTGATACCTTTGCCCTTATTTCCCCAGATGGTCTTTCCGGTTTCATAGTCTACCAGGTTGATTGTGGGTTTCTGCGATGACCTGGGACAGATTATTATTCCCTTTTCGTGTATAATGATCTGGTTGAGGTTATCATTTTCCTTTGCAGGCTCTTTCCACAACGGGTTTCCATTTTGAAGGTCGAAAGCGTAATAAAGATTCGTATAAAATTTCTGGGGTTGTCCCTGGTTCTGGCTTGAAGACGAGGAAAAACCCGAACCCTGATCCGACTCAACATCGGTACCTACGTAAACCACCCCTTTTTTGTAGGGAGAAAAATGAATTTCCGCCCGCACCGATGGCTGGATACTGTTTTTCCACACCACTTTCCCGTCTGCAGTCTGCACGCGTATAACATAGTTGGGGTGCGTAATAACTATGGACCCATCCCGTAACTCAAGGGGTTCACTTGTCAGTGACTGAAGATTGCTCAACTGCTGACCCATGGCCTGAAGTTTTCCGAGAAAACCTTTGCCACCGCCTGCGTCCGCTTTGAACATTTCATCATTGCTCCACAATTGCTGACCACTTGCAATATCATACATGAACAAAGACGCCGATAACGTTTTGGGTTTCACGCCAATGACCAGCAATCTTCCCGACTCTGGTAAAACATGGCGGCTTAAAACTCCTATCTGTTCTTTTTGTGAATCAAACAAGACTTTTCCACTCCCGACATCAATGATGGCCTGCATCGGAATGGTTGTACTACTCTCAGTCCTGTAAGCAATAGTGAGAAATTCCGTGCCTTCAACTTCCAGATAATATTCAGGATTCAAGGCTGCAAAGCCTTTATTCTCCCAAATGATTTTTCCGTCATTTGGATTGACACCGTACAATCCGTCATTAGTACTTACAATCAGATAACCTAGTGAATGAACACGTTGCCAGTTAATGGAAGTCTTGAACCTGGCCGACCACGAGGGAGCAGTTTTTGGCTGAGCGTTGCTGATTAGTGGCAACATGACCATGCAAACTGCAAGCATGCGGGATAGAGTTCTCATAATGGTATAAGTTGGTAGTCTTTTCTTTAACGAAATTAGTGAATAGTATTAAATACCAGTATTGCTTGTAATGTAATCCGTGTATTCGGGGAGAAATGAAATAAAAAGGCTTTGCAATCTTGATTTTAGGGCACTTCCAGTTCGTTCAATGCAATTCCCAATGCCCCTAACTCACGCAGTATCGGTCTGTAAAATTCCCTTGTGGTGGGAATGATCACTCCACGCGCACGGATGTTATCCGATGCAATAAGTCTGGTGGCGATCCCCAAAGGAAGGCCAACAGTTTTTGCCATAGCGGTATACACGGCGTCAAACCCCGTAGCTACAAGTGAAGCCTGAATTTCTTTTGCCTTGCCTTCAAGCACGTATCTGAAGCGATGCCACATCACTATCTGATCTTTATCTTCGTCTTTCAATACCCATTTTTTATTGAGCATATACTCGAGGATCTTTGCAGGCGAGCCCTGGTCCAGACCAACAGGAGTGTCTTCAAAAAATCCTGACCACTTCAGCATTTTAATTTCAGGGTCCGAGGCTTTCAGACCGAAATGCGTGCACACTTTTTCCTCGGTATTGTCTCCCGGATTCGCAGGAAGGAAGGCATTCAGAAAGCCCGCATGGGTCATTTTCGAAACGTATTCCATAGCATAGGAATCATCACAGCAACCGAGCTGGACGAGGATGTTCCATGCAGCACAAAATCCTTTGTGTCGCAATGTTCCGCGCAGTATTGTACTGATGCCAAGCAAACCATAAGTGTCGATGTATTTTAACGAATCCCGGTTCGCGTAGCCTTCGTAATTTCCATAACCCGGAACATGGATCGGTGTTATTCTCCGAAATAATTGCTGATAGGAGATATATTTACTTTTGCCATCGTGCAGATATTTCGCGGTGCTTTGGCCGGCCATCACTACGTTGCGCGGGTTCCAGGTAAACTTGTAACGCCAGGGATTACCCGGATCTGTTTCGGGTGCAATTAAACCTCCCGTAAAGGATTCAAAAGAAGTGATAGTTCCACCGTTATCCCTGATGTCATCGATCACTTTCATGGCGCTTAAGTGATCGATCCCCGGGTCGAGCCCGCATTCATTGAGAAACACAAGGCCTTTCTCACGTGCCTCCTTATCAAACGCCTTCAATTCATCGGAGACATAACTCGCCGTGATAAAGTGTTTGCTTCCTTCGAGACAACGCAATGCAACCAGTGGATGAAAATTGGGTGGCAATAAAGAAATCACAATGTCTGCCCCGCCAATGATCTCCTTGCTGCTTTCCGGATCGTTTATGTCAAATTGTACTGCTTTCCCCGCATCGTTGGATCCTATTTTTTTCTGAGCGGTTTCGAGAGACACATCCGCGACAGTTAAATACCATTGACAGGCGCCGGCGTGATCCAGCATATATCTGATCAGCGATGACGATGAACGGCCTGCACCCAATATCAATACGCGTTTCATGACGCAAAGTAATGGAAATCCATAATAGAATTCCCCCTGAAAATAATTAACTTACCTATCCACCAAGTTGACCGTCGTATGGAACCTTTTGTTATTGTTAAGCACCTGGAAGACCTTGATCTTGAATCAAAATATCTAGCGCATAAAGCGAGGGATGCGGCGAACCATGCCTACGCCCCGTACTCGCGGTTTCAAGTAGGCGCGGCAGTCCTTCTGGAAGATGGCACAATCGTCACGGGCACAAACCAGGAAAATGCCGCATACCCCTCGGGTATGTGCGCTGAGCGTGTGGCCCTGTATTCAGCTGTCGCGCAACATCCCGGCAGTGTTATTACCAAGATCGCTATCGTTGCGCGGCGCAAGGGTGGTAAGGAACTGGTGCCAGCTACCGCTTGCGGACCCTGCCGTCAGGTAATGCTTGAGTTCGAGATCCGCCAGGAAAAGCCTTTCGAAGTTATCATGCAAAGCCAGGATCACAAATGGGTTAAGGCCTTGTCCGCGGAATCACTTTTGCCCTTCAGCTTTACAAAAGACAGCCTCGAACATCACGAGAAGAAATAGCCCGGATAGTTTGCCCTACATGTTGGCTGGTTTACCAGGATATTTCCTGGTAAAAGTCCCTTGCAGTTAATCGGCATTGAACCCAGGTAAAAAACAAGGAGGCTTCTACCCTATGAGACGCATGTAAGATTTCCCTTCGAAATTACCATCCATCAGATGGTTTGGAAAGTAACTTAGCAGTTTAACATGCCCCGCTCATGCCGGATATTGAAATTGCAGACTTGAAACGCATTTCGGAGTTGATTTACGAAAAATACAACTACGATTTTCGCAACTATGCGATGTCATCCTTCAAAAGAAGGGTTGTCCGCATTCTGGAGTTAAAAAAGCTTACACTAAACAACCTGTTAAAAAAACTTACAGATACACCTCCGTTTGTCAATGAATTTATTGATGAACTCACGGTAAACGTGACGGAAATGTTCCGCGATCCTGACTTTTGGCGTGTAATGCGTCAAGAAGTCATTCCCGCTATCCGGCTCAACAGCAAAGAATTCAAGATCTGGCACGCGGGATGTTCCTCGGGGGAGGAAGTAATGACAATGGTTGTCATGCTGGAGGAGATGGGAATCCTCGGCGATGCATCCATTACGGCTACTGACCTGGATGTAACAGCGTTGGAAAGAGCAAAATCCGCGAAGTACCCGATGAAGAACATGGCGTTAAACGAAAACAATTACCTCAGCTACGGAGGCAGCGGATCCGGTCTGAAAAGATATTATCACCAGGAAAATGGTCACGCGCTCTTTATCCATGAGCTGGTAAGCCAGGTTTCTTTTGTGAAGCACGACCTGGTATTGGGTGGGGTTTTTGATAAGTTCGACTTGATACTGTGTCGCAATGTCATGATATATTTTAATCAGGACCTGCAAAATGAAGTACTGAAAAAATTTCATGAGAGTCTCAATAGAAATGGTTACCTGTCCATAGGTTCAAAAGAGTCGCTGATCTGGTGCGACTATGCCAACCGGTTTATGGTGTTGAACAACGATGAAAAAATCTATAAAAAAATAAAGGAACAAGAGCCCGGTAGTCAGGCTCTGTCCGAATGATCCAGTTTCACCCAAATGCACTAGAGCAAACCTGCGATGGAATTTTTTAAAGACCGAAATAAGTGGAGTCTTATCCTGGCAGGATTTTTCTTACTGGCTGTGCTATTCACTGCATTTTACTTTTATAATCTTCCTAAAACACATTACGATCTTCAGGGCGAGAGGCAGACAATCCTGACTGAGTTATTTACCGGATTAGGTGTGATCTTTCTATCCGGCAGCCTTGCTCTTTGGGTTGCCTTTGGCGCGCGCAAGGAGGTGATGATCTACAGGGAAAAAGAACGCGATAACCTCTCATTAAGCGGACCTTTACTAACCATTAGCCAAAGCGTTGTCGCAGATGCGGGAGGAGAAATCTTCCCGGAGGATGGAAAAAACGGAAAGCCTTCCGAAGTGATTACTATTTACGCTGAAGACAGCAGCATACGGTACATTTCCCCGGCTGTGGAGAACGTGCTGGGCTATAAGCAAATTGAAATGATCGGTGAAAATGACATTGAGAAAATACACCCCGATCACCGGGCCTCCTTCAGTCATATTTTTGCCCGCCTGAAAGAAAATCCGGATGAAACAATCAAGGTCCAGTATGCCTATAAAACAAAAGAAGGAAACTATATATGGCTTGAGTCTGTCGGATCAAATGGCGTAACAGATCCCGCTATTAAGGGATACGTGCTAAGGTCAAATGACATTACCGCCCGCAGGCTGGAAGAACAGGCGCAACGGATGCGGAGTAAAATACAGGCACTATCCGAAAATTCTCCCGACCTGATCATACGCCTGGAGGAAGGCACCATCACGTATATCAATCCGGTGATAGAATATTACACAGGAAAAACACCAGTAGCTTTCCTCAATAAAAACGCAAAAGAAACCGGACTGGACCCGGCAATTTTGGAATCATGGAAGAAAATTGTTGATCAGGTCAGTGAGTCGGGAGCAAAAATAATTCTGGAAATGGATTTTCCCGCCGCGAATGGCAAGCGGATCATGCAGGTCCATGCCATTCCCGAATACGATGAAAACACAAAGCTTGAATCCGTGCTGGTGGTGTCACATGATATCACAGAACGCAAAAAAATTGAACTTGAAATTCAGCATCAAAACAAAAAGATCACCGAAAGTATCAATTACGCAAAACGGATACAGTCAGCCATCCTCCCAAATGCGCGTTTAATAAACCGCACCCTGCCTGACTCTTTTATTCTGTATAAACCACGCGATGTGGTATCAGGTGATTTCCCCTGGTTTGCTCAGGTGAAAAATGAGATCTTTATGGCTGCCGTCGACTGCACAGGACACGGCGTACCGGGAGCGCTGCTTTCTCTCGTTGGATATTTTCTGCTCAACGATATTGTAAGAAGCCGTAAGATAACCGAACCTGGAAAAATACTCGATCTGTTGAATGAAGGTGTCTCCACAACACTACGGACAGACGAAGATGCCGGTACTAAAGACGGTATGGACATCTCCCTTTGCAAAATCAACCTTGAAGAAAAGGAAGTGGAGTTTGCCGGAGCGCACCGCCCCCTTTATATCATGAGAAACGGAGAACTCGAAGAAATCAAAGGCAACAAATTTCCGATTGGTGGTGGTATCTTTAAAAATCAAACCAACTTTACGAACAACAAAATAAAATTAAACAGCGGCGATTCCATCTATTATTGCTCGGATGGATTCTGTGATCAGTTCGGAGGACCGAAGGGGAGAAAGTTTGGCACCAGGCAACTCCGTGAGATCATCGGCAAAATTCAAACAATGCCAATGAAAGAAGCACTCCAGGTATTTGAAGATCAATGGGAGACGTGGAAAGGAACCCAAAAACAAACTGACGACGTGTTGCTGATCGGGATAAAATTTTAATGGACTATGGACTATTTCTAATAACTTCGTCATCACCAAAATGCAATACAAGGACGCATGAATTTTATCTATGACCTGCACCGCACCATGATGTCACAGAAACTGATCCTGGTGTATCAGGGGGATTTTACCCAGGAAACTACAAAATCCATTCTGACCATGGCCGAACGCAGCCTGGAGGCATCGGAGGAAGATCCCGCGATTAAACGCAAAGTGTTTAATGTGATGGTAGAGTCGCTTCAAAACATCGTGAAGCACAATGAAGAAATTGTAGAAGGTAAGATCAGGAGCCATGCCGCTATCTTTCTCATCGGCCGCGAATCCAACCGCTATACCATCATGTCGGGGAATCCTGTTCATAAAAATCGCGTCAGGGATCTCAAATGTGCGCTGGAAGGTATCAACGGGCTGGATAAAGAAGGACTAAAAGATCTATATAAGAAAATCATTCAGGGCACAACGCTTTCCGACAAAGGCGGCGCAGGGCTGGGATTTGTTGATATGGCACGGAAATCAGGCGAGAAATTGTGGTTTGATTTTCCGGAAATGTCAGAGACCTATTGTTTCTTTTGCCTGAAAGTCAATGTTTCCCGGGAGCTACTGGCCTAATTCAAACTTAACTAACGATAAAAGTCATGGATATTTTAAATCTGGAAGGAACTGAAGATACACCGAAGATCATCCTCGATAAAAATAAAGGGATAATGGAAATTTCGGGCCGTTCTTTGCCGGAAGATTCGACAGAATTTTACAAACCGGTACTTGACTGGATAGAGCATTATGCAAATGATGCAAATCCTTCAACGGATTTTGTTTTTAAGCTTGAATATTTCAATACCGCTTCTTCGAAACTTATTCTCGACGTCTTGTACGCACTGGAAGATATAAAGGGCTTAAAGGTGCAGTGGTACTTTCATGAAGAAGATGAAGATATGGAGGAAGCCGGCCAGGAATTTTCAGAACTGGTGGAGATCCCGTTTGAGTTCCTGACGTATTAGGGGTCACTTCCCGATAACGCAATGGTTACCCGCCATCGATTTTTTGCATCAATAGACCGATTGACCGCTGGATATTTTTTACCTTTGTAGGATACTTGAAGCGCAATTACCTGGACCATGAGTGAGGAGATACTCAAAGCGTTAACCCAACTTTTTGCCATCATCACAAAACAGGACGGCGGGGTTACTGACAATGAGAGACTATACGTAATCCATTTCTTTCAAACCGAACTCGACCATGACCGGGTAATAGAGTACGTAAAGCTATACGATCAATTTTCAGGATATGGAAAAGATGAAGCTGATGGGAGATCCAGACTAACGTCGGTAAAAGACTCCGTTAAAACCCTTGGCATCTGTAAAAAGATCAATCAGACACTTACCCAGAAACAAAAAGTTGTAGTGCTGATCAAACTGTTTGAACTGGTAGGATCCGGCAGCAATTTTTCTTCGCAGCGAAAGGATCTTATCAACACCGTATCAACGGTCTTTAATCTCGATCAAAGCGAATACAGCGCTATTGAAAAATTTGTGATCAGCAAAGATCCTGTTGCGTTGGATCTGAAAGAAATTCTCTTCGTTGACGACAATTCCGTTTCCCCCGGAGCATTTTGCAGACACGTACATGCGCAGATCAAAGGGACCCTCATATTCCTCCGGGTGCGCAGCGTGGAGATGTATTTTACCAAATACGTCGGCAGCGAGGCCAATATGCTGAATGGCTTTATAATGGAGAGCAACAAGGTTTACCTTTTCACCCATGGAAGCTCCATAAAAACACAGGCCGGGGATGCGTTGTATTACAGCGATATGGTGGCGCATTTTAACGACCAGTTAAAAACAACCAGGCTCTCCTTTAACGCGGTGCTCGGCGAAGTAAAATTCCCCTCGGGTTATTTCGGCTTGCGCGACATTTGTATTTCAGAGGGTCCGGGCAAACTCATCGGTATCATGGGAGCCAGCGGCGCCGGCAAATCAACTTTACTGAACGTGCTGGCCGGGTTGATAGAACCGACGGAAGGCGAGATCAGGATCAATGGATTTGATCTGCATAAGGAAAGAGACCGTATCCACGGTGTGATCGGCTACGTTTCACAGGACGACCTGCTCATTGAAGAACTCACGGTTTATCAGAACCTGTACTACAATGCAAAACTTTGCTTCGCCAACCTTTCGGAACCAGAATTGCAGCAGCGTGTGGTCGACGTGCTTCACAATCTTGGTCTGGATCAGCGAAAAGAATTGCGCGTTGGCAGTACGCTCCATAAAACCATTTCCGGAGGCCAGCGAAAGAGACTTAACATTGCCCTCGAACTTATACGCGAACCCGCTATCCTTTTTCTCGACGAACCTACATCCGGGCTATCTTCACGCGATTCCGAAAACGTAATCGACCTGTTGAAAGAACTTTCGCTAAAAGGTAAGCTAATTTTCGTTGTTATCCATCAGCCTTCATCCGACATCTACAAAATGTTTGACAAGATGATCATCATGGATGCGGGGGGTAATCCGGCCTATTATGGACCACCGGTGGATGCGATCACTTACTTTAAAAAATCCACCCACCAGGTTGACAGCAACCGCGGACAATGTCAGAGCTGCGGCGATGTCAACCCGGAGCAGATCTTTAACATCATGGAAGCCAGGGTAGTGGACGAATACGGTCAGCCTACCAGTAGACGAAAAGTTTCACCTCAGCAATGGTATGAACTCTATAAAGAAAGGTTTAAAGTAAACCTGGTACCCGATATTAAAGAACAGCCTCCCCGCACGTTGCATCTTCCCAACAAACTCCGGCAAACTGTAATTTTCACGCTGCGCGACACACTGGCAAAACTCAGCAACAAACAATACTTGCTCATCAACCTGGCTGAAGCCCCTCTGCTTGCGCTGATCCTTGCCTTTATCATTAAATATAAAAGCGCACCTGGAGAACGGGAATACCTTTTCAGGTACAATGAGAACTTTCCGGCTTTTATCCTGATGAGCATAATCGTTGCGTTGTTTATGGGATTAAGCGTTAGTGCGGAAGAGATCATCCGCGACCGAAAGATCCTGAAACGCGAATCATTTCTGCACCTCAGCTGGAATAGCTATCTGCTATCCAAACTCATTATTCTTTTTACCCTGTCTGCTATCCAGACCTTTTCGTTCGTCCTGATCAGTCATTTGATATTGGAGATCGAGTGGAAAATGCTGATCCCTTTTTGGTTTGTGCTCTTTACTTTGTCGTGTATGGCCAATGTTATGGGTCTGAATATTTCGTCGGCCTTCCGTTCAGCCGTTACGGTATATGTAATGATCCCATTATTTCTCATACCGCAAATGATCCTCAGTGGTTTGTTATTCCGGTATGAAAAACTCAATGGCCTTATCAGTACTAAGGGAAAAGTGCCCCTGGTTGCAGACCTGATGGCCTCCCGGTGGGGCTATGAGGCACTTGCTGTTTATCATTTTAAAAATAACAGTTACGAGATTCCCTTTTACGATCTTGACAAGGTTATAGCGCAGGCAAATTTCCGGTCGACCTTTTTGGCAGATGAACTTGACAAGAGACTAAAATTCATTGAAGATCATCTGAACGAACCAGATGATTCCATCCGGCAAATCATGGAAAAAAACCTCGCGCTGATCCGCGAAATTGCCCAATACGATGTGTATAACGAAGGTCCGCCAGGAATGAAGACGTCTGCAAACGGCACATTAGCAGCTTATACTCCGCAGCTGATTTCAAAAATTGAAATGCACCTCGATGGTTACAAAAAGCGCTACCAGGATATTTATAATCAGGCTGTAAATGGCCGCGAAGAGCTCATGGCCCTCAAGGAGTCTGACGACGATTCCGGTTATGACGTAACCTTGTATAAAAACAGGTTCTATAACGAAAGCCTGGCCGACATCCTAACCAATGTTTCGGAAAAAAATCGTATCATAGAGTATGAAGGTAAATTGGTACAGCAGGTTGACCCGATATTTCTTGACCCTAAACCTGCACATGCATTTGATTACAGGGCACATTTCTTTGCTCCCCAAAAGAACCTTCTTGGCACCCTGGTTAGCACCTATTGGTTCAACATACTTGTAATTTGGATCATGACGCTTTTACTATATGGAACATTGTATAGCGAATTGCTAAAAAAGATGGTCAGCTCCCTTGCATTAGGGAATGGAATATTGCGAAAAAGGAAATAGCATATAAGTAACATTTTGGCGAGGAATGCTGAATTTTTAACTTTACAACTTTATACTTTTAAAATATGAGAATCCTTATTGCAGGGCTATTTTTCGCGCTTTTTATGGCTTGCAGTTCCGGCAACAAAAGTGAAGATCAGGCGCTTGTTGACGCGCTTGATAATACAGAAATGGGAGATCAGGCAATATCCGGAGAAGTCAGCGAAATTCTACACAGGATCCCCAGCCCGCTTGAGATCTCTGTGCTTTTGAAACAATCCGGCAAAAAATACAATGGCGCCTTCCTGAATTCTCCCGATAACCTTTCCCGATATAATACCAATTACAAAAGAGCGCTCAACCTGGGGATCTATGGCACTGATCTCGGATATACTAATATCTACGAGCAAAGCCAGGATGGCATCAAATACATGTCAACCATTAAGGATCTCGCCAATGAATTGAACATCGGCCAGTTCTTTGAAATGGAAACCATCGCCAGACTGGTGTCAAACAGCAACAACCTGGATTCACTCTTGTTGATCACCACACAGAATTTCAATGCCATCAACCATTATCTGCAAAGCCAGAACCGCTCACATTTAAGCGTATTGTTCCTGACAGGCGGATGGCTGGAGGCCCTGCACATCACCTGTGAAGTAGCAAAATCAAATCCGGATAATGCGCAATTGAAGGAAGCGATTGGCGGACAAAAGATCATCCTTGAAAACATCATGCACCTGCTCTCTTTTTACAAGGATAACGACAAGAACATGGCTTCACTGCTAGCGGAAATGGAGGGTCTGAAACAATCATTCGACAAAGTGATCATTACCTCCGTCTACAAACCTTCAACTTTTCAAGTAGTGGATGGTGTAATGATCATCAAAGATAACAGCTCCAGCACTGTCGAAATTACGCAAGGGGATATTGACAATATCAGAACCAGCACGCAAAATATCAGAACCAAAATAATAAGCTAAGATTCAATCATACAGAAGCCTTTATGAAAAAATTATTCGTCTTTGTTTTTTCTGTTTTTGTTCTCAGCGGATTCAATGCCAATGCACAGTGTAATGCTGAAACACTCAGCACACAATGCATCCCCAAGCTGGCATCAGGTTTTAATTTTTTGAAAAGTTATAAAGTAGAGAAAGCCGGCAAAGAATACGTTGAATATTCCTATGTATTTACAAAAGGAACACAATACATGATCAACATCTGTGCCCCAGGACAAAATTCAGATGGGATAATCGTTACACTCGAAGATTCTGACAGGAACAAGGTAGCGAACAGCAAAGTAAATGAACAGTATATTTCCGCAATCGCCTATCCCTGTAATAAAACCGGCATTTATTATATCCGCTATACTTTTGACGACGAAGCAAGCTACTGCGGCGGAAGCGCCCTGGGATTTAAGAGGTAGTAACCAGTTTCCAGTTGCCGGTTGCCAGTTTTACCAGTCAAAGGCACTATTGGAGGACTCTGAGGCTTCGGAGACAAAATATGCTGTTTACACAACTTTGTTAGTGAGCAGAAACACAAACCAACTCATTTCTCCCGATGCACCAGCGTGCTGTTTGCCTGAGCTTTCGGAAAAACAACAATATCCGCTAACGTGACGTGATCAGGTACTGACAGCACGTATAGAATAATGTCGGCAATATCTTTGCCGGTTAGGGGTGTAATGCCTTTGTAAACCGTAGCTGCTTTTTCAACATCACCTTTGAATCTAACCACCGAAAATTCGGTTTCAACCAGGCCCGGATGGATACAAGTGACTTTTATTCCAAAGGGATTCAGATCCAGGCGCATCCCTTTCGTAACAGCATCAACAGCAAACTTACTGGCGCAGTAAACATTGCCATTGGGATAAACTTCCTTTCCTGCAATTGAACCGATGTTGATGATATGTCCGGATTTCTGTTTTGTCATGCCCGGGATCAACTCGCGCGAAACGTACAGCAACCCTTTGACATTAATATCCATCATCGCGTCCCAGTCATCCACATTTCCGGTTTGGATTGGGTCCAGTCCATGGGCATTGCCCGCATTGTTTATCAGAACGTCGATTCTTGTCCACTCGTCCTTTAAGGAATTGAGGGAAGTTTTTACGGCTGCGTAATCGCGAACATCAAAAGATAAGGTAGTTACTTTTGTTTGAGACAGCAGTTCGGTTTTGAGTTTCCCGAGCTTTTCCTGACGCCGTCCGCACAAGATAAGGTTGTATTTATTTATTGCGAGCAATCTGGCGGTGGCTTCGCCGATTCCGGAAGTTGCCCCGGTAATTAAAACATTTCGTTGGCCCATTACTGGAATAGAAGGTAAAGTGTGACGGTATTGGTGTTCACCCTTTCAAGCGGTTGGCCATATTGATTGGTGGTGTTTTCCAGAATATTGACGATGCCGCGTGAAAAACGAATTTCCGGTGAAAATTTAAAAAGAGGGTAGTACAAATCAAAACCGAAGCCCGCTTCCAGGCTGAGATTCATTCCCGTTATTCCCAGATTGCTGGATGTATTTTCTACATCTTTCTTCCCGGAAGCTTCCAGTCCGGGTTTCACTCCACCGATCATATACATGCGGATGTTACCCCTTCGTTCTGATTTGTACTTTAAAAGGATGGGAAGTTCCACCATGGTGGTTTCCACGAGTTTTTCCTCTGTAGGAGTATCATCAGTATAGAGATATCGAAGCGTATGCTCATAGAAAGCCACTTTCGGAGTGATCCTGAAATCGAGCAGGTCTGTGATCCGATAGTTCACAATAAATCCCAGGGCAAAACCTGGCGACCATCCGGGTTCAACAGCGTAAACCGTATCCAGGTCTGGAGTAACAAATCTGTCTGAGTACTTTATCTGATAGGCGGTGGAATGCAGCCCGATCAGGAACCCATAGCTGAGCTTCCGCTCATCGTAGTTCGGATTATTTTTGTTGACCCACCGTTTTTTTTGCCCAAACCCATTTTCACTGATGCAGACCATCACAACTGTGAGCGCAATTATTTTCGGGCCGTATAAATAGAGCTTATTCCAAATGTAAGAGGTTTGCATGCAGTTTCTTTAAATCCAACTTTTTTAAGGATGTTTTCAAAATCCGTACCGTCAGGAAACGCCTCAACCGATTCAGGAAGATACGTATACGCTGACTTATCGTTAGAAATTAAACGACCTAAACCGGGTAATATGTTTTTAAAATAGAAATTATATAGTTGACGCATCGGGAATTTCCGCGGCCTGGAGAATTCAAGCACTACCAGTAAGGCATCCGGCTTTAATACTCGCCGGATTTCAGCGAGCCCCTTCTCCAGGTCCTCAAAATTCCGCACTCCAAAACCCACGGTTACGGCGTCAAAGGTGCTCTCAGGGAACTTCAGGTTTTCAGAATCTCCTGTCAGCAATTCAATTTTATGCGATAATTTAAGCCTTTCGATTTTTTTTCGCCCCATGCCCAGCATACCTTCCGAAATATCGATGCCCGTTATTTTTTGTGGATTAAGCTCAAGCGCCTGTATAGCAAAATCCCCGGTTCCTGTGGCTACATCCAGAATGTATTGGGGTTCGTGGGTTTTTAGCAAGCGAATCGCGGCTTTACGCCAGATCTTGTCAATTCCCAGGCTTAAAAAGTGATTCAGGAAGTCATACCGATGGCTGATGTTGTTGAACATCTTTGCCATCTGCTCTTTTTTTCCAGAATTTTCCGCTTTATAGGGTACAACCGCCATCCAGAATTTTACTTAACTTAAAAACCGGTCCGAAGGTATGCGGTTTTGGTATACTAATGCAAATTAGTTCGGAAGTACCTTGAATTCTACCCTGCGATTGAGCTCACGCCCTTCATCCTCATCATCGTTGGTTGCAAGCGGCTTGCTTTCGCCATAACCAACAGCTTTAATCCTTCGCGTGTCGATACCTTTTTTGGTGAGAAAATCCTTCACGGCCTCCGCCCTTTTTTGGGAGAGTGTCCTGTTGTATTGCCAATGGCCATAGGCATCCGTATGGCCGGAAATTTCTACTTTGATCTGCGAGTTTTGACGCAACATCGACTCCAGTTTATTCAGATCACTATACGATTCAGTCTTAAACGTTGCCCTGTCATAATCGAAATAAATATTTTTAAGGATCGAGATCGTGCCCACACTAAGCTTGCGCAACTCTATGGTGCGTGCTAATACCTGCTCGCTTTCGCCCGCGCCCCTGATGTTTACATTTTGATTCAGAAAAACATACCCGGTTTTTTCTATTGACAACCGATAATCTTTAGGAGTGGGATTCGTGATGCGAAATTCATATACACCCGGCTGTACCGGCGTAGATGCGACAATGATATTGTCATTTAATCCCTGCAAATTCACCTTAACCGCTAAAGGGGCCTTGGTCTGGCCGTCAAGGATCGTTACGAGATACCGCAAAGGTTTTACTTCCTTGCGCGGTTGTTCAACGGGTGTAACCGGAGTTGTGACGGGCTTCACAGGATCTTTCTGGGCTGTGGCCTGCGCGTCCTTCATACCTTCCGGTGTGGTGATGAGGAAGATGTCGGTATAACCCAGGCCATCCTCGCGAACAGAAGAATAATACGCGCGTTTCCCGTCGGAGGAAGTGATGTAAAAGATATCATCGTCAGGGGTATTGATTGGATAGCCTAAATTTTCCGGGTCACTCCAGACATTTTTTTTCGGATCAAAAACAGACTTGAAAATATCGTAACTGCCCATGTTCTTGTGTCCCTTACTGCTGAAATACAGCGTTACCATGTCGTAATCGATAAACGGGCCCTCCTCATCAAAAGCCGTGTTGATCTTTGGGCCGAGGTTTTTCACATTCGCCCACTCAGCTTTGGTGTCTTTGGTCGCCTTGTACAAGTCCGTCCCGCCTAAACCCCCTGGCCTGTTACTGGAAAAGTACAGGGTTGTTCCATCTTTGGAAATCGATATGGATTTTTCTTCAAAGCTGGAGTTGATGATGCCGGGAAGTGGAACTGGCGGACCCCAGGATCCATTGGCGAGCTGATTGCAATAATATATATCCCCCCCACCTTCGTCTTTCAAAATGTACAGCGTTTTACCGTCGGCAGAGAGAGCGAGGTTCGAATCGTGAAATGGCGTGTTGATGCCCTCTCCGATGTTGCTGGCATAACTCCATATGCCGTTGTTTTTCCGCGCGATAAAAATATCTTCAAAGGGCTTGTTGTCATCCGACACGTTTGGGTTGAGATTTCCATCCCGGCGGCGGGTGGTAAAAATGATCTCATCCTCCTGTTCATTTAATACAGGACCGTAGTCTTCAAATTCCGAATTGATCTCGCGCCCGATGTTTACAATGGAAAAATTTCCGGGAGTCGAAACGAACTCTTTTCCATTCATACACTCGACAATACTTTTGTCGACAACTTCCATGGGAATCTTGTCATTGCCCTGGTAATTAGGCTTGCCGGAAAGCTTTTGTTTGTAGCCGTTGTAGTAACGCAGCGCGTTGTCGAACTCCAGGCCGTACTGATAACTCTTGCCTATCCAGTATTCCAGGTCAAAGCGGTAATTCGGATTCTGTCGGTAAACGCGCAAAAAATACTTTACGCCCAGTTCTTTGCCAATAGTGAGAAGGTGCAGGTAACCCGCATCATAATTTGCCTTCAGGAACGTCGTGTCAAGATCAGCGGCGAGCACCATCAACCCGCGTGCGTCATCAAGTGCCTGTGAACCTGTGATCATTTCCTCAGCAACCTGCATATAATCGCGCGCAGTTTGCTTAGGGTCTTGTTGACCGGAGACAGAACCTGAGAGGGAGAGAAGAGTCAAAAAAATCAGTACGCAACGGATACTGGACATCTCTTAAAAAAAATTAAAATGGGGCAAGTAAAACATTTTATAACAGATGCTAATATAGGAAAAATGCCCGATTTGCCTACAATTTAAAATATCCGTTAAAGTACCGTAAACTTACATTATTACTATTTTGCCCTTAAATCTTTACTTTGAAGATTCCTCCCTATGGAAATTAAACAGGCTGAATTTGTCTCGAGCGAAACCGATGTTAAAAAATGCCCGCCACCCGGGAAACCGGAATTCGCCTTTATCGGTCGGTCGAACGTAGGAAAATCCTCCCTGCTCAACATGCTCACAAACAGGAAAAATCTGGCTAAAACATCCAATAGACCGGGGAAAACACAGACGATCAACCATTTTATCATAAATGGCAACTGGTACCTTGTCGATCTTCCAGGTTACGGATATGCGAGCGTGAGTAAAGAAAAGCGCGCGGGATTTGGCACAATCATCGAAAACTATGTGTTGAAAAGGGAAAACCTCAACTGTCTGTTTATCCTGATTGACACAAGACTGGAGCCGCAGAAAATTGACCTGGAATTCATCCAATGGACCGGCGAAAAAGAAATTCCCCTTTGTCTGGTCTTCACAAAAGCAGATAAGCTTACAAAAAATCAACTGAACAGAAACGTCAGCATATACAAGTCGACGCTGCAAAAAAGCTGGGATGAATTACCTGCGATCTTGATCACATCTTCCATTACAAAAAGCGGCAAGGAAGAGCTGCTGTCATTTATCGAAAAAGCATTGGCACATCAGACGTGAAAATGCTTAGTTTTGTCGGCTAACAGAAAAAAATATGACCATAGCAGATATAGCAACGGTATCCGGAAAAGGCGGCTTATATAAAGTTTTGGCTCCGACAAAATCCGGTGTCATCCTGGAATCGCTGGATGAATCCAAAACCAAAATGGTAGCGACTACAAATCACAGGTTGTCTCTGCTGAATGAAATTTCGATTTACACTACAACGAAAGAAGGAAATATTCCCCTCGAGGATGTATTAAAAAAAGTACATCAGGATTTCGGCGATGACCCTGGCGTAGATGCCAACTCTGACGCGGATGAGCTAAAATCCTTTATGAAATCCATCCTTCCTGAATACGACGAAAACCGTGTATACACGTCCGACATCAAAAAACTGGTGAGGTGGTATGATCTGATCCGCAAATATGCGCCGGAGATTCTAACGGAATCAGGCGAAATAACTAAAGAGGAAAACAAAAACGTTGATAATTAATTGTTGTTTTTTATTGTAGAGACAAGGCAGGCCTTGTCTCTACGAAAGCCTCTGCCTTCTCTACCATGTTCCTTGATCCTACATAAAAGGGGGTCCGTTGATGAAGCGATTCCGGTTCTATATCGAGAATCCGGCGTTGGCCGTCGCTGGCTTTGCCGCCGGCCTGTTCCACCAGGTAGGCAAGCGCGTTGCACTCGTAAATAAGGCGCAGCTTTCCGGATGGATCTTTAGCGGTGCCCGGATAAATATAGATCCCGCCTTTTAATAAGTTGCGGTGAAAATCCGCCACGAGGGATCCAATATAACGCGCGGTATAACAGGAATCTTTACAAAACCGAATATATTCCTTCATGGAAGGATCAAAGGAGTTATACAACCCTTCATTTATAGAATAGATTTTTCCATCCTGGGGTATTTGCATATCGGGATGTGAGAGGAAATATTCACCGAGGCTGGTTTCGTAGGTAAAACCGTGCACGCCACAACCTGTGGTATAGACGAGCATCGTGGAAGAACCGTATAGGATATAACCCGCAGCCACCTGTTCGGAACCCTTCTGAATAATATCTTCGCTGCGTATAGGCGTGCCGGGGGCGCTTTTTCGACGGTAGATGGAGAATATGGTTCCAATGGAAACATTCACGTCGATATTGGAACTGCCATCCAGGGGATCGATAGCAATAACATATTTTCCTTCGTTATTCAGGTCGACAAAAGATTCTGACTCCTCCGAAATGAGGGCGCATACCTCACCGCCCTTTGCCAGGGCCCGCGTAAACCTGATATTGGCCAGCACATCCAGTTTCTGCTGTTGATCTCCTGCCATGTTGGTTGATCCAACGGCACCCATAATGTCGATGAGGCCGGCTTTATTGACCTCCCTGTTCACTACTTTGGAAGCCAGCGCTATGTCTCGGAGCAATTGTGAAAGTTCGCCGCTGGCGAATTGAAACTGGTCCTGATTGTTTTTGATGAAACGGTCCAAAGCCGTTCCGATAGAGTGCGCGATACGCGAACTTTCAAGGCTTGTTGAATAAGCTTTATTCAATGATCTTTGCATACCCTAGTCAGTAAAGTTTTACGTCCATTAATCGTTTTCGGTCATTAAAATGAAAGTTTTTAAGTTCGGCGGGGCCTCTGTGAAAGACGTCCCAGGCGTTGAGAATGTAGCGATAATTCTACAGTCATTTGCCCATATACCTGTTATTGTTGTCATTTCTGCAATGGGTAAAACCACGAATGCCCTTGAAAAAATTCTGAATCAGTTCCTCGATCAAGTTGATCATGCGTCCGAACTAACTACCCTAAAGCATTTTCATGCCAGCATTATGTCAGGCCTGTTCAGTGCGGAGCATCGGGTTTTTAGGAAGATAGATGGACTTTTTTCGGAGATGGAATCAAAGTTAGAAACCAGAGAAAAGTATGATGAAATATACGATCAGGTGGTAAGCTATGGCGAACTCATTTCTACAGTCATTGTCCATGAATATCTCCTCGACCGGAATTTATCCTGCGAATGGGTAGATGCACGCGACTATATTTTCACAGACAATACCTTCCGGGAAGGAAAAGTTGACTGGAAGAAAACCTGCTCTGCTATAAACGGAATTAATGCTAACCTTGAAAAAAATAATTTCATTATTACCCAGGGTTTTATCGGCAGAGGTGAAACCGGGCTGACAACCACTCTGGGAAGAGATGGTTCCGATTTTTCGGCGGCAATCTTCGCCTCCTGTCTTGAAGCGGAATCGGTCACGATATGGAAAGATGTTCCGGGTGTGATGAATTCCGATCCCAAGAAATTATCTACTGTAACGGTATTTTCCGAGCTCCCTTTCCACGAAGCTGCGGAGATGACGTATTACGGCGCCTCTGTTATCCACCCTAAAACCATTAAACCCCTGGCCACCCGTGGCATACCGCTGTATGTCAAAAGTTTTGACGACCCGTCGTTGCCGGGAACAAAAATTCATGAATGCCATATCGATGAATTGCCTCCCCTCATTGTGTTTAAGGAAAATCAGTGTCTCGTTTCCTGTAAAGTGACTGACTACACGTTTATTACTGAGGATCATCTCCGGCAGGTTTTTTCGATCCTGACGGAATTGAACATCCGGATTAACGTGATGCAAAATTCTGCGATCTCGTTTTCCTTTTGTATCGACTTCCGCGAAAGCAAATTAAAGGCACTGCTTTCAATGCTGCAGCCGTATTTTGAGGTGTACTATAATACAGGGCTCACCCTGATCACCGTAAAGAATTACGATGAAGAAACTTTTGAGTTTTATCGCAAGAAACCCGGTGTGCTCCTTGAACAATCATCGCGGTCAACGCTACAGGTATTGCTGAAAATGTAGTCGGTCCATCGTCGCTAAACTATTCGTAATTCGCGATTCAGTAGTGTGCGGGGAAAAATCAAATCGGATCAAAAACTTCGAATAGATTAAACGCGGCCAGTATTTGTCGCAGTTTCCAAAGGAAGCCCCAATAGTATGGACGAAATGGAAATTCGCCTCTGGAACTCCTTTCGGCTCTGCATTCACCTATCGGTTTATTCATCTAGCCCTGACGGGGCGTCACATAGAAGCCCAGGGTGTGGAAGCGCAGCTTCAAGCCCTGGGTTGACAGACCGTTTTCATGTTGAGCCCTGTAGGGGCGAAAGATGATTCGAAGAGTCCGCAATCCATTGAGACTGTAAAACAATACATTGAATCTCAACATGAGCACCACAAAACAACAACGTTCCAGGATGAGTATCGGAAAATTTTGGCGCGAACACAATACAGAGTTCGATGAGCGTTACGTGGGGGATTAGCTCCAACGTGCGTGGGTGTAAACCTCATCTTTCGCCCTTTCAGGGCTCCGCCGCTTGGACACAACCTGTTAACCCAGGGCTCGGAGCTACCGCTCCTCACCCTGGGCTAGGTT
>JBBDXJ010000002.1:0-10047 GCA_040902445.1 Cyclobacteriaceae bacterium | reverse complement strand
TTCCTCCCCTGCGTGATTTATTTTTAAGATAGAACAAGGCTTCGAGTAAACGGTCAAAGGGTTCTATCTCTTTAAATATTCTTGCTTCTTCAACTTTTTCAAGATTAAAATATAGAAATTGATCAAAGCGGGTGGCAAACATAGACACAACGGTAGTTTTTCCAACCTGGCGGGCACCACGAAGCATTAATGGTTTCCGTTGTGGATCGGTTTTCCATCTTTCCAGGTCTTTTAAAATATTGCGGCTAAAAACTTGCATTAATGAACAAAAAAGCAACTTTTGCACAAAGTGAGTGCAAAATTATACTTTTATTGTCACAAAGTTAGGGTACTTTTAATAATTTTGCGTATCAAAGTGATGGTTATTAGGCAACTTCTCAGATCTTCCAAACCGGCATTAGACTTGCCTTTCAAACCTCTCACCCTTTCAAACCTTTCAGACCTCTCAACCTTTCAAACAGCATAGAAATCGCAAAGCACATGCATTCTCCTTGCATTTTTACCCAACTACGCTTCCGCCCGCAACCCTCCTGAGCTCCGTCGGGCAAGCCTGCATTCTCAACCTGCATTTAAACCTGCATTTTTACCTGCATTTAAACCTGCATTCAACCTGCATTTAAACCCACCTTCGCTGTCCACGCGCTTTCCAACGCAAGCTACAGCGGGCGAGGCCTGTATTCAACCCGAATTAAATTTGACTTGCATTCGACTTGCATTAAACCTGCATTTCAACTTGCATTTAAACTTGCATTTAAACTTGCATTTAAACCTACTCCCACCTCCCCGGCACTCCCTTCACAACAACACCGGAAGGCACATCCTTCGTCACCACTGCACCCGCGCCGACCACAGCCCCATCTCCAATCTTCAGACCTTGTAACACAGTGGCATTGGTCCCGATAAACACTCCTTCGCCGATGGTCACGTTACCGGAAATAGCAACGGAAGGCATAAGCGATGAAAAGGCTCCAATCTTCACATCGTGTCCGATGGTCGCGTTGAGGTTGATGATAACAAAGTCACCCACGGTAACATCGACGGTGATCTTCACGCCGTCGCAAATTATGAGGCCCTTGCCCAGGGAAACAGATTGATCAATAAAAACATGTGGATCTACCAGGTTGGGATAGTTATACTGTGACCCACACTTATCATAAACTGTCTTCCGCCATTTGGGTAACGCGATGGCTATTGCAACGGATTGAAAACGCCCCTGCTCAGCCAGTTGAATAGACGACCGTGGATTATCATCGAGAAATCCCTGGAAAACATATCGCGGACTATTTCTGTTGATAGAATCCAGCAGAAACTTTGTCTCTTTCCCAAAACCCCCCGCACCGTATATGGCAATGTTTTGCAAGATGTTATTTGTTAAGTTTTGTGATTATTGACACGAATATATCTAGTCAGTGGTCAGTGGTCAGTTGTGAGTGAGTGAGTGCGTGCGACTCATTGACTTCTTTTTTGCTCTAAGGTTCGCTTCTAAGTCCAGTGAGTGGTCAGTGGTGAGTGGTGAGTGAGTCAGTGAGTGAGTGCGACTCATTGATTTTCTTATTGTTCTAAAGTTAGCTCTTATTATCGCTGCCCTATTATTTTCACCTGCAGGAATGGATGAGAAATAGGCGCGATCGGCCGCACAAACCTACTCACCACTGACCACTCACCACTCACTACAAGAACCACCCCTTCACCTCCCCAAAAACCTCCCTCCACACCCTGTCCATCAAAACAAAATTACCGGTATGAGGCATCCAGTGAAAAGCGAAAGGATTGGTATCTTCCTTAATGAGATAGTTTGTGGGAGCAGGATAAGCTTCAATGCCGAGATCAGAAAAAAATCCAATGGCCCGTGGCATATGTACGGCATCTGTTACCACTATCAGGCTGGATGTTGATCCAAACCTTCTGGCTAACGCTTCCGCCTCCTCGTGCGTGGTGGATGGATCCTCAAGCATCACAATACGGGTTGAGTCAACGCCCAGATCAATGGAAGCCTTGCGCGCAACATTAGCCAGGCTTACATGTCCGCTTGCGATATTTCCTGAGACGACAAGTATGCTATTGTCAAAAAGGTTAAAAATCCGAATGGCTTCGGAAAGCCTGCTCAAACCTGTGGGGCTCAATTGCCCTGATGCCGGCAATCGCTCATCAAACGTGTAGCCTGCTCCCAGCACATGAATATAAACGGTTCCATCTATTAGCGCATAGTGATCGGCATTAAAAGGGGGATATTTTGATTCCATTCTTTTAATCAGGTATTTTGGCAAATAGCTCGTTGAAAAAAGAAAGAAAAATGCAAAACCAAAAACAGCGAGAACCATCCCGGTTCGTCTTCTATTTAATTTGTAAAAAAGAAATGACAGCAAAGCCGTCACCAGGATCAGATTGAGAGAATTAACCTGACCCTTTAGGGCGTTGAATAAAAGATCCATTTTGACAATCCAAGGAACAAAGAACGAGGAACGAGGAACAAAAGACGAAGAACGAAGAACGAAGGTTGAGCCCTGCATCAAAGCTGCATTTGTTAACCTGCATTCAATCTGCAATTATACCTGTCTTTCTTACCACATTTTAACCCAACTACGCTCCCGGGCTAAAACCCCCGCAAAGCTTCGTCGGGCAAGCCTGCATTTCAACCTGCATTCAAACCTGCATTTAAACCGATTACCCTAGCAGGAACGCCAGCAACAGTAGCATAATCCTCAACATCTTTTGTCACCACAGCACCGGCTGCGATGATTGCCCACTTCCCGATTTTTACACCCGGTAAAACTACTGCGCCCGCGCTGATCAGCGTGCCGTCGCCAACAGTAACATTACCACACAAAACTGCACGGGGAGCAATGTGAACATAATCTCCGATCAGTCCGTCATGATCGACCTGGCTTCCCGTGTTAATAATAACATGATTACCAAGAATAGTTTCTGCCTGAATCACCGCGCGGTGGAGGATCATACAACCTTCCCCGATTTTTGCGAAGGAAGAAACAATTGCTGAAGAATGAATAGCATTTGTAAATGGATGAGATACCTTACGAACAATGGCCTTCCTGGTTTTATTATCGCCAATGGCAATCACCATAAATGCATCTTTCTCAAAATCCTCCTTGTATTCCTCAAAACGCGGGATTCCAAATAAGGGACCTTTATTTTTTTTATCAAATACAGCAACAATTTCCTTACCCTGCGAAAGAAGACAATCAATCACCACCTTCGCATGACCTCCACCACCCTGAATAATTACTTTTTGCTGCATATAAAAAGGTTAAGCCTCAAACTTAAATTTCCAACTCTTAACAATTTCAACTTTGAGGCTTTTCAACTCTAAACTAATTCTTCCCATCAAATTTCTCTGCCGTATCAACACCCCTTCCGGAAATGCCCTCTGCCTTTAATACCTTTTTCAAGGTCATAAAAAAGATCCGAAGATCAAGCCACAAATTAACGTTGTCTACATACCAGACATCGTATGAAAGCTTGGTTTTCCAGCTTATGGCATTCCTCCCGTTAACCTGCGCCCACCCCGTGATACCTGGTCTAACCTCATGACGCCTTCTTTGTTCCGGACTGTATAACGGAAGGTACTCCATTAAAAGAGGGCGTGGACCGATCAATGACATATCGCCCTTGATAACATTGATAAGTTGAGGTATTTCATCGAATGAAGTCTTTCTTACAAACCTGCCTAATGCAGTTAGCCGTTCAGCATCTGGCAGAAGATTTCCTTCCGGATCCCGCAGATCGTTCATGGTTTTAAACTTGATGACTTTAAAGAGTTTAAAATCTTTACCCGGCCTGACTTGTGAAAAGAATGGCTTTTTATTATTGGCTACTGTCAAAAATAAAGTGATGATGATAAAAACAGGACTTAAGAAGACAAATGCAGTCACTGCAATAAAGAGATCAATTAACCTTTTAAATATTTTTTTATACAAGTTGGAAGCGATTTTGAATTTCCACTATATACCTGCGTGCCAAAACATGCCGGTCAAAATGACGTTTGGCATAATCATAACCCTGTTCCCCCATTTTTTTGCACAGGCTTGCATCGTTCGATAGAAATCCGATCTTTTCCGAAATATCTTCTACATTTTCGGGTTCGGCATATACACCACATTGTGCATCTTCCACCAGCTTCCTGGAAACACCATCGATTACCATGATAATAGGTTTTTTGCAGGCCATGTAATCAAAAGTCTTGTTGGAGTACACTGTTTTAAAGGTGTCAATCTTCTTTAATACAGAAGCGCCTGCATCGGAGGCCATAATATATTTCATAACCTCCCGCTTGGGCATCGATTCAATGAATTCAACGTTTATCAATTGCCTTTGCCGGGCGACATCCTTCAAATAGTCTTTTTGCATGCCATCACCGATTAAAACTATTTTTATATTCTTGTCCTTCAATCGCCCGGCAACATCCAGTAATTGCACCAGGTGGTTGGCTACACCATGCACCCCCACATAAGTGACAACAAACTTACCGTTCCATTGAAGATGATTCCGGAGGGTGGCGATGTCAAAATTTTTCAAAAGATTGTCAGAAAGTGAGAAGTCACACGCGTTGGGGATAAAAATTATTTTGTCAGGGTTAATTTTTTTTTCTTCAACTAATTTATCGCGAAAAGCAGGGGTAAGAACATTGATCAGCGCGGCATGCTTATAGAAGAATTTCTCCATCCAAAAAGACAAACGGATAATAACTTTATTTGTTAAAACCCCTGTATCGATAGCAGATTCAGGCCACAGATCCCTTACTTCAAACACAAAAGGTATTCTTTTTACGCGCGAAGCAAGCCATGCGATGATGCCGATAAACAAGGGTGGCGATGTAGCGATGATGACATCAAACCTTTCCCCTGATAATTTAAATACCGCGCCCCATACGCCATACCACACAAAGGAAAAATAAGCCCACATGCGGCCGATAAAATTCTTGTTGTACCCAGGAGAAACATAACATCGCAAAACAGTTAACCCTGATTGATATTCAGAACGATGAAATTTCATTCGTCGGTATTGGTCAGGGACTTTCCCGGTAAGGTAATTTACCATACCGCACAGCACTGTTACGCGGTGTCCCTCTTCAACCCAGATCTTTGCCATCTCATTAAATCTTGATCCTCCCGGATCCTCCTTCTCTAAGAAAAACTGATGAATTAAAAGTATGTTCACGTAAAACTTATTTCGGTTGTCAGCCTCCCGGCAAGGGTTTGGAATTCAATCTGGCGCGAAGGTGAGATTGAACCATAAGTCGATGAATAGAAGCCCTCCCGTTCTATGCGCTTTGCATCACCGTTTGTCAGAAGTTCTATCCCTACTTTGCTCAGTGGGTTCACATGCCACAGTTGCCGCAATAGTTTCCCTTCACTTCCTTTCATTTCATCCGTTACGACGAGGTGATTGGCTTCGATCTTCACGGTTCGCTTATGGCTAATATTTCCGAGATAGCCGTAGACGAGTGCCTCGGCGGAAAAAATTTTGCCTTCCCATTGCGCACTTAGCCGCTTAGACCAGTCCAGCCAGATAAAACGCGGACCCTTTAGCATCTGATCATAATCTCCGAGCATAACGGTATTGTGCGCCTCCGTGCCGGAAAAATACTTCACTTTATCCTCCGAAGTATTGTAGCGATATGACCCCGCATCCAGCAGTATATTCTCGCCGTTGTACCAGACATCCAAATGCAAATTGTCGGCTTGAAGCGGACGATCTTTATAATGAAGGCAATTGATCCACACCAACATATCTTTTGTGCGGAACACGTGAATTCCTCCATCCGGGAACGATGCGGTACCTTCGGCGAGCCAGACAGGTTTAAACATTTTCAGACTGTTATTCACACCAAACCACATGCGGTCGTCGTAAGAAGTAGAATAAATATTTTCTCCTGTCAAAAGAAAATGCAGGGTATCCAATGCAGGTCTAAAATTTCTGAAATCCTCGTCATTCCAGTTAAAGAATAATGATCCATCGTTCGCGCCATAATTGGGCAGGCCACCCGATACCGGATCCTGGGCGTGCAGCAGGAAGAAGAGCGATGCCATCGCTCTTTCATATACCACCGGTTTGAATTTCTCACCGTGAATATCAGCCAGCGAAATGGCCCACGTAAGTAATTGAATCACCACCCGGTGGTAATTATAACTGAACTGCAAGTATGATCCATCGGGGTAAATCTGGTAAGCAATCTCCTCTTCAAACCACTTTTTACCCTGAAGTTTCCACTCCCGGGATTCTTCAAAAAATGGAAACAATAATCCCGCTGTATAAAGGGCGAGCGTTTCGGTAATGGCGTGGTTGTTTCTTACGGCGATCCTGGAAAAATGGATGTTTGCCCTGACATGGCGAAGCTGCCAGTAGACGTGAAAAAGTATGATATTAAAACGTTCTTCAGTAAGATTTTTTGAATCCCTGTAAAAGTACAGGGCCAACATCCAGTTAAAAAGCCTTATTGATATTTCCTGCGAACACCGGTAATTCGGGCCCTGGTTGATAGGATTATTTTTAATCCAGCTTTCTATTTGTGAAAACACCCACGCTGAAGAATCCGAAGCGGTTTGCTGATCGTACCTCAGGATGGTTTGAAGAAAAAGGAAACGGTTTTTTTCCCATACGTATTTAATGTCACCACACGCCGGGTGAAAATCCGGTATTTGAGTCCAGTGAAGGTTATTATCATATTTATGGCCCGATAAAATATTTGTAAGCCAGTCGTCAGGCGCGAGGGATTTCCATTCGCCGTTAAAGAACTGGATCTCACCCTTTAAGATCCGCTCCGCTCTTTCAATTAAAGAAACAGAGTGATTGAAAGGTTTTTTTAAAGTATCCCGCGAAAAGAAAAAAAATAGAGGCGCGTTCTTTCGCCACTCCGCCAGGGTCATCATTCTTTTAACGGGGGGCGTAACGGGAAAATCCTTTTTCAAAAGTCCGCTCTTTCTTTTTAATTCAAAAAAAATCCGGAATACTACAAACCGGGGGCCCATCGAACGGGCTAATGCAAGCCATTGCAAAAATCGGGGAACCATTATTCTAAAGAAACAAGTATATCCACAATCCTGGAGGCGGTTTTACCATCCCATTTTTCCGGAATGCGTCCTTTTTTCCATTCTCCTTTAAAGAGTTTTTCAAGGGCAGGTTTAATTGCCGAGGGGTCGGTGCCCAGCAATTCATTCGTTCCTTCAGTTACGGTTTCAGGCCGCTCGGTTGAATTGCGAAGGGTCATACAGGGAACGCCCATCACGGTTGTCTCCTCCGTAATCCCTCCCGAATCAGTGATCACAGCTTTTGCGTTCTCCACGAGGTAATTAAATTCCAGGTAACCCAGAGGCTCGGTCATATATAAATTAGGAGCATCCAGCATAATTCCATCCAGCATTTTTTTTGTGCGGGGATGTACTGGAAAAATCAAAGGCAGGCCATGCGCGTTATCAATGATCGCCTTCATCAGGTTTTGCAGCTGGCTCTCCTCATCAACGTTGGCCGGACGGTGGAGGGTCATCACCAGATACTTTCCTTTTGAAAGATTCAGATCATTCCACAATGAGGGAGCTTTAAAAAATGGCCGCTGGTAAAGCAGGGTGTCGATCATAGTATTGCCGACAAAAAATATTTTATCTGCTGATACACCCAACCTGCGCAGATTATCGTTCGCTTTTTCTGTGGTTGTAAAGAAATAATCGGTGAGACTGTCCGTCACGATCCGGTTAACTTCTTCTGGCATGGTAATGTCACCTGACCGGATGCCGGCTTCAACATGGGCAACTTTGGTTTGTTGTTTTTTGGCTACAATGGAACAGGCCATCGTGGAGGTTACATCGCCCACGACCAGGCAAAGGTCTGTTGGTGTTTCCGCAAGCAGTTTTTCATATCCGATCATAATCCGGGCAGTCTGCTCCGCCTGCGTTCCACCCCCAGCCCCCAGGTTAACATCGGGATCCGGGATGCCGAGCTGTTCAAAAAAATGATCGCTCATATTTTTGTCGTAATGCTGCCCTGTATGCACAAGCCGGAAGAAGATATTCTTTCCTTCTTTTTGCCTTTGTTGCATAGCCTTAATCAACGGAGCAATCTTCATGAAATTCGGTCGCGCGCCGGCGATAAGGTCAACTTTCATTCGATACAATATAAATGTTCAATTGTCTGAGCCACTGATTTGTGTTTAAATGATTATGTTGATTTATGCAACTACTCGAATCAGTAAAATTCCAAACAAATTATCTAGCCCCAGCGGGGCGACCTTATGGTAGAAACATAAACGATAGAGGAAACCAAGTCCCAGAGGGACGGCCTTAAAAGGAGCCGCACGAACTGATTAAGTAGTACTGCCTCTTAAAGACTTCACTCTTCAACACTAACCCACTTCCCTTCCAGCAAACTTTTTATCGCGGCAAAACTCGCTCGTGTTGTATTCACGATTTCGTGGAAAGGAATGAGCGCTTTCCCTCCCTTCTGACTACGTTCAATCAGGGTTTTAAATTGATTCCGGTGGCCTTTGTCCAGCGAAGTTTTTAAGGATTTGAAATTCTTAAAACCATAACCCTTGGAAACTATGAAATTATCGATTACCGCTGTTCGTTCCTGTGAATAGACTTCAATCCTTTCTTTGGAATAGGCTTTGCTGCCATTCGCAAAATAATTGATCACAGCATTCGATCCATCGGTGTACTTCAGGAGAATACTGGCATTGTCGGTATTGGCTTCTGCGTTTTTCCCCATAGCATTCATGCAAACTTCTGTGATCAGGCTTCCGGTAAGGAAAGTGCAGAGGTCCATGAAGTGGCAGGCTTCGCCAACAATGCGGCCACCGCCCGTCTGAAGGTCATGTACCCAGACGTTAGGAGGAATGAATCCGGCATTCATAGTGGCAATGATATTCATCGGACCGCCACCAACTGCCTTTTTAACGGCAACACTATGCGGCGAAAACCTGCGGTTAAAACCCACGTTTACAGTGTAGCTTTCGTTTTGCCGGTATTGATTTACAATGCTCTCCAACTGTTCAGCGCTGATCGCCAGAGGTTTTTCCACAAAAACATGCTTTCCGCTTATCAGGCACTCAACCACCTGCCCGGCGTGGAGAGCATGCCGGGTGGCGATCAGCACGAGGTCGACCTCCGGGTCGCTGAGGATATCGCGATACTCGGTGGTGCTCGATGCAAACTTATATTTTCTGGCCAGGGCGGTTCCGGTAACGCCGCTGGCGCTGGCAATGCTTTTGAGCGAAGCCCCACTCTTTTTCAGCGCGGGAAGCATGGTCATCTTTGTAAAGTTTCCGGCGCCGATGATACCGACCACGCCTTTTTGTCCCTGAAATGAAGCGCTATACAGGACAACCGTGTGGTTCCTTTTCTCCTTTACAGGCGGGTATTCAAGAATGGAAGCAATGTTCTTCGTTTGTGCGATGTTGCCGTAGATCTTGCCGAAGTTTTGCAGCGGAACGCGTTCCGTGATCAGGGGTTTTACCTGGATCTGCTTCTGCGAAATAGCCTGAAGAACAGCTTCAAAATTTCTTTTTTCTGTCCACCGCACAAAAGGCAGGGGATAATCCTTTCCCCTTTGTTCATAGTCTTCATCATAACGGCCGGGTCCATAGGAGCAGCTTACCTGGAAGCTCAACTCCTTTTCATAGAATTCAGCGCGGTTAAGTTCAAGTCCGATCACGCCGACCAGGATAATGCGGCCGCGTTTCCGGCTCATACGAGCGGCCTGAGAAATGATCTCGTTGTTCTTGGCAGAAGCGGTGACGATTACTGCATCGGCTCCGGCACCTGAAGTTATTCCCGCGACATGTTTGACAAAATCTCCGTTGGCGGAATTGGACGTTTCAATTCCCATGCTTTCCGCCAGCTTCAGTTTCTCATCGTCGACATCCGAACCGATCACCCGGCAGCCGTTGGCTTTCAGTAGCTGTACCGTGATCAACCCGATAAGTCCCAGTCCGATAACGACAACGGTTTCTCCCAACGTAGGATTGGCGAGCCGTATACCTTGCAATCCGATAGAGCCGATCACTGTGAAAACCGCTTCTTCATTGGTTACATTGTC
>JBBDXJ010000001.1:0-10075 GCA_040902445.1 Cyclobacteriaceae bacterium | reverse complement strand
GCTGCGGTTTGTCCTGTTGATTGCTGTATTCCCGATCCTGACTATGTAGAGACCAAAGGAGAACTGCTCGCTAAAAAAGCATGGCTGCACCAGGAGGTGGAGCAGAGTTCGTGAGTTGTCAGTGGTGAGTGGTGAGTGGTGAGTAGGTGCCTGCCACCCGATGGTTTTCACTCTTTTTATGATTATCAATGCTGAAGGCTTACAGTCAAGGGTCGAATGCCGCTAAAAATTAAGATCAGAAAGGTTGGTGGGGTAGTCGCACGATCCCACTCACAACTGACCACTCACCACTCGCTATCTCATCTTGGCCCTCTTGATCAAATAGGTCTGCAAGACCGTATTGAAATCGCTTTGAACATCGGCTTCAACGAAATCAATCTTGTATTGATTGCAGCGCAACTTGAGGCTCTTGTGAAATTTGTCTGCCTCGACCCTGTACTGTTGCTTCACGTCAGCCGGGTTCAATTTTATTTTCTCGTTCGTTTCCAGGTCCACGAATTCCATGGGCCGGTCTTCAAAATCAAATAACAATTCCGTCTGGTAGTCGATTACATGAAAGACTATCACCTCATGTTTGTTATGTTTCAAATGTTGAAGAGCTTTGAACAGCTCATCGGTATTTTCGTTGCCGTCAAACATATCGCTGAAAATAACTACCAGCGAACGTTTATGGATCTTTTCCGCTATTTCGTGAAGAACCTGCGCAACATGAGTACGACCGGCACGCGGTTCTTGCGAGGATAGATTCTCGAGCAGGGTAAAAATCTTGTCCAGGTGGGTAGGAGTTGACTTTACCTGAGTAAGTGTCTTTACGCTATCCGAAAAAAAGCACAATCCGACGGCATCCCGCTGGCGATGGAGGAGGTAACTGAGGGCAGAGGCCGCATAAATACTGAACCTGAGTTTAGATCGTGTTTCCACCGGATAGAACATGGAGGGAGAGACGTCAATTGCGATAAGGCACCGCAAATTGGTTTCTTCCTCATATCGTTTGGAGTACAACCGGTCCGTCCTGGCATATACCTTCCAGTCGATGTGTCTTGTACTTTCCCCGTCATTATATAAACGGTGCTCCGCAAACTCCACGGAAAAGCCATGATAGGGTGATTTGTGCATCCCGGTTATAAACCCTTCCACCATCTGGCGGGCCAGTAATTCCAGGCTGGAATGCTGGGCGATCTGGTGAAGTTTAATGCTCACGGATGTTGGAAAATCAGTTTATTGAATGCTATTTTAAGCGGTTTTTTATTAAAATACTTCGTCTTAGCTCAAACTTATTCTTTCAAGTTAGTTTGCTATAATTTCCCAAAGTATTATCTTCAAAGAACCAAAAGTTAAACCTAACACTAAAATTGAAGGATTGTGGAAGAAAACAAGACAAACGGCAGAGAAGAAATTTTCTCCGAGAAAGTGAAAGCAGGTAAACGCACCTACTTCTTTGACGTGAAAGCTACCCGTTCAAATGATTACTACCTGACTATCACCGAAAGTAAGAAGCGTTTCAAGGAAGACGGCTTTACCTATGAGAAGCACAAAATTTTCCTCTACAAGGAAGATTTTAACAAGTTTTTGGATGCTTTGACCAACACCATCAATCACGTTAAACAGGAGCTGATGCCGAACGTCGACTTTACCCAATTCGACCATCCTCATGAAAAGGAAGAAGCTGCCACTGGAGCTCCCTCCAATGGAAAGGCAACTGAGCTCGACACCGACTTAAAATGGGACTAACCTACAGTAAACCTATACCTTATCTTAAAAAACCCCTGAAAACCAGGGGTTTTTTTTGGTCAGGATTTACGGAATTGTAGAATTTTCAGGATTATTGCGGCAAAGATGCTGAACTCTGACCAGCATCCTTATATTCACCAATTTCCGCTAAATCAGTAAATCCTTTAACTAATTCTGTTTATCGTTAATTCTGTAAATTCTTTAATTCTGCAAATTCTGATCATAATATGGGACTTCAGTGTGGCATAGTAGGATTGCCAAATGTGGGTAAATCGACCTTATTTAACTCGATTTCTAATAATAAAGCGGAAGCCGCCAATTTTCCCTTCTGTACCATAGAACCGAATGTAGGGGTGATCTCAGTTCCGGATTACCGCCTGAAGATCCTTGAGGAGCTGGTTCATCCTCAACGCGTTCTACCTACAACGATCGGGTTTGTGGACATTGCGGGACTTGTAAAAGGAGCCAGTAAAGGAGAGGGGCTGGGAAACCAGTTTTTGGCCAATATCCGTGAAGTAGATGCCATTGTGCATGTGGTAAGGTGTTTTGAGAACGACAACATTGTGCACGTCGATGGCAGGGTTGATCCCGTGGCCGACAAGGAGATCATTGACACCGAACTTCAACTGAAGGACCTGGATTCCATTGAAAAGAAAATATCCAGAGTTGAAAGAACCGCAAAAAGCGGCGATGTCAAAGCCAAAAAAGAGCTTTCCGCGCTCCAGCTATATAAAGAGACTTTGCTGTCCGGAAAGAACGCCCGGGCCCTTGAAATGGATGAGGAAGACAGGCGTGCCGTTGCCGACCTTCAATTGCTTACGGGAAAACCGGTGGTCTATGTTGCGAATGTAGATGAGGGGTCCATTCATACGGGCAATAAACACGTTGATGCACTCCGAAACCTGGTAAAAAAGGAGGGTGCCGAGGTAGCGGTAATCAGCGCTGCCATTGAATCCCAGATCGCAGAACTGGACAACGAAGCCGATCGGCAGGTTTTTCTGAAAGAATATGGTTTAAAAGAGTCAGGATTGAATAAACTGATCCAGGCTTCCTATAAACTACTGAATCTCATTACCTATTTTACGGCCGGAGAAAAGGAAGTAAGGGCCTGGACCATCAAAAAAGGATGGAAAGCACCCCAGGCTGCCGGAGTCATCCACACCGATTTCGAAAAGGGCTTTATCCGGGCAGAAGTTATCAAACTTGCTGATTATCAAAAATATAAAACAGAACAAGCCTGCAAAGAGGTGGGAAAAGTGGGGGTTGAAGGAAAGGATTATGTCGTTCAGGATGGTGACATTATGCATTTCCGGTTTAATGTGTAAAGATTCCACATGGGGAATATAAACCTTTATGAATTTTTCTTAGCTTTATAAACCGCTCATGTTCAGTCTAAAGCGGGCTTTTAGGTTAACAATTTTTTAGCCCCTGATTAAATTTTTTTGAGGTTTGAGAACCAGGATTATTTTTTCGCTGAAGAACAGGGGAGCTTACGTCCCATTTCACCATCAATATTTATTGGCCCAGGTCATTAAAGGGCTGCTGGTGTTTGGTCCGGACAAATCTTTTCTTGAATTTAATCAATTCAATTTTTCTGGCCTTAAAGGCCAGACAAAGGTCAGCCGCAAAGGCCTTCATTATTACTCCTCAAAAGTTACCCTGGTCTTTGCATGCTCCGACAAAGGTTTTATGGATTACTTCATCAAACAATTGTTCGCCCAGAAAGACCTGATCGTTGGAAACCTTCACCTCGAACCGGAAAGTGTGGAATCGGAAGAACCCGTACAGATCGGTGATGAAGCCAGATTTCTCTGCATCTCTCCCATTGTACTATTGGCCCCGGCATTCAATGATGATCGCGGCAAGAAATTTATCAGCCCCGACAGCGATGAATTTTCAGATCTGCTCTATGACTCCACCATTGCCCGCATGGAAGCCACCGGAAATTACGTTGCGGAACAATTGAGTTCATTTTATAAATTTCAGATCGTACCTGATAAAGATTATATCCTCCGCATCCAGACTTCGCACAAAAAATTTGCTCGCATCTACCCGCTGTACGACAATGACATCAAATTTGAAATACGCGGGTACACTTTTCCTTTTGTTCTCTACGCGGCTAAAGAAGTGCACCAGTTTATTTATGAAAACGGACTGGGTCAATTCACCCACAAAGGGTTTGGTATGTTAGACATCGCCAACAACGACTCCATTCACCGCGCCGCCCAACATGAGATGACCTATGCTTAGCCCGCGGCCACACCGTTATCCTACCGTGGATTTTTCTCGAGCCTCAGATAACCGATGAGCAGATCTGCTTTGGGTTGAAAGGGTCTGTAATAAACGAGTATCTCATAGAAATTTTCTGTCTGAAAATGACTTCCTTCAAATAAATAGGGAGGGATCTTAGGTGCTTGAATGATATACTGATAGTCGTACCAACCTTGCTTGAGTAACACACGTGCCAGGTACGCTTTTGCCGCGGAATCATACTGCATTTTATTTTGATCGTTTAGATTCCAATAGTTGAAAGCTCCGGTGACAAAGACATTTCCAGGGTATGGCTGTGAGGCTGCGAGGGTAAAATTTACGTTGGCATAGTTAGTGAACGCGGCATCGCGATAGTCGAGGTTATCCGGGATGAATCCTCCATTGAGGTCTGGTAGCTGGGAATACACCTCATCGGCGCGCGACTTATCTCGGTCGATAAAGACTTCAAAGGGTTTCACCGTTTTGTTTACCCTGGCTACGTTCCTGCCTGGATTATTAAGCGATCGCAAATCGAAAAATCTGAATTCGTTCCCTCCTTTAAACATTTTTTCGGACTCAAAGAAACGGTATTCAAGTTGTTTTTCGATTTCCCGTACAAAGCTGGGTTGGATGTCGGTGGCGATATTATCCCAGCGCTGGTTCTGGCGGATGGAGACCTTTACATTTTCCAGGGGATTGATGATGTCGAGATTTTTGTAATTGAGTGTAAAATTAATTTGTTGATTGAGGGAGGCAACGCTGCCTGCGCCGATGAGATTCCGTTCATTTTCAAAACTAACCCGCGTATCAAAAACCATAAACCTTTTGCTGAGGATGATGTCATTTTTGTCCGTGCCGCGGTGTACGGCCACGATATAATTCCCCGGCAATTTTACAGGCGGGAGATTAATCCAGTAGTGTACGTAGGGAATATGGGTATCGACAGAAAACTCAAAGTTATTGATGGGGTACTCATTAAAATCGTTGAGGAAATCCAGGTCCATCAGGTCGGAACGTGTCCAGTCATAATTGCAGTGGATAATGCGTGCGTAGTAGTTATCTCGTTGATCGCGGAGATCATCGAATTCCAGCAGTAAATTCCATTCCCCCAGCCGGGTGACCGCGGGTTCTATAAACGACCTGGGATCATCAAAACCCGGCCTGATTGCAATGGTGCGGATCTGAGGCTCATAGGCGAAATCAACGAATCGCATCGCCTTAGGATTGCTGGCTGAATTCTGCGAACTTTGCGTAAGGGGTGTGCAACTCCACAGGAAGCACATGAATATCAATAGGTTGCTTTTCATACGTTTGACAAAACTATAAAACCATTCCAACCTTTTAGAGCAATAAGGGGTCTAATAATGCAAAACGGCCGTATATACGGGTACATGCTCAGCGAACAAGAGCTCATCGACGGATGCCGCAAGGGTGAAAGAGGTTTCCAGCAAGCCCTGTATGAACGCTATTGCCGGAAAATGATGGTCGTTTGCCTTCGGTATTCCAAAGCAGTAGCTGAAGCTGAGGATATTTTACAGGAGGGATTTGTGAAAGTTTTTAATGCTCTGAAAGATTTCCGCCAGGAAAGTAAACTTGAGACCTGGATCACCCGCATCATGGTCAACACAGCCCTTAACAGCCAACGCAAAAAAATGTATCTGTACCCGATGGTGGATGTGGAGAAAATTGATGTGCCAGAAGATGAGGTCAGCCTTTCCGGAATTCATTTTTCACAATTGCTGGAAATGATCCAGTCCTTGCCACAGGGTTGCCAGGTTGTGTTCAACCTCTTTGCAATTGAAGGTTATAACCACAAGGAGATCGCCGGATTATTGGGCATATCCGAAGGCACATCCAAGTCACAATACGCCCGGGCAAGAAGCCTGATGCAGGCAAAATTATTGAAGGAATCATCATATTATGAAAAATATGGAGAGGGAAAAGTTTGAAGAGTCCTTGAAGAATGCTTTTGATAAGGCTGAGATCAGCCCATCCGATAAGGTATGGATGAATATTGAACTTGACCTTGAAAAAGCTAAAGGGGGACACCTGAAAAGACGCCTGATGTTTTATCAGATGCTCGCAGCAGCCTCTGTTGTATTCGCCATGGCGATAGGCGGTGTTGGTTTCTACAATATTTTCAACCAGGACCAGAGATCAGCGGATAATGCTGCCGTTAATACACCCGCTACGTCCGATGGCCTGACTTCAGCATCGGATAAAACAACTCAGGGAAATGATCTTGCAATTCAGGAGGAACGCAATTCAACTTCCCGTACAGAAGGAACCGCGAGTCCTGCAATAACCCCTGACAATACTGCTTCCGGAAACGAGGTGCAGGGGATTAGCGGCCAGGGTAACAGTTTACCCCGCGACCATTCTCAAACCCCGGGTAAAAACTCAGATGCTTCAAATTTTTCTGATAATCCTCAGAAGGATGGCCTGGAATCATTTGCAGATACAAAGCCTGGCGACCGTTTCACGGAACTTCCCCGGGCAATTGACGACCGTGCCTTGTCCCCCCTGTACAGCCCGAAAGAGATAAAGGTTATCATTCAGCCCCAAAAGCAAGAGGAACCCGTGGTTGATCCTGTGTTGCAAATGTTGGCGCGTTTGGAGCAGCGCGAGAGGGAAGTGCAGGACGAAAAGGAAAATAAAAAGAAAGGGAAAAATCAAAACGAAAATCTCTGGACATCGGTGGGTTTCGCAGCCGGATCCTTTAATACTGTGCAATCCGTAGCTTCCAGTCCTGCTCCGGCTACTTTGTATTCCAACATGAGCCTTGCGGCGCCCATCGTTGATCAGGAAACAAAAGCCTCGGGATATACCTATTCGATGGGGGTGAACGTCGGCACGAAGATCTCGGAGCGTTGGGTCTTTCAGGGCGGTGTCAACTACCTGACACATGCCTCCGAATATACTGCCAACAACGTTGTGGCTGCAACGAACAATTTTCAACAGCAACGGTTTCGCGCTGTCTCCACCAATGACCTGATGCATTCGGATGAAGCTGATTTGAATAATAAAATTGTGTACTCCGCCCCTTACAATGTCAATAACAGCATGCGATATTTAAGCATACCCATGCAGGCTGGATATTTACTGGTAAATAAGACATTTGGCTTACAATTGAATGCGGGGGTTGCCACCGACCTGTTTTTACAAAATACGATCAAGGCCGATAGTGATCAACTGGATAAAACTTCGCAACCCGGCGGAGCGGATTCTCCATACAGATCAGTGAATCTCAGTGGATTATTGGGTACGGAGGTAAGCTATCGGTTTGGCCACCACTATCGCGTTTCACTCAATCCCGGCATCCGTTATCCCTTCAATACAATTTATAAATCCGAACTGGGCGTGCAGTCAACCCCGCTTACTTTTGACGTGGGCTTAAGATTCCGTTATATTTTCCATTAACCTTACAACCATTCGCCGTGGGCTGGTGTCTAAAGATCAAACCACCCCGAATGCCTATGGAATCGCTCGAAAACAGGCTGCAAAAAAGAATCCACGTTTCACTTTACGCTTTATTATTCCTGACAACCTTACTGGGATTAAGCGTTTTGTTAGAAGGGTGTACTGATAAGTGTGAAGTAACCAATGAGTACGTTTATTACGAACCCGTTTATACTACAGTAGAAGAAATCCGTGAGAGCGTTCGCCTGCTTGCGCCCCAACCTATCAGAGCTTTGGGAAAAATTTACTTTAAGGATGGTTTGATGTATGTAAATGAACCCGGAGAAGGAATTCACATCATCAATAACCAGGATCCCGCGAACCCGGTACAGCTGAAGTTTTTAAACATTCCCGGCAATTATGATCTGGCCATAAAAGGGAATACGCTGTATGCTGACAGCTATGTTGACCTTGTTGCGTTTGATGTATCTGATGTCTCCAACATACAGGAAGTTAACCGTCTCGAGGGTATTTTAAAAAATTACCAGGTCATGGGTTATTCCATTGATGAAAATTGTTGTGTCATCACAAGTTTTGAAGAAAGAAAGCAAGTTTTTATAGATGAATCTGATTGTTATACCAATAATCTTCAACCCTGGGGAGGGGTTTTCTTTGAGAATGGTATAGCCTTGCGCGCCGATATGGCCGCAAATTTTAGTGCAACGGCTGCTATCGCCCCGGGGACCGGCTCTGGCTCCGGGGTGGGCGGCTCGTTGGCCCGGTTCACAGTCACCGGAGATCATCTATACCTGCTCGATGGAGGTGACGTGCAAACAGTAAACGTAAGCAACGAAACCAACCCGGTGGCAAAAACCAGGACCAACCTTTCCTGGGATATCGAAACTATTTTTCCGTATAAGAGCAACCTGTTCATCGGATCGAGCAGTGGTATGTATATTCTCGACATTTCTTCGCCTGAGTCTCCTGCACTCATAAGCACCTACCAGCACATCAGAAGCTGTGATCCGGTTGTAGTAGATGATGATTATGCGTATGTGACATTGCGCTCCGGAACGATGTGCCAGGGTTTTACGAATCAACTCGAGGTGATCGATATCAAGAACCTGAGTTCACCGAAATTGGTGAAGGCTTACCCGATGACAAATCCTCATGGACTTGGCATTGATAATAAAACGCTTTTCATCTGCGACGGAAACGATGGCCTCAAAACGTACGATGCCACCGACGTTTTGAGAATTAATCAGAATCAGATCGCGCACTTTAAGGATATAAATGCACTGGATGTCATTCCGTTCGATGACGTTCTTATGATGATTGGCGAGGATGGAATATTCCAGTACGATTACAGCAACCCTTCCGAGATGAAACTATTAAGTAAGCTCTTAATTACCAATGAAGAGTAGGGTTTTCCTTGTCATTTCCATTTTCTTTGTTTCGTTTTGTGCAGTCGGGCAAGCCGATAGTCTGGATTCAAAACCTTCCTATTTTTTGTCCATTTATTCCGGTGGTTTATTGGGAAAAAAAGGCAAAGGTTCGGCCATGACTGTTTCCCTCATACAGGGTGTCCGTCATAAACGTTTTGCTTTTGGCGCGGGGATCGGGTACGATGCATATACCGAATGGCGGACTTTTCCAATTTTTGGAAGCGTTGCATTCGACCTTTCCAAAGGGAGGAATAGATGGTTTATTCAGTTCAATGCGGGGTATTCGAAGGCATGGAATCCAACCAGACCAGAAGCTGCGCTCCGATATGATGACAAGGGAGGGTCTATTTTCCATCCGTTGTTGGGTTACAGAATTCAGAACGGAAATATGGTCTTGTACCTGACAGCAGGTTACAGATTTCAAAGACTTACCAGTGAGTGGACGGAGAGATTTTGGGGATGGGGTAACTCTCCAAACAAGTTCACTGAGCGACGCGATATTGAAAGACTTTCTGTTCAAATAGGATTTGGATTGCGTTGACGGGCTACACTTTGCAACTCCGTAGGAGTATCCTGTTTGTAGAAGAACCGGCGAATACGAACCCTCCGGAGCCGGGTTTCCCGTATGGTCCATTTTCTACCAACAGGTGAATCCTCGTTGATTGCGTTTCGAACCGCAAGAGGCGCAAATGACCATGTTATTGCCTTATCAAAGCCGACGGCTTGCGCTGGTGGGGTCTCACCATTCGAGTGCGTGCATGAGCGCAGGATTTACGAACCACCAAGTTGATCAATTGACGTAACCACTTCTTCCCAGCGGATATTAGCTTCGTTTAATTCTTTATTCACCTGGTTGAATTTTTCCTGAACAAGGTTGAGTTTACCAAAATCAGAAAATACTTCCGGACGCGACATTTCTGCTTCAACATTTATCTTTTCAGCCTGCAGCTTTTCTATCAGATCTTCAACTTTCTTCAGTTCCTTTTCCAGATTTTTAAGTTGCGCTTCCCGAGACGAAGTTTTTTCTTTCGCCGGTTGTGGTTTCTTTTCTGCTTTCGGTTTTTTTGATTCCTGGTCAGGCGCAGCACCGTTTAACTGGTTTTTCTTTTTCCAGTATTCATACTCTTCGTAGGTGCCCGGGTATTCCTTGATCTGTTTATCCTCGATGTACCAGATCTTGTTTGCGATCAGATTTATGAAGTGACGGTTGTGCGACACTACGACAAAACTTCCCTTATATTGCTGCAGCG